>JABMPE010000317.1 GCA_013203845.1 Rhodopirellula sp. | reverse complement strand
GGAGCTTGACGCAACTAACGTACTCACCTGTGCGCGTCGTCTGAGAAGTCGAGCGCTGCGGTGAGCTGGATCAGGCTGTCGCTCGAACGTGGTGGTTCTTCCGGTACGCGGAGTTCCGGAAAGCCGGGCGTGGTCGAGGCAACCGATCCGCTGCGCAGGCTGTTGAAAAACGTGCAGGCCGGCCCGAGGAGCGCAGCGACGATGTTCCGGCATCAACGGTTTCTCGAACAAACTGGCGTTGCCGGAGCGGCGCTTCGCTCGATTCGGCCTGCCTGTAACTGTCCGGTAGGAACCGGACCTACGCGATCAGCAAGGAACGGCGCATTACTTCGCGGTGGCGATGGTTCGCTCGTAGAGGTCCAGCATTTTCGGCAGCATTTTTTCGAGACTGAAGCCATCTTCGATCAGCTTGGCTCCGGCCTGCCCCAGGTGGCGGTGTTTTTCCGGATCGTCCAGCACGGCCATCGCGATTTCCGTAAAACCGTCGACGTCGAAGAAGTCGGCAGTGTAGCCGGTTTCGCCGTGTCGGATCATCTCCTGAACCGGAGCGGTCGCGGAACCGAGCACCGTACAGCCGCACGCCAGCGAGTTCATCAGCGACCAGCTCAGCACGAACGGCACAGTCAGGTAATAGTGCAGGTCGCTGAGACTGAAGACGTCCACCAGTTCCTGCGGATCGACTCGACCGGTGAAGATGAAGCGGTCCAGGTCGTAGTTGTCCTGCTTGAGAATGTGTTCGCGGTAGGTCTCTTCTTTGATCCGGTTCAGGTCGCCGCCGTAGCAGACGCGGTCTGAACCGACACAAAGAAAGATGACGTCGTCACGGGCGTCGCAGATCTGCTTGGCTGACTTCATGAAGATGTCGAACCCGCGCATCGATTCGAAACCTCGTGAGACGTAAGTGACGACCTTCTTGCCCTCGGGAATTTTGTGGCCGGCAATCACACGCGACGGACTCGAATTGCGTTTCCAGATCGTCGTGTCGATACCGTCAAAGATTTGTTCGATCTTTGGCTGGTATTCTTCCGGCATCAGACTCTGCTGATACTTCGTCGGAGTGTAGCCACGGGTGCAGGTCTGCAGATCGAGCAGGATCATCGCGTTGCGGCTGCGAGATCTCAGGACATCCTCTGGCTTGACGGGAAAGTCCGGTCGGAAATCCAGATCAGATCCTTTGCTCCGATAGTAGTATTCGAAGTAGTTGATGATCGGGCAGTCGTAGAGGTCAGCCAGCCAGACGGTCGAACCAAACCCGCTGTGCCCGACCACCAGGTCCGGTTTAATGTCTGGCCTGGCCTTCATCGCTTCGTGAACGGCGTGCGAGTGCCACACGGCGTTTTCGAACGTGCGACTGCAGTAGTGAGTTGACTTGGTGGCGCCGCCCTGAATCTTGTACTGCACACGCTCGATGCCATCGACGATACCGGACGGAAGTTCGGAAGCGAACGAGCATTGAAATCCGTGCTTTTTGATCAGATAGCTGGCGATGTGCCCGAACTGTGCGGGAAAATTCTTATGCACAAAAAGGATATGCATCGTGGTAATACTCCCTGGTCGACATCCGACTCGCGTCAACGCCGAACGTCTTTGCGAACGCCGCGGCTGCAGACACGAATCGCGGCGATCAGTTAGTGAATCGATGAAATCTGATCAGGCAGCACGAGAAAGAAACTTCCGCGTTGCCTGCAGTTCTTCGTCTGGCTTTCCAGCGGTGGGATCGAACCTGAGGATTTCCAGCCCGGCTCCTTGAAGCGATCGGACGTTGCTGTAAACCGGATCGGTCCAGTCCGCGACCTTGCCATCGCGAACCGCTTCGACCATTTCACGAATACCGTCTTCCAGCGAAACACTGGCGCGGAATCCGAGAACTCGCTGAATCTTCGTGAAATCAACACGATAGTTTCTCGCGTCATCGTCGTTTCGAATCTCTTCGACAATCGTTCCCGGCTGGCAATTCGCGACGATCTTTCCGAGCGCTTCCAGCGTGAAATTCTGAGTGTGATCACCGACGTTGAAGATCTCGCCACCGACTTTTGACAACTGAGCTTCGATCGCATAGACGCAGGCGCGTGCGATATCGCGAGTATGAACGAACGGTCGCCACTGTTCGCCGTTAAGCACGCGAATATGTTTTTCGGTGACGGCCTGAGCACTGAAAAGATTGGCCACCAGGTCAAACCGCGGACGCAACGACCAGCCATACGCCGTTGCAAAACGAAGGATCGTCGGCTGAAAAACAGAATCCGCGGCTTCCAGCAAAGCACGCTCGGCGTCAATCTTGGTTGTCGCGTACAGCGAGACGGGGTTCAGGTCCGACTCTTCCGTGCGAATCTCTTCCGACTCGCCGTAAACACTGCAGGTCGATGCAAAGACGAATCGCGATATCCCATTCGCACGAGCCAGCTGAGCCATCATTTTGGCGGCGGCATAGTTGACAGCGATGGTCGTATCCCGATCCAGAGCACAGGCGGGATCGCCAACAATGGCAGCCAGATGAACAACTGCGTCCATACCGTGCAGCGACTTCACGACATCTTCGATGTTTCGGAAATCTCCGCTCATGAACTCAAGACGAGGATGATCAATGATCGACCGCAGCGAGTCTCGGCCAAACAATTCCACATCGAGAATACGGACGCGGTAACCTTTTCGCAGCAACTGTTCGGTCAGCACCGAGCCGATGTAACCGGCGCCGCCGACAATCAGTACGTCTTCGACTTTGCTGCTGCCCGATGAAGTATTACGCGCCACGACCCGAAATCGCTTCATCAGAGACATGCTCGAAAATCGAGTGGCAAAGACGGTCAGTCCGAGCAGAGTCCAGGCCGGAATGGCGACTTCCAGAGTCGCTGCCAGACGATCTTCAACGATTCCGCCGAGTGCCAGGTGACCTGCGAATCCGACAGCACATGCTCCGGTTACGTCAAGCAGACGCTGCCCGATGCGGGAGCTGGGAACCGGTCGATAAAGACCGGCAAACGTAAACAGCAGCACCGCGGTCGCTGCAAACCAGCTCGCATGAAGGATGTAAACCGGGTTGCACTTTGCCATCACATGCCCAACCGGATCAGTCAGATCCAGTTGGCCACTAACAACGACTCTGAGCACACCAACGGCAACCAGCACAATGTTTGCCGTGAGAAAGTCTGCAAAGAATCGAAGGATAAGCTGCCACCCCGAAGCATTGCCGAAGAGTTTCGTTCTGATTGCGTTGAACATCTCTGTGCCTCTGGTAGTTCCAGTGAGAATCACGTTCCGCCACTTGTCGATTACTGTCCGCCGTCATTTCAAGCAGCTCGCCGCAGCGGTGTACGCTGTTCGCATTCCTCAGCCACAACTCGCATGACCTTGGTGACAGCCGCGATGGTGTCGTCAATTTCTTCGCGACTGAGCGTTGGATGCACCATCAACATGATGCAGCGTTCGCCAAGATTCCGGGCGTTCGGAAGCGGAACGGCGGGAGCGAATCCAGCGTCCTGAATCGCCTTCTCCAGATAAATCTCGCAACACAGACCGCTGCCGCACGGAACACCTTCCTGCTGGATGCACCGCACAATCTCATCGCGAGACCATTTATCGTTAAGCATTTCAGCCGCAACGTTGACGTAATGTTTGTAGTAACTGTGTTCCGAACCGGCGGGCGGAGACAGCACCTCAATACCGGGGACCATCGCCAGACCCGCGTCCAGCAACGCGGCGTGTGATTGCCTGGTTTTGACCCAGAGAGGAAGTCGGCGTAAAGCGATCAGACCAATCGCCGCCTGCATCTCGGTCATCCGCCAATTGGTACCAATCGTCTCGTGCAGCCACTTGAACACCGTCCGTTGCTGATTGCAGTTCTGAATGGCGTCCCAGCCCTTGCCATGATCTTTGAAACTCCAGGCACGTTCCCACAGGTCCGGGCAGTCCGTAACGATCATGCCTCCTTCGCCGCCCGTTGAGACAATCTTGTCCTGACAGAATGAAAACGCACCGATGTCCGCAATCGTGCCGACATGCCGGCCGTTGTACTTTGCACCGTGAGCCTGCGCGCAATCTTCGATCACTCGCAGGTCGTGATGACGAGCCAGTTCCATGATCGGGTCCATATCACACGGCCAGCCAGCTGCATGCACGACGATAATGGCTCGCGTTGCTGGCGTAATCACCGCTGCAATGGTTTCCGCGGTCAGATTTCCCGAGACCGGATCGATGTCAGCGAAAACGGGAGTGGCCCCCTGCATCGCAACAGCGCTCGCCGTTGCAATGAACGTTCTGGGCGGAACGATCACTTCGGCTCCGGCTCCAATACCGAGAGCATGAAGAGCGAGTTCGATGGCAACGGTCCCATTTGACACGGCGACGCCGAAGTTGCTGCCAACGAATTCCGCAAAGTCTTTCTCGAAGCAACGGACTTCCCTGCCGGTCCACGAGTTCACTTTGCCGCTGCGCAGCACGTCAGACACGGCAGCCACCATCTCATCATCGAACAAGGGCCATGCGGCAAACGGCTCTGTCCGAACCGGCGAGCCACCGTCTCTGGCCAGTCCGTCGAAATCTGCAAATCGTGTTCGCATAAATGGCCTCTGCAGATGGGAATCGTGGCGGAAATTGAACCGCTCAAGCCTCGATTCATCACCGGGTACAGCGCAGGCAAAATCACCTGGATGCTGAATCCGCAACGAAAAGAGACAAAGAGACGCTGAGAGATTGGATTGATGTTTGAATTCAGGAAGTGACCGACTCAAGAACTGAGTCGTCATCGCGGGTTGGGATGTGTCGTCCGGCAGCCGATGGAAGGGATTGGAGACTGGCAGCCTGTGAGGGGCGTGGCTTATATCAGCACTCGGCGATCCTCAGCAATACGATTTTTCACAATCAGCCACCATCTCGTGGATGATCTGATCATCGAAGTCGAGCGTCGATTTGAGTGGCTTTGAAGAACACCGCTTCGGACCGCTAGAATTGGCGCTTCGGAGTTTCCCTGGAGAGATCAGCACATGCGAATTTCAAACTTTAACGTGGCGATGCTGCTATCGGCCCTTAGCTGCATGGCAATCACCATTGTGGGCGGCTGTGCCAACGACGCAGCGACGGACTCGTCGGTTCCACAGGTTCCCACCGCAGATGCTGGGATCACTGGGAGCGCGTCGACCGAAAACGGGGACGCCGCGACGCCGCCCGGTAATTCCCTTTCAACGATGGTTGCCTCAACGTCAGGCAGCAACTCCGGACCGGCAAGCACCGGGTCCAGCGCCGAGCCACTGATTATCGAAGAGCCGAAAGTTGACCGACCCACTGGAATGGTATGGGTCCCTGGCGGGAAATTTCAGATGGGTGGCACCGATGGTTTTCCTGATGAGCTGCCTGTCCACGAAGTCGAACTCGACGGATTCTGGATGGATTCGACGGAAGTGACTGTTGCCGAATTTAAACGGTTCGCCGACGCGACCGGCTATGTCACGATCGCCGAACGAAAACCCCGGCGTGAAGACTTTGCTGACCAGCTTTCGGCAGAACAACTGGCGGAAATTCCTGAAGAAGTGCTCGTGCCAGGATCAATCTGCTTTAACCCCGATTTTGATCGCAGTACCTTTCCTGAAGGCCGAAGGCCGACACCAGCTGAGATTTATCTCGTCTGGATGTACAAGCGGGGAGCGAACTGGCGACATCCCGACGGTCCGGACTCCGGCATCGAGGATCGCATGGATCATCCGGTAACGCACGTCTCGTGGTCAGACTGCACCGCCTATTGCGAATGGGCCGGCAAGCGCTTGCCGACCGAAGCAGAATGGGAGTACGCGTCGCGAGGCGGTCGCCATCAGGAAACTTATCCCTGGGGCAATGAGCGTGAGCCCGGTGGACGCTGGATGACCAACATCTGGCAGGGCGAGTGGCCCTTCAGAAATCTCAATCAGGACGGACACGAAAAGACATCCCCTGTCGCCAGTTACGAAGCCAACGGATTCGGTCTTTACGACATGTCGGGAAATGTCTGGGAATGGTGCCACGACTGGTATCGACCGGACTATTACGAGAACAGCCCGGCGCGTAACCCCTTTGGCCCCGTCGACAGCCTCGACCCGAACGAACCCAACATTCCGAAACGCATTCAGCGAGGAGGTTCATTCATGTGCAATGCCAATTACTGCACCGGCTATCGAGTCGCCTCACGCATGAAGGGCGACGTCATGTCCGGCACCTGGCATTGCGGGTTCCGCACGGCGCTCAGCCCGGAATCGTACGAAAAATTCCGGCAGGCACCGGGCGCACGAGTCCGAGCAACCTCATCCAAAGCTGCCGGCACCGGAAGCTGAGCCCCGGCGTGACGACTCCACGGTTTGGCGACTTTGCACCGTCGACTTTTGCACCTCTCAGCTCGCGAACGTTTACAGCGACGTGGCGAGTGCGTCCTGTGACGCTACACGACCGTCAAACCTTCGCGGATGGCGTAGCGGCAGAGTTCCACGCGGTCGTGAATTCCAAGCCGGTGCATGATGCGGTACTTATGGCTGTCGATCGACTTCTCCGATCGCCCCAGAACTCTCGCAATCTCCTTCACGCTTTCGCCGCGAGCCAGGTGCCGAAGGATCGACAGTTGCTGAACGCTCAGGCCGCACAACATGTTGTCGGCTCGAACGGTGTAGCGACCGGAAACTGAGTCCCACGCGAGTCGGTCCCGGACGGCACCCGAGAATACATATTCACCCGCGTGCAGCCGTTTAATTGCAGCTCGCACTTCTGCTGAAGGTTCGTCCTTCAGCAGATAGCCATGGACGTCCATCCGAATTGCCTGCGAAACAAACACATCGGACAGATGAGCGGTCAGGAATGCTATCCGCGTGGACGGTACACGTTTCATCATCTGCGGTATGACGTCGAATGAATCGCGACCGGGGAAATCAACGTCGAACAACGCGACGTCAGGCCTGGTTCGTAGAACGACCTCAACGCCCTCATCGGCGGTGAGGGCCGTACCGGCAACTGAAAAATCTGAATCCAAATCCAACAGTGCGGCTAGAGATTCAACGACAATCTGGTGGTCATCGACGATGACAACCCTGACGGGAGATACATCCATGAAGATGCTCCTTCTTCAGCCTGAGGCTTCTGCGGAGCCCTGCCCGTCCCGCTTCCATCCACGGTGTAATCAACGTAATCAACAATCAAGTAATCAACGACCAGAATCACTATGCCCACGAAGTGACTCTGCATTACGGTCACATGTGTAGTTAATGTCGGGCGAGACCTCAATGTAACTTCGCCGTAAATCCAGAGATGTGACGGAGATCCGTCGAAAAAGAACTAGCGGAAGTGAGCGATCTAATCTGTTCTGCCAAAACTGTTTTCAATCTGCTCGAACTCGCCATCAACTGAGGATTCCGTCAATCAAATGACCATGCACGTCCGTTAGTCGCATGTCTCGTCCGCTGAATCGATAGGTCAGTTTTGTGTGATCAACACCAAGGAGATGCAGCATGGTTGCGTGCAGGTCGTGAATTTCGACGCGATTCTCAACGACCTTGTAGCCGAATTCGTCGGTCGCTCCGTAGGTGATGCCACCTTGAACTCCGCCACCGGCCATCCAGATCGAGAAACCGTAGGGGTTGTGATCCCGCCCGTTCGTGCCTTGAGCAAACGGTGTTCGACCGAACTCGCCCGACCAGACGACCAGCGTGCTTTCAAAGAGGCCTCGCTGTTTCAAATCGGCCAGCAACGCGGCAATGGGCTTGTCGACGCTCCTGGCATTTTTCGTGTGACCGTCCACCAGCCCGCCGTGCTGATCCCAGCGATCGCCATTTCCACTCGGACATGTCAGCTCGATGAATCGAACTCCGCGTTCAACCAGCCGTCGTGCGATCAGACAACTCCGACCAAACGTCTGAGTATTCTTGAACTCGTCTTCCAGCCCGTAAGCCTGAATCGTCGCCTTCGATTCCGAACGAACATCCATCAGGTCGGGCACCGCGGTCTGCATGCGAGCGGCCAGTTCGTAGTTTGCAATCGCCGATTCGAGCTTGTCCGCTTTGCCGTACCGTGTCAGAACCTGATTATCCAGTTTCCTCAGCAGCGCGAGTTTTCGTTGCTGCAGTTCCGCCGTCGGTTCAGTCCGTCGAATATTCGAAACCGGCGGATCCTGGGCCGCAAATACAGACCCCTGAAAACTGGCCGGCAGAAATCCGCTGTTAAAATTGTCCAACCCACCGGGCGGAATCAGTCCGCTGTTGAGGATCACAAAACCAGGCAGCTCCTGACATTCGCTGCCGAGCCCGTAGCCGACCCAGGCCCCCATACTCGGTCGCCCCTGCTGACCGTGCCCTGTGTGCAGGAAATAGTTGGCGTTCGTGTGCTCAGGGAAATTTGAAACCATCGACCGGATGACGGCCATGTCGTCAACATGCTGCCCCACATGGGGAAACAGATCGCTGACTGGCGTCCCGCTTTGGCCATAGTTCTTGAACTTCCAGGGACTCGCCAGCGAATTTCCGATGTTGTTGAATTGAGTCTTCTCAATCTTCGCTGGGAACGGTTTTCCGTTCTGCTTATCCAGTTCCGATTTTGGATCGAACGTGTCAACCTGCGATACGCCACCGTCCATGTAGAGGAAGATTACGTTTCGTACCTTCGGCTCGAAGTGCGTTCCCTGACGTGTCGACAGTCCGTCGCCGTCGGATGCCGCGCTGGCAGTGTGTTCGCCATCGGCCATCATCGCGGCAAGGGCGACTGCGCCAAAACCGCCAGCACACTGGCTCAACATCTCGCGTCGGTTCAGCGGCGGCGCTACGAAGTTACGACAATGGCTCATCGGAATTCTCTCGCTTGGTGATTGAGACGCTGCGAAGTCGCCGCCGGGGCGAATCCAGATCGAACCCGTATTCTGTACCCGATTCGGCGACGATGCAAAGCGGTCTGCGGATTCGCAGTCGCTCTCTCGTCGCTCTGTCGTCTTTCACAGATTGTCTCGACGCTTCGGCGGTAGCGGCGATCCCGTTGCAAACTGGATGTTGTCGAACCCCGCTGAGCGGCAGGTGTCGTAAATGTCGACAAAATCACCAACCGGGACTCCGGGATCGATATCAAGAATCACGGGAATTTCGGGAGCAACGCTCGCCAGTTCCCGCAGCGTTCCGCGTAGACGATCCCAGTTCTCGTACAGCTGATTGTTGACTTCAGCCGTCGTGATGGCGTCTTCTCGTTCGCCGCGTCTGGCCAGGCGAACCCACACATCCCCCAGTGGCTTTGGCGAATCAACTGGATCTACGGCCTCGATCGAACCAGCCGCCAGCGGTGTCGGCAGGGTTGATTCGCGAATCTGACCGATCGATGCGCACACAAAGAAAATCAGCAGCAGAAAGACGACATCAATCATCGGAGTCATGAACGAGTCGTCATGCTCTCGGCTGTGCTGATGTGATACCGGAATCCGCATTTGATTTTCTCTGCAACCGCACGTCGTGCTACAACGATTTCGGCAACACGGCGAAGCCGACGCGAGTCACACCAAACTGAGCACATGCCAGCAGAATGGGCTCGATCTCCAGATACGTCGCGGCGTGGTCAGCTCGAATTCGAACCTCAAGCTCGCTGCCGGTTTCCTGAGAACCCGAAAGGATCAACTGTTCTACCTGAGGCAGCAAGACCTGTCGGCCTCCCACCCACATCGACCGGTCCGCCATGACGGTGATCACGATTCGAAGTGGCGTTTCGGTGTCGTCGCCGGCCGGATCAGAAATCTTCGGCAGGTCGACCGGTTCAACGGCTTCACTGCGAGCAACGTGACTGGCGACCAGGAAGAAGATGATCAGCAGAAAGACAATGTCGATCAGCGACGTCACGTTGAAGCTGACCGATCGCGATCGGGTCATGCTGGGAGGCTTCATGTCTGAGCCCCTCGTTCCCTCGTGACTGACGGTATCTTCGGCGGCAGTTCGTCTACTCGCTCCTGTTTTGTTCGACCGCGATCACGACGGGCCTGGTCGCGTCGATAGTCAGCAAACACGTACTCGGCAGTCAGCGACGCTTCGGCGACCAGTTCGTCAATCCGGTTTCGAAAGATGGCAAACGCGGCAAACGCTGGCACGGCGACGGTCAGTCCCAGCATCGTTGTCACGAGCGCTCGATAGATGCCCGGTGCCAGTTCCGAAACAGCCGGATTCGCCTTCGCTTCAAATTCCATGAAAGCCGTGATCATGCCCCACACCGTGCCCAGCAGTCCGAGCATCGGAGCCAGCGTGCCGATCAGATGCAGATATTCAATCTTTCGAAACATGCGAGCAGCCTGCTCGGTGGCCGTGTCCTCCATCGACTTCTCGACGTCGCGATAGCCAAGTTCGATTACCGCCAGCCCTGAAGCCAGCACGTTTGACAGAAAGCACGGTTGCAGCGAACACTGCTGTTTGGCGTCTTCGATCTTTCGCTCAGACAGATATTGATGCACGGCTTCGGCGAGTTCACCCGGAATCAGCGTCCCGCGGCGGATGCTCAGCAGATGCTCAACCATCAGATAAACCATCGACAGACTGAGCGCGAAGATCAGCCCGCCGATCAGTCCACCGGTACGGACCAGATCGAAGAATCCAGTGTCGGCGCTGGCCGATGTTGCTGGTCCTTTGCCATCAGCGAATGCCGGCCCGACCACGGTCGCCAGCACCAGCAACGTCAGCAGTGGTGTCGCCAACGCGCGAATGATCGACCAGAGCGACGCGGCGTGCCTTCCAGCAGCCCCTTGATACCGTCCATGAATCATCACGATTCCATTCCGAATTCGTGTTCGAAGCGTGTCAGAAAGAGCGATTGCCGAGGAGTTTAGGCCCGCACTCGATCCGGCGGAATCCCGGTCTGACTCGCAGCGTGTCGCAGAGTCCGTCCAATACTCCGGATACATGTCTCTCCACGACAAGCTCGAAGCGTCTCGGTAGTTTCATGACGCGATCCGAATCGTTCGGCACGACCTGACGAGGCCGCATGGCGACATCGAATAACCGCGGCCATTAGCGCTGCCGTCGATATCGTGAAACCCGAGTCGACGAGGCCGCGGTTCGCGATGGTGACGGTTTGCGAATCGTCAGCGACGTGTGCTGAACCTGGTTCTCGACTTCGCTGGTCAGGTCCGACACGAACCGATCCGACGCCTCGTGAATCACGATCACCTGGCTGGGGCCGTCCGGTTGCTTGCGGTCTCTGATCACGCAAACAACTTCTGCGCCGCGTGCTGCTTCCAGCGTACCTCGCAGCGAGGAAGCACTCGGACTGATAAACGGCCGCCGTGGCTCTTCCACACCTCGGTCCTGCTCAGCCGCGGACTGCTGTGACAGTTGACTGGCCAGCGCCAGCACGCCCGCAAACGCGTCAGGTGTCGGCACTCCCTGGTCCTGACTGCCCGGCAGAAACTCCGTTGGCAGATCAATACCGCCCACGTCGGAATCATTCGTGGCTGCGTCCGTCATGGCGGTGTCGGCTGAGAAATTCGGCTCGACAAATGGCGGCAACTCGTCTCGATTCGTTGCGATCGGGGCTCCCGGATTTTGGGAACCTTCGACTTGAGAATCTACTTTCGGCAGGGCGTCAGCATCGTCTGCGATGTTCTCCGCGTCGGCCACGAACAACGGTTCTTTCAGTTCGGCGCGGTTTCGATAAATCGACGAGTAGCCGCAACGGTCCAGTAAGGCGTGCACTGTTTGCAGGCTGGTGTAGAGCCCACGTCTCGCCGCCGGGTCGGCCAGTACGCAGACTCCCGAAACTTCACCATTGACAGTAAACAGCCCGCCGCCGGACCGGCCTTGAATCGGTGTGCCGGTACACTCGACGTAGCCAGCGGGAAATTTTGTCGTTGAAGTCACGCGGTGCTGCAACTTCGAGGGCGGCTCGCCGCCGCCGCATCCGACACTGAAGACAAGCTGTCCGGAATCCAATGGCGACCGGGAAACTCTCGCCGCCGCCAACGTTTCGAGCGTCGCAATCGAAATCAGACCGACGTCCGCTTTCAGATCGAATCGGACGAGTTTCCCGTCGTACATGCGCGGTCGGTCGCCCTGGTAAACGTCCACTTCGATCAGCCCCGTATCGTCGAAGTGTCGAAAGATGTGACCGCAGGTCAGAATGAGCGTTCGACCGGGTTCGCTGTGAATGATCGTACCGGAGCCGATATCCATTTCACTGGAATCCTTGACTCGAATCCGCGTGCAAACCTGCATGGGATCGCGAGTGAACTCCGGTGTCTTCGATTCACCGATATTCGCCCTGACGACATCCGCTTTCGTTGGCCGAGGCGGGCCACTGACCTGCTCCGGCGATTTCTCGTCTCCGCCAGACAGATCGTTTTTTCCAGTCAGGGCCGTTCCCAGCCGTTCGATCAGGCCTGGGCTTTCCGAACTGGACTTGCGACTTCTGTCCGCCACAAACAATGGTTCCTGCGGAACTGTCGACGGTGCAGGATCGGACTTCTGAGGAATCATCGACGCCATGCGTCGCAGTTGAGCTTCGCTGAGCGTTCCGGTGTAACGCTGCTGCTCCTGTCCCTTCACGACCAGAACAAACGTTGGCATGTGGGTGATATTGAACCGTTTGGCCAGCGCAGGCTCTCGATCCACGTCGACCGTTCGAATTGCATACCCCTGATTCTGCAATCGATGCACGGCTGGCATCATCTGCTGACAGGGTCCGCACCACGACGCCGAAAAATCCAGCAGCACTCCATCCGGAGTTCCGCCTACAGTCGCAAAAGCGACAATCAGACCGGTCAACCCTGACATACACCGTCTCCGTCCCTGGAGTTTTTGTAAGTCTTACAATACCGCCGTGCGCATTCTGCAAAATGTCAAACGGGCCGGTCCCAAAACCAGCCTTTCGAACATTCCGGCATCGCTGCTGCAGACATAGCACAAACTGGACCAATCAAGTTTCGGCCACCAGTTTGATCCCGTCCCGTCGCCGCGTGCTCCATCAGCCTCGGCAATTCGACAGCCAGGAAGTAGGCTGGAACAAGCTCCGCGCCGTTCCGGCAATTTTGCAGTTACTGACGACTCGCAACTGCCGGAACGATGCCACGTTTGTTTCCTTCTGCTGCTGTAACAAACCTGCACCATCATTTGAAACGTCTGACACTTCGAGAAATGACCAACTCATCCTCTCTCATTGAAAATCAGCCTGCTCCGCTTCGAACGCGACCACCGATTGTCGAAGGGCCTTTGAACCTGAAGCCCTTGCGGATTGGTCATTGCGAGATCGAATTCCCGATCGTTCAGGCGGCACTCAGCGGGTACAGCGACTGGCCGATGCGGGTTGTGGCGCGGCGGCTGGGAGCTCCCTACACCATCGCGGAAGTGCTGATTGATCGGTTCGTACTGGAGCTGAAGCAGCGGCATCGGACGCGCCGTCACCTGATGGTTTCCGACGACGAGCACCCGGTCGGCGGGCAGCTGATGGGCTCCGATCCTCAGCAGTTTCCGCCAGCGGCCAGAAAACTCGTCGAGTCCGGGTTCGACGTGATCGACATCAACTTCGGATGTCCTGTGAACACAGCACTGGGCGGTTGCCGCGGCGGTTATCATCTCTCGCAACCGGAGACCGCTCTGGAAATCATCTCGCGGGTTCGTGACGAAGTGCCGGACCACTTGCCCGTGACCGTCAAAATGCGGCGAGGTATTGACGATTCGGAAGAAAGCCGTGCCAGGTTTTTCCGGATTCTGGATGGAGCCTTCGAACTCGGCGCCGCAGCGATCACCGTTCACGGCAGAACGGTCGAACAGAAATATATCGGTGCCAGCAGCTGGGACTTCCTGCGCGACGTCAAGCAACATGCTGGCGAGAAAATCATCATCGGCAGTGGCGACGTTTTTACCGCTCAAGCGTGCCTGGACATGATGTCTTACACCGGCGTTGACGGCGTGTCGGTGGCCCGGGGAGCCATCGGAAATCCGTGGATTTTTCGTCAGGCTCGGGATCTTGCGGCGGGGAACCCCGCTCACTTTCCTGACGTCTCCGAGCAACGTCGCGTTCTCGAAATGCAACGTGATCTTTGCGCCGAAATCTACGACGATCGCCGAGTCCTCAGTACGATGCGAAAGTTCGGGATCAAGTTCGCACCGCTGCATCCATCATACGAGCACGTGCGAAATGCGTTTGCCGCCGGCAGAACTCTGGCCGCGTGGCAAGCGGTCCTGGACGACTATTACGTCACGCACAAATAGATAAAGAGTTCAAGGCACTGACTGCGGTTCGGCTTCTGTTTGCTTGAGTTGAGTTGAGCGGGCCTCGCTGGTACATCGAGTTCAGAGACACAACACGCTACGCTTCAACTGAAGCCAGTTGCCGTTGTTCTCGGCCTGCAGATTCAGATGTCTGGCAGCGTCTGAGGCGTCGTGTCTGGCAGAATTTGAATGGCCGCTGGCAATGTTGAGCCATGTAAAACCCAAGCCATGTAAAACCCATTGTGCACCAATCGTCACGGAATGAACTCCATGTTTGATCTGGAAAAAATTCAGGCCGCCCTGGCCGAGCTGAAGGTCGATGCCTGGCTGCTGTGTGATTTCCGCGGGAGCAATGTTCTGGCTCGCCGCGTTCTGCAACTGGCCGACGACCAGATGGGTTCGCGCCGTTGCTTCTACTGTATCCCGCGTGAAGGCACGCCGCACAAGCTGGTCCACCGCATCGAGTCGGGCGTCTTCGATCACCTGCCTGGCGAGAAGACGATCTACCTGAAGTGGCAGGAGCTGGAAGCCGGTATCGGAGCATTGACGAACGGCCATTCACGCATCGCGATGGAATACTCACCGAGAAATTCCAACCCGTATATTTCGAAGGTTGATGCCGGCACAATCGAACTGGTCCGCAGTTTCGGACCGGAAATCGTTCCTTCTGGAGACCTGATTCAGTCGTTCGAGGCGACCTGGGACGACGAACAGTGGCAGATGCATCTCGAAGCAGCCGTCCACACCAACGCCGCTTTCGGCGTCGCCTGGAAATTCATCGCTGACCAGGTTCGCAGCAACGGGTCGGTTGAAGAAATGGCGGTCTCTGACGTCATCATGGATCACTTCGCGAAAAACGGAATGACGACCTACCACCCGCCGATCGTCGGTGTCGGTCCTCACAGCGGAAACCCTCATTACGAAACCGGCACCGGCAAGAACACCTCCATTTGCGAAGGGGACTTCGTGCTGGTCGACCTGTGGGCGAAAATGAATCGCCCCCGCGCTGTCTATAGCGACCTGACGCGCACCGGATTTGTCGGCACGGAAGTCCCGGAAAAGTACACCACGATTTTCAACATCGTGGCGGCCTCGCGCGACGCGGCGATTGCCTGCGTCCGGGACGCGTATGCCGCCGGTCGCCCGCTGCAGGGCTGGGAAGTCGATGACGCCTGTCGCAACGTGATTGAAGCAGCCGGGTACGGCGAATTCTACGTCCACCGCACAGGCCACAGCATCGGCCAGGAAGTCCACGGCAACGGCGCCAACATGGACAATCTGGAAACTCACGAAGACCGGCTGGTCATGAAGCAAACGTGTTTTTCCGTCGAACCTGGCATCTACCAGCCGGAGTTTGGTGTCCGCAGCGAAGTCGATGTGTTTGTCGACGCGGAAGGTCAGGTGCATGTGACCGGTGGCGAACTGCAGACCGAAATTGTTCGCATTCTTACGGACTTCGCCTGAGCGTCTTTGAGGGTCGCGATGTACCGGCCATGACGACCATGATGCGTTGTAGCGGCTGTGACCTGAGCCTTGTGAATTCCGTCCGGTCAGGCAGCAAAGAGAAGCGATTCCGGCTGGGGAAATTGGCGATATCTGGTGGTGTGGGAGCAACAGTCAATACTCGAAGTCGAGCTGGTGTTTGGCGGTTGTTCCAGTTGATTCGGTCAGAGAAAGTCGTCCTCTCCGACAAGTCTCGGAATTCCCTTCCGGGCAAACTGCTCCGAATCAGCCTCCTGAAGTGAGCACGGTCGCGTATCGACCACTCACGTTTGACAGGCACAAGTGAGTGTTTTACGCGAGCCAGGCCGCCGCGACGTGTGGTTGCACGTTGACTGCGACCATCGCCACCGACCGAGACTTCCCCGCTTTGTTTCACCGCCCGACCGCGAGAGCCTCGCTCAACGGTCAGGCAAGGCAAACGTACCTTCCCCCGGCAGCAGCTCAAGCATCCTCACCCGAGTGGCATGAAGGCCGCCGACGTTCTGGATGTGTAATGCCGGGGAGGCCCACACATCTTTCTGATGATTGCCTCAATTTCAGCCCTGGAGGAGCAGCCTTGTTAATTTCAGGCCACGATCAGTCGTCGGCGACGAACGAGTTTGTCGCCAGCCCCGCGTTTCGATGGAGTATGCTCTTCGTCGGACTCGCCATCGGATTCTTAGGCATGGACATCATGGTGCGACGGCCCATGATGCGAGAACTTGCCTCGGTCCGAACCGAACTTTTGTCCGTCGAACATGATATGGAAGAACTCGTTGGAGTTCGAAATCAGGTCTGGGAAACGAACAACCTGCTCACCAGCCTGAAGTCGCAGTACCGACAGCTTGAAGACGCTCGCGTCAGCATGAGTGCTCTCGCTCAGCTTCGCAACGAAATCGAAACAGAAGCCGGGCACACGACGACCGCCTTTGCGAAACTGGATCGACTTGTCGGACTGCAGAACGCGGTACTCAGAAACTCAGAGAATGTTGAGTCTGCTGAAGTCAGCCTCGATCGCATGACAGCCATGCAGGAACAGGTTGTCGAATCCGGCAAAAACACGAGTAATGCCGTCACCGCGATCGGTCAGCTGGTCAAGGTACGAGACGCTGCTCAGCTCGAAGTTGCTAGAATCGACTCGGCTTACGATGCCGTGCAGAAGTTTGGCAAACTGAAGCAGCAGATCATGGCGAACGGCGAAGGCCTGGACATCGCCCAGGAACACGTCGCCGCTCTGGCCGCAATCAAGAATGACGTCTTCAACGAAGCGGGCGACGTTGCCGCCGCTTACGAAGCCGCTCGCAATATGATCGCTCTGAAAAACGACATCAACGAAAAGTCTGAAGGTCTTGAAACAGCGAAGCTGACCGCTCAGGAACTCTTCACGCTGAAAGATGCCGTTGTCTCTAAAGGTGGCAATACAGAAGCTGCCTTCGCCAATACCGAACGACTCTTCACACTCCGTGACGCTCTGATTGCGGAAACGGATCTCGATTCCGCCGAAGGCAACCTGAATCAATTGGTCGCCATTCAGGACACGCTGAATCGTCAGACTACTGAAGTCGCCGACGCTGTCGAGACTCTGGAAGTCCTGACGGACCTCAATGACGAACTGCAGACTCAGGTCACCACGATTGATGGCATGCGAAAAAGTCTGCTGGATGTCGTGCTGATGGAATCAACAGTTCGCAAAGTGGCGGACATTCTTGAGCCACTCGCCGAACTCAGCAATCTTCGCCGGTTGAGCAGTTCGGAAATGCGGGAAGCCGCTCGCCTGATCATGGATCAGCGAACCTCGCGAGTTGCATCCCGACCCACCGATTCCGTTTCGAAGCCAGCGAAGTCCGCTCCGAGACTGAAACTCAACGACGTCGAACTCTTCACTGATGAGCAGCCACAGGACATCCTGGTTCCGCAGCCGAAGGACCTCGACATCGAATCCGTGATTGACAGCGTCAAGTAGTTTTCAGAACGCTGACTTTTCAGAACCCTGTCCGGTCGGTCTGAACCTGCTCCTGTGTGACTACTCCTGATTGACACCCACTGCTGACTGCACTCCTGAGCAACTTCCCTGATTGACCACGATACCTCACCTCAGCGACTGACTTCATCGATTGACCACTAAGTAAACAGCCCTTGATTGACCCGCTTTGAACGACAGGATCACCGGACAGGGATTTCTGAAAATCAACAGGCTTTTAGTTCCAGGCAGGAAAGACGGCGAGTCTCGGGAAACCGCGACTCGCCGTTTTCCGTTGTTGCATGGTTTTAGTCGCAGAGATCAGAAAGAGAAGAAACAGCGATCGGAGAGAGAAGAAATGGAAAAGCCCAGGAAATGTGGCGAGCAGACATCGATCCTCACAGAAAGACTTCTTTCAGTCGAACTGAATTCCGGCGGCGTAACGTTTGCAAACTGGAACTCTCCATCCTTCTCTGCGTACTTCTCTCTCCGTGCTCTGCGTGAAAAGTTCACGAGACGATGACTCACAACTTTCGTTAACCTGGCCAACTCGCCATTGCCGGATCGATGGTCTAAACTTCCGCCCTCAGACCTGTTGCTTTCTCTCTGGACTCTGTCAGAACCATGCAAGTTGCACTTTTTGTCCCGTGTTATATCGATCAGCTCTACCCGAACGTCGGCCTGGCCACGGTCGACCTGCTGGAGCGGTTCGGCTGCGACGTCGTCGTGCCGACCGAGCAAACCTGCTGCGGCCAGCCCATGGCCAACACTGGCCTGACCGAGCAGACGCGTCCGTTAGCCGAACGGTTTCTCGACATCTTCGCCGAGTACGAATACGTCGTCTGCCCGTCCGGCAGCTGCACGGCGATGGTGACTCATCACTACGAGGAATACCTTGACGGTCGCGACGGTTTCGACCAGTTAAAGAAGAAGACCTTTGAGCTGACTGAATTTCTGGTCGACGTTCTGAAAGTCAACAGAATCGAGGGCCGCTTTCCAAACAAAGTCGGCCTGCACCAGAGCTGCCACGGTTTGCGGGAACTTGGTCTGGGCAGCTCCTCAGAACTTGTCGGTCTGACATTTAACAAAGCCCGCTTCCTGCTGGAATCTCTGGAAGGTATCCAGATCAGCGAGCTGACTCGAGCCGACGAATGCTGCGGCTTCGGCGGTACCTTCGCGATTGGTGAAGAAGCGGTTTCGGTGATGATGGGCAACGACCGGATCGCTGATCACGAACAGGCGGGCACGGAAATTCTCACGGCCAACGACATGTCCTGCCTGATGCACCTGGACGGTCTGATCCGCCGGGAAAAGAAACCCCTCCGAGTGATGCACATCGCCGAAATTCTGAGCGAAGCCATGTCCGCTGCCAGTTAGTTTCAAGCGATGATAATTGGCTTTCGCTGGCAACTGGCATTCACTAACGCCCCTCATCACAGCCTGTGGTTCCCCGACATGGGCAGACACGCTTCGAAGCGTTGAAAGACCAACGACTTGCATCCGGCAGGAAACATTCCATGAGACCATGCGGCGTCTCCTGACGCTGCTTTTCTTGTCGTGCGGCTGATTCAGCCGGCATATTGAAAAGCGATTCCGCCACGCCAGGTTGTCGACGGCGAGCCGGTCACGGACTCGACTTTCATCCTCTCGGAACGTCCCGTCCAAGCACCAGGACTCAGGGCGATTGCACGGTCAGTCATGCGCCGAACAGTACTTTCAGCAGGTAGTCCTCGCTCCAGCCTGCTGAGAGGCGTTTGTTCTTGATGCCGAACAGACTACTGTCCCGGATTCTGACCGCAGTGTTTATCATGAATCGCGAAGTGCCTTGCCGCACTCTGGATTCTTCGCGCTCGTGAAACTGGAAAGGTACTTGCCGACATGAAGTCGCAGGTCATTGATGATGTTGCCGAAATGTACGGCATCGAGAACTGGGGTTCCGGGTACTTTCATATCAATCGATCCGGACATCTGGCGGTCAGACCGCTCGATGGCGATTCGCGCGAAGCCGACGTCTTCAAAATCGTGCGGGATCTGATCACGAAACGTAAGCTGATCACGCCACTGGTACTGCGGTTTCCTCAGATTCTGGGATCACAGCTCATGCGGCTGTGCCATGCCTACGAAGCCGCGTCGACTGAATACGAATACAACGGTGGTCACTTTCCGGTGTTCCCGATCAAAGTGAACCCGCGCCGTGAAGTGCTGACTGAGTTCCTCCGTGCCGGAGCCAGTCAGAATATTGGACTGGAATGCGGCTCGAAGGCGGAACTGCAGGCGGTTTTGTCGCTGGAACAGTCGTCGGATTCGCTGCTGGTCTGCAACGGCTTCAAAGATGAATCGTTTCTGCGACTGGCCATGATGGGAGTACGAGCCGGCAAGAAAGTCGTCGTCGTACTGGAGAAGCTCAATGAACTCCGCATGGTGATTCGACTGAGTCAGGAAACGGGCATCGTGCCGCTGATCGGACTGCGAGCGAAGCTGTATTCACGCGGCTCCGGCAAGTGGGAAGCCTCGGGCGGTGAAGCGGCCAAGTTCGGGCTGACGACTTCCGAAATGCTCGAATGTGTCCGCATGCTCGACGAAGTGGGCCTGCGCAGTTCGATCAAACTGCTGCATTTTCATATCGGATCGCAGATCACCAACATCAAGCGCGTCAAGAACGCGATGAAGGAAGCCGCCCGCGTCTATGCCCGATTCCGGCTGATGAAGGTTGATATCGAGTACCTTGATATCGGTGGTGGCCTGGGTGTGGACTACGACGGATCAAAAACGACTTCAGAGGGGTCAATCAATTACAGCGTCGAGGAATTTGCGAACAACGTGGTCTATACGATTCGCAGTGTTTGTGATGAAGACAATGTTCCTCATCCTCATATCGTGACCGAAAGCGGTCGAGTCATGACGGCCAGCCACGCGATCTGCGTAACGTCAGTGCGTGATGAGATTGAAACATTCGCCGATGACACACCAGCGGTCGAAGTAGATGACGACGACCCGCAGGTGATCAGCGAGTTGAAACTGTTGCTGGATTCCATCAACGCCAAGAACTATCGCGAGTACTATCACGATGCGATGGACCATAAAGACGACCTGCACACTCAGTTCCTTCTGGGACTGATTAGTCTCGAAGATCGTGCCAAAGGCGAAGTGCTGTTCTGGGATATCTGCGAGCGTGCCTCGCGTTTCGCCAGTGAAGCCGACCTCGCCGACCCAGAGTTCGAAGGGCTGCGCCGTCAGTTAGCGTCGAAGTATCTTTGTAACCTGTCACTGTTCCGGTCGGCTCCGGATTCCTGGGCGATCGGACAGCTCTTCCCGATCATGCCCATTCATCGCCTCAACGAGACGCCGACTGAGTTCACCACACTGGTTGATATCACCTGCGACAGCGACGGATGTATCAAGCGATTTGTGGACCAGAAGGACGTTCGGAAGGCACTGGCGCTCCATAAGCTCAACAGTGAACCGTATTACCTGGCGGTGTTTCTGGTCGGTGCTTATCAGGAAGTGATGGGCAGTTACCACAATCTGTTCGGTCAGACGGCCGAAGCTCATATCGTCGTCGATACCGATGGAAGCAGCCATGTGACACGACTGCATGCGGGCAGCACTGTGGAAGACATGCTGACGTTCGCCCGCTTCGACACTCAGCAGTGCATTGCGGGTTTCAGACAACTACTGGACGAACAGGTGGCGTCAGGAAAGATCGATACGGCTGCGGCTCAGGAAGCAGCGGAACTTTATGCCGCGGCAACAAAGCGATCGACGTATCTGGAATAAGCGAATCGCGGATCGGACGAAGAACTCTGGCTGGCGTTCATCAGCGGCGGGCTGGCTACTTATCGCACTCTGTCATGTGGAACTGACCTGATGTCGGAACAGAAACCTGCCTTTGTCCATCAGCCCTTTCAGGGAATCGCTACGTTCGGGCATCAGCCGTACTGCCCGGATCCAGCAGAAGCAGACGTGATGATTCTGGGCGTTCCCTTTGACGGGACCGTATCCGGACGCAGTGGAACCCGTCTGGGGCCGCGAGCGATTCGTGATCAGTCGCTGTGTCTGTGGGGATACAACAATGCCTTGCAGGTGGCTCCGTTTGAACAGTTACGCGTCGTCGATGGCGGCGACGTGGAAGTAATCCCGCCGGACGTGGTGCGTACTCACAACAATGTGCAGACCGCGGCAGAACGCGTGCTCGATGCAGGCTGCATGCTCATCACTCTGGGGGGCGAGCATTCCATTTCGTTACCTTTGCTGAGGGCTCATGCGGCAAAGCACGGCCCTCTGGCCATGATTCAGTTTGATGCCCATCCCGATCTCTGGGACGAAGAGTACCCCGGTCTGAAGTTCAGTCACGGTACTCCGTTTCGGAGGGCGCTGGAGGAAGGACTGATCGATCCGACGGCCTTCGTGCAGATTGGCATTCGAGGTCCAACGGGAGGGCCACAGGATTACGAAGACGTTCGACAATCCGGCGCGTTGATGTTCACCGCTGACGAGATCGACAAGCGAGGTATTGACGGAATCCTGCGAGGGGCACGTCAGCGCATTGGAGATCGTCCCGTCTATGTGACATTCGACATTGATGTCGCCGATCCGGCTTACGCGCCAGGTACTGGCACTCCGGAAGTCGGAGGCTTTACGAGCCGAGAACTGCTCCGCCTGGTGCGCGGACTGCGGGGCTTGAATTTCACCGGATTCGATCTCGTCGAGGTCTCTCCCGCGTACGACAGTTCCGGAATCACCGCGCTGCTGGGTGCGAATCTGGTGTTCGAGTTCCTGTCGCTGCTGGCCGTCCGCTGATTCCGATTGTGGAACCTGTTAAGTTCCCGCGCCAGAGCAGGAACACAGTACGAATTTTTATTACGAAATCCACAATGAACGCTGACGATCGGGACGAGTCAGGTAAGGCAATAGCTTCGACCGATCTGCCCACACAAATCCTCACAGATTGTGCGTTGGCAACGTCATTCATTCGGTCACCAAATCCGGGATGCCTGCCGATTGGCACAACAGGCATAGCGTTCACATTCACCAGCGATACGCGGGTGGCCCGGTCAGAAAAGGTTGTCGCGCTGACAGGCAAATCCGGAATTCCGAGTCCGCTCAGCATGATCGCTGCGTGTCTGCCGGGGGATTGCAACACGTTGCATCGGCGCAACATTCCTGTTGATTGTTGAAACCGTCAACAATCCAGCCGTCGAATCCAGTCGTCGAACCAACGGTCCCGAGCCTTTCATCGTCCCATTGCATCGCCCTGTTTATCGCGTGACAATCGATCCCGGCGGGCCGCCACTTCATTCGAGGATTCGCGCATGTCGGCTGCGTCCATTGGCCCGTTTGATCTGCAGGAAAAACTCGGCACCGGCGGCATGGGCGTCGTCTATCGCGCCGCGTACCGGAAGAACGGACGAATTGTCGCGCTCAAGGTGCTGACTCCCGATCTGTCATCAAATCCGAAACTCGTCGCTCGATTCGAGCGGGAAATGGCGATCCTCGAAAAGCTCGATCATCCCAATATCACGCGGTATTACGGAGGCGGCAAAAGCCGCGGGCAGCACTTCTACGCGATGCGTCTGATGGGTGGCGGGACGCTGGCGGAACTGCTCAAACGCAGACATTCATTGCCGTGGGAACAGGTCGTTGAATATGGCCTGCAGATTTGCGACGCGCTCGATCATGCTCATGAACACGGAGTGATCCATCGCGATCTTAAACCGGCCAATCTGTTTCTCCGACAGGATCGCAAGACCGGTCAGGAAAGAATCGTGCTGGGTGACTTCGGCATCGCCCGCGACATGGAAGCATCCGGCCTGACCGCCACCGGCATGACCGTCGGCACGTACGCTTATATGGCTCCGGAACAGATTGACGGCAAGCACCCCATTACCGGACGAACTGATCTGTATGCGCTGGGTTGCGTGCTGTTCGAAATGCTGACCGGGCAGACTCCCTTTCAGGGCGGCACGGCGGGCGAACTGATGGTCAAGCATCTGCAGGAAGAACCGCAACTCGTGCGACATCTGGCCGTCGAATGCCCGCTCTGGCTGGAGAACGTCGTCTCACAACTGCTGTCCAAACAGCCGGCAGACCGACCGCACGATGCCGCCTGCGTCGCCCTGGCGCTGGAAGAGGTTCGCTCACGAGTTGCTGAACAGGCCAGTGTTTCCACTCAGATTACGTCGGGTGGACCAGGTACCAGGTCAATGGCCGAAGTACATCCGGAGCTGAAAAAGTTGCTCGCCGGATCCGGACGCAAAAAGAAAAGGAAACGAAAGCGAGGTCCGTTCTGGGAATCGGCCTGGTTTCTGTTGTGCTGCCTGGCCTCGCTGATCGGAGCCGTGACCTGGGCTGTCTGGCCAGCCAGTGAAGCAGAACTCTTCGCCCAGGCTCAACCGTTGATGGAGAGCGAAGACACCGTCCATTGGCGCGATGCGGTCAAGCTCTACCTGGAACCGATGCTTGAGCGATTCCCGAATGGAGAACACGCCGGGCAGGCACGCGATTTCATTAATCGATTCGAAGTCGGTCGGCTCAAACGTCGCTTGATTAATTCCGCGAGACTGAACCTCGATCCGGAGAGCGAACCCGAGCGACTCTTCATGGAAGCCTGGCGGTACGAACAGTTCGGCGACCGCATCACCGCACTGGCCCACTACCGCAGCATGATCGTGCTGCTGAAGGCGAAAGAGGAAACATTGAATGCGACGGACGATCGCTACTTCATCCCGTTGGCTCAGTCGCAGATCGCCGACATCGAAGCCACAGTCGACACTTCCGCCGATCGCATCACGTTCGTCAATTCCTCTCTGCTGAAAGCCGACGAGCTGCTGACGTCAGGCCGACTGGTCGAAGCTCAGAAAATGTGGAACAGCATCGTCTCGCTGTATTCAACTAACCAGGAGTTCGCGCCCCAGGTGGAATACGCCCGAGCCCGCCTGCGCGGCGACACACCGCCCGACCTGACGCTGACTCCGGCAGACAGTTCCGATCCATCTGCCACCCATCAACCATCCGACACAGCTCCCTCCGACCCGCTCAACTGAAGATCTAGTCTAGTGGCACGTCACGCGGTAGCCTGAGTCTTGTATCGACGAGCGCTGTGCTTAAGGAACCAGTTAGTAGCGCATCAATGTTTGAATCATTCGACAAGGAAATCTACGCCGCCGCCCAACTATTACGTCTACATGACGCCGATGTCACTTTGTGGTTGTTCGAAGGACAACCATTGAGCGTCAGCTTGCGTGGCGTAAGCGTGGTCGATGACATAATCATTTCGTTGGGAGTTCAGCAGAAAGCCGACACCGCCAAACATCCTCTTCTCGGATAGGCCTTTGCGGCGGCGAACCAAATGGCGAACTCGGTCAGCCAATGCGTCGTCGAAAGCCATTCGGTTACTCTGTTACGGTGGTTGGTGTGGAACGATACACGAAGGCGAGTAGGAATCCGCCAAGTATGAACTGGATAGCGAGGTAGA
This sequence comes from Rhodopirellula sp., assembly GCA_013203845.1. Lineage (GTDB taxonomy): Bacteria > Planctomycetota > Planctomycetia > Planctomycetales > Planctomycetaceae > JABMPE01. The sequence continues at coordinate 7,509 of JABMPE010000317.1, read as the reverse complement.
GAGACTCCAAAGCAAACCACACAGGCAAAGGTGCAATCGAATGTTTGGCTGCTTCCGCCAATACGTGTGCAGTCCAATGATAGCCGCCCATGACCATAGCCAACGTGAACGCACCGGAAACGAGCGACTTGCCTCGACAAAGATACGGGTAGATCACAGACAGCAGGATGCCCTGTAGCAGTATCGCTCCGAATCCAAAAGCGATGATTGGCTCTTCCCGAGTGAAGTAGCCAAGATTCGCATAGGTCTGTTCGAAGGCGACAAGGTGCCAGATGTACGCCAGCGGAAACGTAATCACCAGATAGCCGACCGTTCCGCAGACGATCTTCATTGGTTGGAGATTGTTCAACATCAGGATGCTCGTTCGATTTCAATAACGACTTCGGGAATCAAGTCGAGTGCGCCAGTCCAGCCTTCTTGATGTCGTCGCTTCATTTCGGCATCGGCCAACTCGTGAGTCAGAACCAACTCCGTTCCCTCATCTCGCTGGTGAAACTCAACCGTAACTCTGGACGGAATTCCAGCGTGTTCGTTCGGCTGCTCCCACATCCACGAGTAGACCAGCTTGTGAGGCGGGGTAATCTCAATGAACTCTCCACCGACCGTATCGACTCTGCCATCTGGCCCCTCAAAGGCCACTCGATACTTCCCACCAACTCGCAAATCGACTTCCACAAACTGATGCGTGAACTCCTTGCTGGGACGGAACCATTGCTTCATATACTCTGGGTCCGTCCAGACTCGAAAGACAACTTCTGGAGTTGCCTGATAAGTGCGGCGCAAAACGAGTGGCTCGGCTGATGATTGGGCGACCATGTTATTGACCTGATCGGGATTGACTTGCTGGTTCGAACAACTAATATAGCCACATGGCTATGCAATATCAAGAGCAACTTGACAGAACGTTTCATGCACTTGGCGACGGCACTCGACGCCAGATGCTCTCGCTGCTGGCCAAGCAAGGAGAATGTACGGCGAGCGAACTCGGTGAGCCATTCAGAATCGCCCAGCCGTCAGTGTCAAAGCACATTCGTGTGCTGGAACAGGCGGGTCTGGTTTCACGCCGAATCGACGGACGTGTTCATCGCTTTCAACTCGTCATGGCTCGGCTGAACGAGGCACAAGATTGGATCGCACGTCACCGTGAGTTCTGGGAAGCTACACTGGATTCACTTGGCAATTTGCTCGACCGAATGAGTGAACAATCCGACGAGTGATTTCAGAACCGCCATCATCGCCAAGAACGTCGTAGCATGAAGTCTCATCCAGCCCAACGGTTCGTTGCACCTTCAGCGAGGCACGCCGCTGAAGGAGTTGATTGACGGCAAACTTGTTGAATTGATCGGAGAGTCGCTGGATGCGGTTGTGCCGGGATTCGACTTCAGGCAATTCCGACGACATGCCAAGGCGGGGCTGAGTAGTGAAGTAGGGTGGGCTTTGCCCACCATTGCTTAGGACATCCCCCAGAGCGATATCTGGATGTTGCCTGCTGATGATTGACATCAGCGGGCTACGGCATCTCGATCGTGTTGCGCTGCCTGCTGCAGTTTGGCGAGTAACTCTTTGACGCGGTTCGGTTCGGTATCGGCTCTGTCTGTCGATTCATTCGGATCGCTGGCGATGTTGAAGAGTTCGACTCTGCGACCTTCACCCTGACCATGCGTGATCAGTTTCCAATCGCCGTATCGAAGTGAACTGGACCGCCAGTTTGGACCTGTCGTGTAAATCGATCGATCCGGCAGCGGCGTCAGATCGGTCAGCAACGGCGTCAGGTCCGTTCCATCCCAATTCAGTTTTGCGTCCGTCTGATAACCGGCCAGCGAACAGAATGTTGGCATCCAGTCGATAATCTGCACGGGACTGTCGACTCGCCCCGGCTTCACACGAGTCGGCCAGGACACAATCGTGGGTACTCGCGTCCCGCCTTCGTAGACATCGCCTTTGATGCCTCGCAAGGGAAGATTGCTGCCCGTCAGTCGACCGTTCGGGCAGTTGTCGTCGGGATATCTCAGGTCATTGTTTTCGGCCGTACTGCCACCGTTGTCGCTGGTGAAAACCAGCAGCGTATTGTTTCGCACGCCGGACTTTTCCAGTGCAGAGATAATTCGACCGACGGCATGATCGAGATGCATCACGCAAGCCGCGTAATGTCGCGGAACATCGCCAGTGATTGATTCCGGAACGCGTTGCAGCCACTGATCAGGTTCTTTGATCGGCAAATGCACGGCGGTGAACGGCACATACAGAAAGAACGGGGACGAGCCACGAGTTTCAATCCATCGCACCGCTTCGTCCGTAAGCAGGTCCGTGACGTGGCCGGGTTCATCAATGAGTTCTTCGTTACGATGCCAGGTGACTGAATACGGACCTTTTTTGTAACGATGATTCCAGGGGCTGATTCCACCAGCGAGCGAACCATAAGAATGATCAAATCCAAAGTGATTCGGTCCCCACTTCGGCAGCGATCCCAGATGCCATTTACCAGTCAGGCACGTGTCGTAACCGACGCTCTTCAGTGCGCGAGGCAATGTGATGGTATCCATCGGCAGCGCGAGTTCATTCGTTGGCGTTGTAATCCCGAAGCGACTCCAGCAGCGCCCCGTCATCAGCCCCGTCCGAGTGGGACTGCACACCGGTGCGACGTAGTGCTGTTCACATTCCAGGCCCGCTTTGGCGAGCGCGTCGAGATGAGGCGTCGGTGCGTTCCCGCCGTGAAACCCCACATCGGCCCAGCCCAGATCATCCGCCATGATGAAGACGATGTTCGGAGGAACGGGCGCATCAGCGCCGTGCAGCCCTGACAGTGGGACGAACGCAAGACAGAACAACAGAAGCAGCTGGAGTTTCATCGTCTGTACCTTCTCGTTTGGATGCTGCCGTTAAGGTCTTACAGAGAACGAGACGTTTACTATGCACGCATCATTCAGTGTGGTCTGCTGGATCTCATGGAGAGTCACTCCTTTAGTCGGCATTCGCTCATGCCTGAATCTTCTTGATAGTCAACGGTGAACGCTCCTTCAAGTTATAGACGTTATCCACGCCGTTGGCTTTCCATCTCCGCAGCGGCCGTCGCCCGCTGATCAGCTTTCCCTGGAATTCTTATCGAAAGACTGATTGACACAATGATACATCACATGCAATGAAAATCCGTGAGGGGCATTTGAGCGAGGGATTCAACGATGAGCAGCCGGCTACAGAAGGAACTTCCGAAACCCAATTCGAAGAAGCGAGTTAATACGATGAAGCACCGAATGGCCGTGGTGATCCTGGCAGTCCTTGGAATCGCCGCCGCCTGGATCGTGGATTCGGGAGTCGTCGTACGTTCGTCGAGTCAATCGGCCCGCGCCGAGGAAGGTACCGTTCCCGATCCGAAGCAACGTGATGATCAATCACAATCGGTCACTGAAGCTCGCGGACGAGCGAGATTGCTACACGAGACGATACACGGCGTCCTGCAGGTCATGCATCGGGATTTCTTTCGTGAAGACGAAGGGCTGAAGATTCCTTCCCAGTCGCTGGACGTCGGACAAGTACGAAAGAACGCGCGGCTGGAGTCGTCATCACCATGCCATTCAAGAAGAAATAGGAATGTTTGCCATGCAGTACGTCAATCAGCATGTCGGCAATAGCGCCTCGCGCAATCGCGGCGAGTTCATTTGACTCAATGAACTTGGTTTCAACTAATCATTCCGGACCCATTCAGAGCGACCGGGGCGGCTTGTATTCCTGCTTACAGAACGCCAATCTTCCTTGGTCTCTGAGGCCTCTGTCGATGCCGTTCGACAGTTCTTACCCGCGATTCAGGGCTGGTTGATTCATGTATCGAGTAAACGAAGCGGGTTCGACTTTGATCGAATCCTGTCGGAAAATTGCCACCAACGGAGTCGCCTCCGCGGCGGCGAACGTCGATGCTCAGGCGCAGTTCCCCGAGTCGTCGATTCGGTCGCTGGCTGACGCCGGCCTGCTTGGGCTGACATTGCCGCGAGAAGTCGGTGGACACGAACAGACTCCAGGCGCGTTTGCGGCCATCGTTGAGGAACTGGCTCAAAGCTGTGCCTCGACGGCAATGATCTACGTGATGCATATCACGGCAACACAGGCGATCGCTGCATCATCGACACTCGGCGGAAAGAACGAACTGCTTGCCGAAATCGCAGCCGGTCGGCACCTCACGACTCTGGCGTTCTCCGAACGTGGATCCCGGTCGCAGTTCTGGGCTCCGGTCTCGCGTCTTGATGAAGCGAGTCATGGCAACTTTGTGACGAGTGCTCATAAGTCGTGGGTCACTTCGGCATCGCACGCGGACTCGTACGTGTCGAGTGCTCAGAAGCCTGGTGCCGAGTCGCCATTGGAGTCAGTGATTTATCTTGTGGATCGCAAGGCCGACGGCGTTCAGGTCGAAGCAGGATTCGACGGACTCGGCTTGCGAGGCAACGATTCAACTCCGGTCACGCTGAAAGACGTTGCCGTTCCTGCCGATCGATTGCTCACTGAACTCGGTGCCGGCGCGCCAATGATGCTGGAAGTTGTCCTGCCGTGGTTTGTTGTCGGTACGGCGGCGATGGCGAACGGTCTCTGTCGAGCCGCTGTCGCTGCAACATCCGGGCACCTCTCCGCCGGGCGATTTGAGCACGATGCCAGTGCCCTTCGCGACCTGCCAAATCTGAGAGCACGCCTCGCCCAGATGAGCGTCCGCACAGAGCAATCACGGGCGTTGCTCGCTCACACGGCGCAGGCTATGGAACAACCGAATGAGATGACGCCGCTGTTCGTTCTGCAGTCGCGACTGGCAGCGATTCAGGCGGCTACCGATGTGACCGACCTGGCCATGAAGGCCTGTGGTGGAGCGGCGTTTTCAAAACACCTCGGCATCGAGCGGTTGTTCCGTGACGCGCGAGCTGGCTGGGTCATGGCACCGACGGCTGATCATCTGCAGGAATTTATCGGGAGGGCTCTGACGGGCCTCCCACTGTTTTGACAGGACCAGAACCGAGCGGGCAGTTGTCCGTTTCAGCAATCAGAAAACGGAGCGGGCCTTATCCGGAATCGGGCGGCTTGCTCGATGAAGGAAAACACATGGCTGACGAAACAATTCTGCTGGGAGCCGTCGCGTACGACCCGAAGGTCGTCGCGATCTGGGAAGGCATTCGCGACTACTTCAACGAGTCTGGAGCCCCGTTCGACTTTGTCCTGTTCTCGAATTACGAACGGCAGGTCACGGCGCTGCTCGCAGGGCACATCGACGTCGCGTGGAACACGCCGCTGGCCCATGTGCGCGTGCAGCATCACACGCAGAGGAAGTCGCTTTCGCTCGGCATGCGGGACTCAGACCAGGACTTTCACAGTCGTCTGATCGTACGATCAGATTCGGGTATCAACGGGCCTGCTGACCTGGCCGGGAAAACGCTCGCCGTCGGCAGCCGCGACTCGACTCAAGCCCGCATTCTGCCGCTGCATTTTCTGAAGCAGGCCGGAGCGGATCTCGACGAGACAGAGCTTCTGATGTTTGACACCGATGTCGGCAAGCACGGGGACACTGGAACGAGCGAACTTGATGTCCTGGAGGCTCTTCGAAATGGAGATGCTCAGGCCGGAACGATCGGAGATCTGATCTGGATTCTTGAGCAGACGGCCGGGCATATCGACACAGGTCTCATCCAGTCCGTCTGGACCTCACCTGACTTCGATCACTGCATGTTTGATGCGCTGCCTGACCTCGCCGCGGAAAAGATCGAACGTTTCAAAAAAGCTCTCTTTGGCATGACGTGGGAGAATCCGAAACACCGCAGGCTGCTGGAACTGGAGGGACTTAAGGAGTGGAAGCCTCCGCGTGAGGAAGGCTACGACAGCCTGCGGGCCGCCCTCCTGGATCAGGGTTACCCGCTATGAGTTCCGCATCGACCGCTGCCGTCGCGATCGATGCCGGTGAGCTTCCGATGGGAGGCGGCCTGCTGGCACTTGTGCGGCCCTCGCTGCAACTGCTGCAGCCGGGTGGTGTGCTGGCCGTGAACTCGCTGCGGGACGGGCTGCAGGATGACATTTCCGTCTGGTGCAAAATTCAACAGCACGAATATCTCGGACACGAAGATGCGACTGGAGCCGAGGGATCGACGACCACGCGACACCTCATCCGGCGAGGCCTGCTGTCCGTTGCGAAGGGACAGCGCGAATCCGACATGCGTCTCACGCCGCGCGACGGTCGCCTGTCGGCCGAAGAAGTTCTGTCTGCGGTGCCGATGCCAGACAACGCCGATCCGTCCAGTGGATTTGCGCCGCGCGGCGCTCAGGTCGAACCGGGCGGTCCCCGATACCCATTCGACCTCTTGAATCGAGATCACGTCGCGCCACCGGAAGTTGCGAGGCTCTATGACCAGGCCGTTGAATCTCAATGGGATGCCAATCGCGATATCGCCTGGGACCAACTCCCCGTACATCATCCGGATCTGGAGCGGGCACTCGATCAGGTCTTCACGTTTCTTGCTGAAAACGAACTCTCGGCGCTCTACGTGCCCTCGCGGTTCGTGTCTCGAATTCACCCCGCCTATGCCGAAGTCGCCATGTTTCTGTCGACTCAAATGGCCGACGAGGCGCGACACATCGATGTGTTTCTCAAACGAGCTCGCGCCGGCGGAGGCGGGCTCGGCGTTTCATCCGCGACGACATCTCAGTCATTGCTGACGCTGCTGGAACTGACCGACTTTACGGAAGCCGCGTTTCTGCTGTCGGTCCTGGGCGAAGGCACCTTTCTGGACCTGCTGAGATTCATTGAGACGCACGCTCCAGACGAAGTTACAGCCGACATCGTTCAGCGAGCCCGCAACGATGAGACCAGACACGTCCACTTTGGCCTGGTCCACGTCCGCCACGCACTGGCTCACGATAAGGGGCTTTACCAGCGACTGGAAAACGCCGTTCGCCGTCGAGCGGCAGCAATGGCCGGTGCCGGCGGAGTTCCCGACGCTCTGCAGGACGGCCTGACGATCCTCGCCGCCGGCAGCACATCTCCCAAAGCAGTCTCCCGAGGCCACGATGCCTTCCGCGGGTTGCTCGACGAAATGCACCACAATCGAATCAAACGCCTCGAACACGCTGGCTTCACCGCCGACCAGGCTCGAACGCTTTCCGAACTGCACACACCAAATTTCATGTAAAAGCCAGCGACATTGATGCGGGTTCGTCGGACGGATGCAGAGTATCTCTCTTTACGTGTATCAAGTGCGACGTTTCGCCGAGCACGGCAGTCGTCTACGGCTGAGGCTCTTGATGGTCAATTACTGGCAACTTGCGGTCGCTTGTCGACGTCAGTGTGGATCGGGACGCTGATCACGAGCCCGGCATACTTCGGCTTCTCCGATGGCTGTCGAAAGAGGCCGCCGTGACAACTGAGGCACCCGCCCCGCAACGGGATTGGCGTCGCACGGCGGTAGTAGCCATCCTGAACGACCTCGAATTCTTCTTTGCCGGTGGACAGTGTCTTTGCGGCCTGCTTTTCGAAAGCGGTTTCCGGTT
>JABMPE010000316.1 GCA_013203845.1 Rhodopirellula sp. | reverse complement strand
TTGTTCATCGGATAGAAGCTGCAGACCGGAAACGCGGGGAAGTCCGGGTACATTCGCTGCTTGTTCATCATCGGCAGCCGTTGCTCGTATGCTCCGACCTTGGCGGAATACGACGGATCGTCCGGGCCGCAGCCTTCACGTTCCAGCCTTTCCTTGTACTGATCGATCGTGGGCACGTACTCGGAAACTTCTGTGATCGAGACGAACGAGTAGCTCGGTTTCAGCGCGACTCCCAGCCGTGAAGCTCGGATCTCCTGCTTGACCTGGTCAATGACAAGCGGGTCCGGGTCCATGATCATCAGCGCGATGTCGCCGCGGCCACCAGACAGAATCGAAGTCTGCAGTCGCTGTGGAGCACCATCGCGTTCCGGATTGAGAATCTGCGCGAGCTGCTCGCGACCTTCCGCCCGCTGATGCTCGTGCACGGTGTTCAGGGCGGCCTGATCAACCTGATAGTTGATGTGCAGGCAGTGCCAGCCTTCAGTGAGTTTGATCGTCGGGTCGGGCAGGCTCTGGCCGCCATGAGTGTGTGCCGGTCGATTCATGATTCCGCTTTCTATAGATTTTCTATGATGCGTTACTCTGGACAATCGTCTCTGGTCAATCGTTTCTCAAATCAATCGAGATACGAATCCCGATGTTGGTATCTGCGTCTTTGCTGCGCGAGGCAAGGATTCTATTCGCTCGACTTCCGCGTCGCGAACTACTGCGACCTCATGTGCTATTTCGGCGCTGCGTTCGATCCGGGTGGTTCTTTCAGAAGAGCCCAGTCCGGAGTTCCGCCAGTCGACAGGCCAAGATGCGGGACGAGGTAAAACACGGTCGCCAGCGTCAGCAGAACGACGCCCACGAGATTCAGCAGCAGCCCTTTCCGAGCCATGTCGCCCATCGAAAGAACTCCCGAACTGAACACAATCGCGTTAGGCGGCGTCCCGATCGGCAGCATGAACGCACAGCTTGCTGAAGCCGCCGCCGGCAACATGATCAGTCGAGGATCAATATCAAGCTGTCGCGAGACCGCTGCCAGCACTGGCATCATCACGCTGATCACGACGACATTCGTCGAGAATTCTGTGAGGAAGGTCAGCATGAAACTCACAGCCGCGACCAGAGCCCAGATTGGCCAGCCATGGACTGTGCCGGCAAACACTTCGCCCACCCAGACAGCGAGACCGGTGTCATCAAACGCTTTGGCAATGGCAAAACCGCCACCGACCAGCAACAGGATCGCCCACGGAAGTTTACGAGCCGTCGGCCAGTCCATCAGTCGTTGAGGCTGTCCGCTGTCGCTTCGTTCGCCGGGCAGGATAAACGTCAGCACGACCATCCCGATGGCAACGGTCGAATCATGCACCGCACCCTTTTTGTAGATTTCCATGTCCGCCTGCAGAAAGTCTCTGACGAACCATTCGACAATCGACTGCCAGCCTCCGACCAGCGTGACGTTGCCGAATTCCAGTGGTCGCCGAAACGACCACAGAATCGCCGTGCAGAAGAAGACTCCAAACATCAGCCATTCTGATCGGGACGGTTTCCCGAGTAATTTCAGTCGGTCTGCAAAAAACTGACGATTGATGGAAGCTCCGCCAGGAGTCGGCATCCGGAAAGTCAGAACTCCCCAGGTCAGCAGAATCATGACGATGCCGATCGGACCGAACGCAGCCAGCCAGCCGCCGGCCGAAATCTGCGGTCCATCCGGAAAGTTCGCTTCCCAGAGACTCACGAACTGTACGTTGGTAACCGTTCCGACGAGCGTCGTCATCCCGCCGATACTGGACGACCAGGCAATCCCCAGCATCAGCGAAATCCCAAACGGCCCGAACGGTCCATTTCGGTCGATCCTGCTTTCCTCAGAAGTCTCGCACGCGATCTCTTTGTCGACGCTGGAAAGTGCGTCCTGCAACGAGATCACCAGAGCGACGGCGATGGGCATCATCAACAATGTTGATGCGGTATTGCTGATCCACATTGACAGAAACGCCGTGGCGACCATGAAGCCCAGAATCACTTTCCGCGGGCTGCTTCCCAGCACGCTGACAATGTGAAGCGCAATTCTTTGATGCAGGCCCCAGCGTTCAATCCCCAGCGCAATAATAAATCCGCCCAGAAACAGAAAAACCTGAGTGTTGATGTAGGCTGAGCTGACGGTCTCGGGACTTTGAATGCCGAGCAGCGGAAACAGGACAATCGGAATCAGGCTGGTGGCGGCAATCGGAATGGCCTGAGTCAGCCACCATGTAGACATTAATACCGTGGCAGCCAGCACACGCCGTGCTTCGACCGTCATCCCAGCCGGCAGCGGCATCATCAGAATGATCGCGAACAGAACCGGACCCAGGAACAGGCCGATGCTGGCGGTACGATCGTTTTCAGAGTTCGACATCGAGGCTGATTCTGCTGAGGCTGCGAAAAACGCCCAAACTCCAGCGATCGGACGAGCGTAAAAGCATAACGAACCGTCAACGACGAGACAGCAGGACGCTCTGTGTGGCTGCTTCCCGGCGGGATTCGACGTTATCTGTCCCTCACGCTACCATGATTGAGACGCTTCCGACGAAGCTCCTGACGTGCAGGCGAACGGCGGACGTCAGACCGCTGGCCGGGAATCCAATGGCCGGGAATCCAATGGCCGGGAATCCAACGAAAACGTTGAATCGTGAGATTGCCGACAGCCTGCCGGCTACCGCTCGCCTGGAGAGTGTCGTCGGGCCGTTAATGTCTCAGCTTGGCCCGCGAGATGTATCGTTGCTGAATCGGTTCGATCGTCACTGGCTGAAACGGTTTTTGATTGTGATCCTCTCGGCTTCGCCGAACAACTCGCTGCGGCTCTTTCAAGCGGGCTTGTCGACGCCTTCCGGTCAACCTTAAGCTGGCCGACTTCAACTGTCGCCAGGAGTGTCTGGAGCTTGTGATGAATCGAACCGTCGTCGTGATTCTGCTGACTTTGAGTGCGTGTCTGACGGTATCTTCCGCCGACGCCGCCAAACGGAAGAAGGATCCTCGTGTAGTGCAGGCGGTCAATCGCGCGCTGGATTATCTCGCCCGGGAGCAGCGGCGGCAGGGTTACTGGGAAGCGAACGGTGGTCAGTACCGGGTTGCCATGACGGCACTCGCCGGTAACGCCATGTTGTGCGAAGGCTCGACGGCGACGCGTGGTCGTTATGCCAGAAACGTGCGGCTGGCGGTGGACTATCTGCTGGAGATGGCTCGACCGAACGGCCTGATCGGTTTCAAGGAAGATTACCACTACACCTACGGGCACGGTTTTTCGATGCTGTTTCTCTCGCAGGTATTTGGCGAGGAAGAAGACATCGAACGTCGCGAAGAGCTGAAGAAGGTGCTGACGCGAGCGGTCGAATTCAGCGCTCAGGCCCAAACCAGCCGCGGCGGATGGGGATATGTTTCCGCCAAAGATCAGCCGAACTTTGACGAAGGATCAACGTGCATCACTCAGGTGCAGGGGCTGCGAGCGTGCCGCAATGCGGGAATCGTCGTGCCGACCGAGATTATTGAAAAGGCCATCAAATACATCGAAGACTGTTTGACTCCCGATGGCGGAGTTCAGTACAGCATTCGCGGCGGCGGCCCTCGACCGCCGATTACCGCGGCGGCTGTCGCAGCGATGTTCAACGCGGGCGAGTACGAATCGAAAACCGTTACAAGTATGATGAAATACTGCGAGCGGACGATCGATCCTGCCAAATCGACTTCGCAGTTTTTCGGGCACTGGCATTACACGCACTACTACTACGCGCAGGTGAAGTACCGCCTGGGAGACGAGCCCTGGGACAAATACTTCGACGAACTCAGCAAAGAGATTCTGAGAAAACAATCGGCTTCCGGAGCGTGGAAAGAGACTCACATCGGAGACGTCTATCCGACCGCGATCAACGCGACGATCCTGCAGCTCGACAACGGCTACCTGCCGATTTACCAGCGATGAATCGTTGCGGATTCGCACCGGTCAGCCTGGCAGCACGCCTCGCGCGACTTCGTCTTCCCATTCGTCGAGCAGCGGCCAGTCAACAGCACAGGTCCCGAAATCGGCCATGTGCTGATAGCCATCCAGTCGGGCGATCGTCGCATCCAGTTGGGCGTTGTCTTTGCGGAACGGTGGACCGTGGCTCGGAAGCAGCCATTCCACATCGCTTTCCCGAATCCGCGTCAGCGATTCGATGAAGGCTGGAATGTCGGAACCGTGGTGAGCGTCGATGTTGCCGACGCAGCCGTCCCGGTAAATGTTGTCCGCACAGAACAGCAGATTGCCCAGTCGGAAGGACAGCATGCCTTCGGTGTGTCCTGGCGTGTGCCAGACGTCGAGCGTTTGTGAACCAAGAGTCAGCTGGTCGCCTTCATTGATCGTTCGGTCCAGCGAGAGGATCGGCAGGTCGATCGAAATGTCCTGTGCCGAGATCTCCGCGTAAGTCACGATCCGATCGCCTTCCTTAAGCAGACGCGACGATTCAGGATGGCCAACGGTTTCCGCCTGCGGAAGCAGTTCTTTGGCCTTCTTCAGTCCCTGAATATGATCAACGTCCGCGTGTGTGGCGACGAGATACCGGCAGTTGGCCAGCGAGAAATCCATCTGCCGAATGAGTTCGATAATTTCGGCCACCGTGTCTTCATAGCCAATATCGATCAGCATCCAGTCCGGACCATCAAAAACCAGATAGACGCAGCAGCCCAGCCGTTTGCGTGCCTGGTAATTCATCTCGATGACGTTGGGAAAGATTTCCGTGCGATCAATCATGGGGGCTTTGCTTCCAGTAGTTGCGGTCTGTGTGCGTGCGGTCTGGTCAGTTTTCTGGATCAGTTTTTCCGACAATGTTGACGGTGATCGTTCGCGGCTTCCTTTTCAGCTCGAAGATGCGTTCTTCAAGTCGTGAAATGATAGGCAGGAATTCGTCGACTTCTTTGGCGTTGTTTCCCTGTTCGTGCTTTCTGAACAGAAACAGGTAGGTGACGTTCTGAGGCCGCCACCGATAAAAGTACATTTCGTTCTTCTCGACGATCGTCTGCCGCAACTCTTCGACATCCAGCATGGCGACGGAGCCGAACTCAGAAAGAGCTGAATTCGTCAGTTGACTGCCACTCATGACACCTTGCAACGAGTTGTTCGATCGAATTTCGTACGCACCGGCTTTCAACTGACTGGCCGAAATTCGAATTCCTGCCGCCTGCGACCTGGCCTGCAGTGAGGCTTGCAGCGTTCGGCTGGAATCACGAACGGTGTAATGGTCCTGCCGAATCGGAGCTTCCGTGGTCGCGACGGTTGGGCCGAGAGCCACGTTCGGCGTGGCCTCGATCGAATCGCCAGCCAGTGCTCGGACGAAGATGGTCGACACCACTCCGTAGCCGAAGTTTGTCAGATGCACGCCCTCGTCTGTCATGAGCGGCGACGTGAACTGTTCGAGCTTCTGTTCAACGGGGCTCCAGATGTCGACATAGTGCAGCGAGCGTTCCCTGGCCAGCTGCTGAACTGCATTGACGAACCGTTTGCGAATGGCGTTGTGCTTATCGGGTTTCGGCAGCGGTGCTCCGGCATTGAACAGCGGCAGTGGCGAAACCAGTACCATGCGTGCCTGCGTCGAGGCCAGATCGTCGAGCAGTTGTCCATACTGTTTAACGAAGGTGTCGATGTATTCCGGGCCGTTGAATGCTTCGTTACCGCCATAGTTCAGCATGATGACCGTTGGTTTCAGGTCGCGGACCTGTTCCAGCATCCGTGCGTAACCTTTGGCCGGTGGATCAAAGATTCCCCGCGATTCTGCAAAGACCGTATCACCGCTCCACCCGAGATTTCGGAAGTGGATGTTTTCCTTCGGAAATCGAAGCTGCAGGGCCGTTTCCAGCCAGCCGTAGCGTTGAGCCCGCTCGAAGAACGTGTCACCGAGCAGAACAACCCGGTCGCTATCGACAAACTGAAACGAAGGAGCGGATTCCGCCTGCCGTGTGTGACACAGGGTCAGCACGGCAAACGCAAGAATCACAGAACGCAGAGACTTCGACATGACGGCGTCCATTAATCCTGAGGTCAAATCAACAATGAGAATGAACGAAACGCAGAGCAGAGGTGACACCTCGGAACTATTCGGGGTAGCTCTCTTTAACGACCGGGTTGGTCAACGTGCCGATCCCGGCGATTTCGATCGAGACAGAGTCACCGTCGAGCAAAGTAAACTCGTCAGGAGGAACGATGCCGGTGCCGGTCATCATAAACGCTCCGTTGGGAATATCGTTTTCGCGGATCAGCCAGCGGATCAGATCTTTGAATTCTCTCGCCATCTGTCCGAGGTTGGTCTCACCTTTGAAAACAGCCTTGCCGGATCGTTCAATGGTGAGCTTGATCGTGGTGGCTTCTTTGTCGAGGTCACCTTTCGCCAGCTGGATGCACGGGCCAAGTCCTGCACACTGGTTGTAGACCTTGGCCTGTGGCAGATACAGCGGATTCTCGCCTTCGATATCTCTCGCGGACATATCGTTACCGATCGTGTATCCGACGAGATTTCCCTTCGGCGAAATCACCAGCGTGAACTCGGGTTCCGGAACGGACCAATTGCTGTCGTGACGAACCCGCACGACCTGGCCGGGGCCAGATACTCGCGCGGCGTTCGCTTTGAAGAAAATCTCGGGACGATCCGCCGTGTAGACCTTGTCGTAGTGCGACGCGGCGGATTCGGACTCTTCCATGCGAGCGACCTGGCTGCGTTTGTAGGTCACTCCAGCTGCCCACACTTCCTGCTGATCAATCGGGGCGAGGAATCGCACATCGGTGATCGGGATGGGAGCGGCATTGGGGTCAATGAGGAACGATGCCAGCCCGACCGGATCGGGCGAATGCAGGATGTCGCACAGCTTGTGGCATTTTTCGACCTGACTGAGATCGAGCGGCTGCACGTCGTCCTTGTTGACGGCGACAATCGTAATTTCTCCGTTGGATGGGGATACCCTGGCGAGTCTCATGAGGTGAACCTTTATGCTTATGTCTGTGGTTGAGCGTCCTGGTGCCGCAACCTGTTGTTCAGCGCTGAAGTCGTCAACGGTCGAGCGACTCAAGATAGTCGAGTGTGGCCTGCATGTCCGGCGGCAATGGTGCCTCAATCGTCATTTCTTTTCCACTCTGTGGATGACGAAAGGTCAGACGCATCGCGTGCAGAGCCTGTCGCTGAATGAGAACCGGGCTTTCGGCGTCCGCTTCGCCGCGAGGGCTCAGGTCCGCCTGAGTGACCTGTGACCTGCCCCGGTAAAGACTGTCGGCGAGAATCGGGTGTCCCAGATGGTTCATGTGAACTCGCAACTGGTGAGTCCGACCGGTTCTGGGCAGCAGCCTGACGTACGTCGCTTTGTCAAAGCGCCGGATGACTTCGTACCAGGTTGTCGCTTCCCGCGAGTTGCCGCCGGGCTGACAGACCTGCATCTTCTCTCGTTTGCCGGGGTGAACCGACATGTGCGTCTCGATCAGGTCGGAGTCAAAGTCTGGACCGCCCCAGATCAGAGCACGATATTCTTTGGTGACTTCGCGTTTTTCAAACTGGCTGCTGAGACGACTGTGAATCTGGTTGTCCTTAGCGACGATGATCACGCCTGTCGTGTCGCGATCCAGTCGATGGACGATGCCGGGACGAAGCTGTCCGGCCATGTCGCTGAGCTGGTCGAAGTGAAACTGCAGCGCTCCGGCCATCGTCCCGTGGTAATTGCCGCGTCCGGGGTGGACGATCATGTTGGCTGCTTTGTTGAGTACGACCAGGCTGTCGTCTTCGTAAAGAATTTCGAGCGGAATGTCTTCGGCAGGCAGCGACGAATCCGACTCCTGCGGCAGCTTGACGCTCAGCGTGTCGTTGACCCGCAGCCGGCGTCCGGTCTTGGCAGGTAAGCCGTTCAGCAGAACCGCTCCCTGAATGATCGCCTTCTGAAATGCCGACCGACTGTAATTGGGGTAAAGCCTCGCCAGATAATGGTCAATCCGCCAGCCATGCGCGCGAGCTTCTACCGTGATACTGATCGCGTCGTTGGCTGAAAGGTCGCTCATTCCTTGGGACTTGACTCGCTGGCCGAAGCATCCTTCGCGGGTGCGTCGTCTGCCGACGTTTTCTCAGCAGCTGGCGTCTTATCAGCAGCGGGAGTCTTGTCAGCGGCGGCGGCATCGGCGGCAGGTTTTGCCGGAGTTGCGGCATTGCTGGCTGGCTCTTTGGGGGCCGCTTCGCCAGCCGCAGGTTTGTTCGATTCAGCATCTTCTTTGGCAGCCGGGATTTCGAACGGTGGCGCGTCGTTGAGTTTCAGGTCGGACCAGTCCGCAGGAAACAGCTCTTCCGGAATTGGCGGCAGGGTTACAGGAAGTTCCGGATGGCCTGTCGGCAGTCCATCCTGCGGTCGTGCCCGGTCCTCAGGTTTTGGAGTCTGCTTCGAAAACCAGGCGTAGAACGACTTGATGTCGTCTTTCTTCAGTGCTTCGATGCGGCTGTCGACGAGTTTGGCGTAAATCGAATTCGGAATCTCTTTCACTTTTTCGTAAGCGGCAATGGCTTCGTCCGTATTTCCTTCGGAAGTTGCTTCCAGCAATCGTGCCTTGCCGAGCAATGCCCGTTCCCGAGCGGTGACGGGCAGACCGGCGCTGGCCAGTACGGACTCCAGAGCTTCGTCCGCTTTCTTGAACTCCCCGTTGGCCGCGGCGCGATCGCTGAACTGCAGCTGCACAGCTTCCCGCAGCAGCATTTCACCTTCAGTCAGTCGAGCCCACACGGCGACTTCAGATCCCGGAAAGTCGGAAGCGACGTTGGCAAAATCAGCCGCAGTCTGTGCAGCAGCGAATTTTGACCAGCTTTTTTCGGCACCGGCGCGGCCGTTGTTGGCGATGTACGACACCACCGCAAACAGAATGACGAGGGCGATGACACCAAACGTAATCTGCTTGCCGTATTTTTCGAGGAAGCCTGGAACGAGGTGGACCTCGTGGGCGGCATCAATTCCATGAAGTTCGTGCGGTTCACCAGTGCTCATCGAGCGTGCCTTGCATTGCATTGCGAAAAACGAATCGAATGTCCGCTGCACGTTTTGCAGATTCGGACTTGCCGCAGAAGGTGTGGTGTGTCGAGTGTCAACTCGAAGGTCGCGGCTGGAGCTGATTGCAGACTGACAACGTCTGAATTCGGACAGCGGCGTGAGTATAGGGGCGGCAGATTTTGACCGTCAAGGAGCGATCCATCGGCCATTTTCAACGAGTGCTTCGCGTCGATCAGTCGAAATGCTCGTCGGACGGATCAAATTTAGGAATCACGATATTCAGAATCTTCATTGTGCCGATCGCTCGATGGCGGACGCCCGGTGGAATCCGCACGCACATTCCCTGACGCAGCGGGATGATTTCCTCGTCCAGCTGCATTTTCGCGTCGGAGCCGCATTCGAGGATGAAATAGGTCTCGGTCAGCCGCTTGTGAT
>JABMPE010000315.1 GCA_013203845.1 Rhodopirellula sp. | reverse complement strand
TCTGGTACTACACCTTCGGCGTGAACTGCTCACACAAATTTACCCGGTCGCACGCTCACCTGTTTCACTTCGTGAAAGACTCCGAGAACTTCACGTTCCGCAGTGAAGACCTCGACAACCGAGTCCCGTCCGCGCGAGAACTGGTCTACAACGACAAGCGAGCAAATCCTCAGGGGCGACTGCCGGACGATACCTGGCTGATTCGTCCTTCAGATGCAGTCGGCGAGATGGTGAGCGACGATGACACGACTTGGCATTACAGCAACATCAAACCCGATGAAGATGAAGACCGAACTTACGTCCTACGACCGCAGGACTTGGGTGAAAGCTTCAGTCCGCTGGAAGATACCTGGTATTTCCCCCGAGTTGCTGGAACATTCAAGGAACGTGCGGGCTTTCATGGCTGCCAAATGCCCGAGCAGTTGCTTGGCCGGATCATTCGAACTTGTTCAAACGAGGAAGACATTGTTCTTGATCCATTCTCAGGAAGCGCCACAACACTCGCCGTAGCAAAAAAACTTGGCCGACGTTTCACTGGGTACGATGTTTCAACTGATTACGTCGAGTATGGGCTAAAGCGGCTGTCGACTATTGAACCGGGTGACCCCTTGGATGGCTCGCAAGAACCAACGAAGAGCGCGCCACCCACGAATCGCCAGCAGAGGAGGTTGGAATTCTCTGGCCGATCTGGATCAACGGAGCCAAGCACAAACGCAAATACGACGAGCATCGTAAGCGCCAAAATCGACCACATAACGAGGTGCGGAATTGTGGAAGCATTTCGCACCACTCATGATGGATTCTCTGCGGATCGTGTCGTCGCCGATCCTGAGTTGAACTTCGAGTTTGTCAGAATGTGCTCTCGCCTCGGCTTACCGGGTAACGCACAGCAGTGGAATACGCTTCTTTTTCGCTTTCGAAAGGCAGGCGAACTCTCTTTTATTCCGACATCACGTCGCACCGACATTTCGTGGGAGGACTCGGACGAATACATGTTTGCCAGCGAAATCGCATGGCAGTACATGATTGATACGGGGCAGGCCAGAAGTCTTGATGACATCCTCTGCGATCCTCAACTGTCATTGAGGTTTCACGAAACGGCATGCATGTTCGCTCCAAATCACTCAAAACTTGCCTATCGCTGGGCGGCATTAAGATTGCGGAAGCAGGCAACTATTGCACGAGGTCGATCAGAAGAACTCCGTGTGCCAACTCTACGTGAAATGGTTCATTCGACTGACGATGACATAGCAAGGGTCCCAGCGGAACCCGGCCTCTACATCGTCATGAGCAAAAGTAAGAACAAGAAGTTGTACGCTGGCGAAACACTCAACCTTCGTGAACAGCTAGAATTGTTCAATGCCCGAAGCGTGGAGTGGTCTCAATTCAGTGCCATGCCTTACGTCAAAGCGATGCCACTAGTAGACCAATCTGGTGCCGCCAAGCTGGCTTGGCAAAGCTGCTTGGTGAAGAAATTTAAGCCACAATTCAACTACAGCAAACTGCGAACTGCTTAATGAGCTCTCAACTTGTTCAAGCATTCGAGGCTGCAGCCAATGGGTTCTCCCCTGACCGAGTCGTCGCGGATCCGAAACTCAACGAGTTATTTGTGGCAGAATGTCGATCGAGAAAGCTTCAAGATCCCGTGGCGGAGTTGAACCGCGCGCTTCTGAATCTGCGGAAGCGAGGCGAGTTGTCTGGCCTTCAACGTTCACGACGAACTCATTTCAAAAACCAGGACGAGTACCGTTTTGCCGCGGAGATGGCCGTTCGATTTCTCGAACGGCGAGACCAAGTTAGCTTGGATTCACTTATCTGTGATCCAGACCGTGTTTCCCAATTTGACGAACTCGCCGCACGGATCGCACCTGGGTACTCAGCGTTGGAGTACCGATGGGCAGCCCTCAGCCTTCGAAAGGCTGGCCGACTTGAGCCTGAGGTCGCCGCCCGAATTCTGCCGCCAACTAAAGTTGTCAATTGTCAGGTTGACCAGCTTGACCTCAACAAATTACCAGCAACACAGGGCCTGTATCTGTTCTTCGACGCTGGCGAGTTGCTCTATGTTGGCGAGACTGAAAATCTGAAGTCCCGACTCAAGAAACATCTCGACCACTCTGACAATAAAGGCCTGGCAAGATGGCTTTGGGAGTTCGGCACCGCAAGACTGAATCTTGAAATCCAGATTCTCGAACCGACAACAGGATCGCGTGTTCGCAAGGCCTTGGAGTTGGAGCTGATTCGGTCTCGACAACCGGTCTTCAACGTCAAGCGATGACAAGAACGGGGACTCTTCTCGATCGTTCCTTAGCTGAATTCGGGGTGACTTACATGCCAATTCTCTCACGATTGCTGATCATTTTGCTAGTTCTCTCGAAGACGTGCTTGTGTTTGTCGGCGGATGCTGCTGCTCCGAAATCGCGGCCTAACATTGTCATGGTCTTTGTTGACGACATGGGTTGGGGAGACCTCTCGTGCTTTGGGAACAAAACGGTCGAGACTCAGAACATTGATCGGCTGGCGTCGGAAGGGATTCGGTTTGAGCAGTTTTATGTGAACTCGCCGATCTGCTCGCCGTCGCGTGTGGCGATTTCGACCGGGCAGTATCCGCAGCGGTGGCGGATCACTTCTTACCTGAGCAACCGTCAGCACAACAACGCTCGTGGAGTCGCTCAGTGGCTCGACCCGCAAGCCCCGATGCTCGCCAGAATGTTGCACGATTCCGGCTATGCCACCGGTCATTTCGGCAAGTGGCACATGGGAGGCCAGCGAGACGTCGGCGACGCTCCGCTGATCTCCGAGTACGGTTTCGACGCGTCGCTCACCAACTTTGAAGGGCTCGGCCCACGCGTGCTGGCGATCAAAGATGCGTACGATGACAAGCCGACGACACGACACACGCTGGGTTCTGACAAGCTGGGACGCGGAAAAATCACTTACGTCGACCGGTCACTCGTCACACAATCGTTCACCGCGGCAGCCATCGACTTTGTGAAACAATCGGTCGCCGATGACAAACCATTTTACATCAACGTCTGGCCGGACGATGTTCACTCGCCGTTCTTTCCGCCGAAAGCCCGCCGCGGCGATGCGGCCAAACGGACTCTGTATCACGGAGTCCTCGACACAATGGACGAACAGCTTGGCGTCCTGTTCGACCTGATTCGAGACAACGAGAAGCTCCGCAACAACACCCTCGTGGTGCTGTGTTCCGACAACGGCCCCGAACAGGGAGCGGGCACGGCGAACCCCTACCGAGGCTTTAAGACTCACCTTTACGAAGGCGGCATTCGCTCACCACTGATTGCCTGGGGACCGGGACTGCTTCACAAAGAATTCATCGGTACGTGGAACCGGGACTCCGTTTTTGCCGCTATCGATCTCGCTCCCACCCTGTTGTCGATTGCCGGCGTCGACGGCGTTGCACCGGCTACCTTCGATGGGGAAGCGCTGCCGGACGTCATTACTGGCAAGACTCAGGCGTCACGCCAGCAGCCGGTTTTCTTTCGACGGCCTCCCGATCGAGACGCCTTTTACGGAGACGACGACCTCCCGGATCTCGCCATGCGTGATCGCAACTGGAAGCTGTTGTGCGAGTACGACGGAAGCGATGCGGAACTCTATGACCTGGCAACCGATCCGTCGGAAACCAACAATGTCGCGAGTGAACACACGGATGTCGTCGCCCGCCTCACAAAGCAGGTTGTCGCCTGGCACGAATCCATGCCACAGGACAACGGCGCCACCTACAAAGAGAAGCGGCGAAAGTAGTTCTGCGGTTCGTTAGTCAATCGACGTAGAGAAACTCGTTCAGATTGAACAGTGCCAGGCAGAGATCAACCAACGCGTTCGCACGACGGTCCGTTGAGCTGTCGAGAAACTCGTCGGCCAGAGCAAGTTCCTTCGCCGATGGACGGCGCGACAGACATCGTAAATAGATCCTTTCGATTTGCCGATCGGAGTCGACCTGCGAGCTTTCGCTCGTTTCAGATTCGACAAGTTCCGCCAGTGCCTTTGCCGCATCGAGCGATAACTTCGAATTCAGCAGCATTAAAGCCTGCGGGGCGATCGTCGATTCGTTGCGGCGCGGACAACTGAAGTTAGTGTCAGGCTTGTCGAAAGCCTCGAACAGTGGGTACCGCAGGTTCCGTCGAACAAACAAATAAATGCTACGGCGCGAGTAGTCCGCCGAATCTTCACTGACCGGCCACTGGTTCTTCAGCAGCGTGTGAACCAGCTCGTCCGGCAGCGGAGGCCTGATGCCCGGTCCGTTGCGTCGTTCGGAAAGCTCGCCACCCGCCGTCAGCATCGCGTCGCGAATCGCTTCCCCTTCAAGACGGAGCCGTGACATTCGCGACCACAGCCGGTTCTCGCGGTCCGTCTTCAGCGATTGCCGCCATCTCGCCAAAACCTCACGAGAAGCATCGACCGGTAGCCGACTGGCCTGTCGATAGGTGGCCGACGTGACAATCAGCCGGTGCATACTTTTGAAACTGAAGCCACGACGAGGAAATTCCGTCGCCAGCCAGTCGAGCAGTTCGCCGTGTTCGGGAACGTCGCCCATCACTCCGAAATCGCTGGGCGAATCACAAAGACCTTCGCCAAAATGGTGCTGCCACAGCCGATTCGCGATGGTTCTCATGCTGAGCGGGTTGTCCGGCCTCGTGAGCCACTTCGCCAACTGCGTCCTCAGGTTCCGCCGATCTGACGCAACGTCCGGCCTGTCTCCAGCGGCATTAACGATGCGAGGAAATGACGCCTCGACCGTGTCGCCTGATCGCCGAAAATCTCCTCGAACCATCAGATGGCTGACAGTCCGGGCGTCGTTGCCGTCGGGCCAACTGGCCGTTTTGTTCTTTGTAAATTGAAACGCCGGGTCGAAGAACGCTCGCAGTCGATAAAAGTCGAGCTGACTGATCGGGTCGTACTTGTGATCGTGACACTGCGCGCAGCCGACCTGCAAACCGAGAAACACCGAGCCGACGGTCGACGTCATTTCGTTCATAAAGCTGTGACGACGCTCGTCCTGCAGATTAATGTCCGGCATGTCCGGCCCGCAGGTCAGGAATCCTGTCGCCACTCGATTCGCCGAGCCGGATTCGTCTCCCGCCAGTTGCAGCCGCACGAACTCGTCGTAAGGCATGTCGTCATTGAACGCGCTAATCACCCAGTCACGATATTTCCACGCGTCCGGGCGAAGTTTGTCATGTTCGAAGCCATCGGTTTCGGCGAACCGTGCCAGATCGAGCCAGTGCTGCGCCCAGCGTTCACCGTAGGCGGGAGATTCAAGCAACCGGTCAACGAGTCGCACGTAAGCAGCAAGAGAATCGTCACCGAGGAATTCGTCGATCTGAGCAAGCGTTGGCGGCAGGCCCGTCAAATCAAACGTCAGTCTGCGAAGGAGTGTCTCACGGGACGCTTCGGGCGCGGGCGACAACCCGGCATCGACGAGCTTCTTCAGAACAAAGGCGTCGATCGCATTTCGTGACCACGCGAGTTCTTCGGCTGGAACTTTTGGCCGGATCAACGGCGAGAAAGACCAATGCTCGCGATGTTCGTCCGTGATCTTTGGCTCGGACTCTGCAAACACTGGCGCAACGGCAGACACCAGCGCGAGGCAGGAAATAAATTTCCGGAGTACTGCGAGGCCGGACGTGCCTATCGACGATTGCTTCATGCGAGAATCTCGTGGACGACTTTTCCGGCAACGTCGGTCAGCCGCTCATCGCGACCGTTGTGGAAGTAGGTGAGTTCCTGATGGTTGATGCCAAGCAAATGCAGGATTGTGGCGTGCAG
>JABMPE010000314.1 GCA_013203845.1 Rhodopirellula sp. | reverse complement strand
CGGTCGCGGCGTCGACGCAGATTCACGTACCCGCTGAGTATTCCTTGAACCCCGAGGCGACGATTCTGGATTTCGACGACCTCGACCAGAGTTCGCTGGTTTACGAGCCGGATTCGTTCGTCCACGATCAGTCATCGCTGCTCGGTGGTACCGAGCCCTTCTCGCAACTGCCGCCGGTCATTCTGGGGAAAATTGAACAGCGGCTCGAAGAACGTCAGTTCCAGCCCAATGAGCATCTCATCAGAGAAGGTGACGTCGGTGACGGCCTCTATTTCCTCACAGAAGGAAGAGTGACTGTCTGCAGCAGAGATGAACTCGACCAGGATCAGGAAATCGCCCGATGCGGAACGGGTTCGATTCTTGGCGAAATGGCTTTGCTGACCGATCAGCCAAGAACGGCCAATGTGATGGCGGTCACAGAGGTCACCGCGAAATTTTTACCATTGCACGTGTTTCAGGAGTTGGCCAGCAACCATCCCGTCATTGGACAGGTACTTACGCAACTGCTTGCTCAACGACTGGGACAACAGGAACACGATGCACTCAGTGGTAAGACATTTGGTCGCTATCGCATCGTCCAGCGTCTTGGCCGAGGAGGCATGGCCATCGTTTATGAGGCAATGGACGAACAGTCCGGTAAAACCGTCGCGTTGAAGATGATGAGCCACCGGCTTGTTTATGATGCCAATGCACTCAAGCTGTTTCAAAGCGAAGCACGTACGATTGAAGCCTTCGAACACGCTCATATCGTTCGCATGCTGGGCCGCTTTAAAGCTTTTCGATCATTCTTCATCGTGCTCGAACTCTGCGACGGTGCCTCGCTCGATCAGTTTATTCGGGAAAACGGACCGCTGTCAGAAGAACTGTTTCGAAAAGTGATCGCGCAACTTGCGTCGGCTCTTTCTTACGCACATTCAAAAGGCGTCGTCCACCGTGACATCAAGCCATCGAATGTCATTCTCACGAGCAGCGGTGACGTGAAGCTGATGGACTTTGGTCTGGCCAAGCCTGTGGATAAAGGCAATGGCACCTCATCCCGACTGATCTCCGGAACTCCACGCTTCATGGCACCGGAGCAGTTGCAAGGTGCGCCAACCGACACTCACGCGGACCTGTTTTCTCTCGGTTGCACGGCCTGGAAGCTCCTGACCGGCAAAGAACTGATTACGGAGACACGGCTCTCAGACATTGAGCATCTCCACAGGAACTGGCACCTTCCAGACACCAGCCACCTGGCTCCTGACATCGCCAGTTTTCTGGAAGCCTGTTTGCAGGTTGATCCTGAGAAGCGCTCTGTCGACCTTGCCGCGATCTCTCGCTGGTAGAACACGGCACTGTCAGCATGGGCAGTTGCTCGTTGATGGCGGGATGCCGGAGCCGGTCCGACGATCTGTGTATCAGAATGCTCGCAGTGTCACGACGGCGACTGCAGAGCCTACGGGTTTGGCTGCTTCAAGCTCAGGTTTCCTGTGAGACGCATACAGCCCAGTTCCTGGCTTTCAGCGGGTCAATGTCGTCACAGAGTGCATTTCCTTATTTTCGGTAGAATCGGAAAAACAGGAGCTTTCGGTTGTGACTTGTGGTGGTTATAGTCTTTGCAGATTACGCAGTTTATTGTCTGGGTGGACGTAAATTGAGCAACAGAGCACGTGGTAAGTTGGGGCGCTGTGCTGCTGCACTTAGACGCGAATGCATCAAAATCGAACTTTGCCGTGCGGAAGTGTGCCGATTCCTGCAGCCTGAAACGGCATGATGGAGACTGAGGAATCACACTCACCGCATGGCTGATGCGGGCTGGTCGCGTAACGAACGAATCGTACATTTGTTCAACACGATCACTTTTTGGCGATATCGCATTTTCAGGTAACGAGACCAGGAATGAAGAGGAACACCCCCATGAAAAAGCTACTTGTGACTCTAGCCGTACTCGCATCAGCGAGCGTTCAAAGTCAGGCCTGTGACCGCTGCAAAGCCGCAGCGACATGTGCTCCCTGCCCGCAGGTGGCGTGTCAGGCTCAGCCGGCTTGTCAGCCAGCTGTCGAATGGAAGGAAGTCGAGCGTACGATACTTGTCCCGGAATGGACTACCGAAAAGAGAACAGTGACTCGCACTGAGTACAAAGTGGAAACGTCAGACCGGGAAATCACGGTTAATGAATGGATCCAGAAACAGGACAAAGTCAGCCGCAACGTCACTTATTACGAATGCGAAAAAAAGTCTCGCGACGTCACTCACAAGGTGGCAAAGCAGAACTGGAAAGACGTTGAAGTCAAGTACCACGTCAACGTTCCAACCCGCGAAACAAAGACCGGAAAGCGAACGGTCCGTAAACCACACTGGAAGGAAGTTTCTCACGAGTACACCGTCATGGTGCCGTCGATGGAAACACAGACTCAGACCTGCTGGGTCTGGGAAAGCGTCCCCGTCAAGAAGACTCGTATGGTTTGCGAAGACAAAGGTCACTGGGAAGAGCGACAGGTTCAGGCCGTTGCACCGCAGCCTTGCCAGTCAGCCTGCGGTTCGTGCAATGCGTGCTGCAATCCTTGCCCGGTGACATGCACTCAGAAGGTCTGGGTGCCAAACATCGTTAAAACCGAAGTGGAGTACACCGTCCTCGAATGTCGCAAGGCTGAGAGAACTCGCGAAGTTCAGGTCTGCGTCGGAAAGCCTGAAAAAAAGACCTGTACCCGCAAGGTCTGCGAGTGGGTTGAAGAGGAAGAAGATTACTCCTACGAAGTTTGCGGCTGGAAGACTGAAGAAAAGACCTGCACCCGCAAGGTCTGCGAAACCACGTGGGAAGAAGTGACGAAGAACGTCGAATACTCTGAGTGGGTCGCAAAGACAAAGACCGTTGAAGAAACGGTTTGTCGTTGGGAGTGTGTCCCAGCCAGAAAGACCATCAAAGAAACGCATTGCGTTCCGGTTGAGGTCAAGAGTGAAGTCGACGTGCAGGTTTGCCGGATGGTTGAAAAGACCGTGAAGGAAAAAGTCTGTGTGCCGACAGCGGCTCCCTGCAAGTCGAGCTGCAATACCTGCTGCTCGTAAATTGCCAGCGAGAACGGAATCAGTGGCTGCGGTTTCTGTTTACCGTGGCAGCCTGCTCTGATTTGAAGTGTCTCACAACGTTTCAGCAAGTCCGCCCCGTGACGAACTATTCGCCGCGGGGCGTTTTTTTGTGCGATGCGTTGACGGTTGCGCGATGTGATGACCCGTTGACGTCAACGACAGTGTCAGCCGCCTGGACTCAATGGCGTCGCGTTACCAGGTGGCAGCTCAATCAGTCAGTTACGTGTTGTCCGGTCAACCTTGTTCGTGCCGCACGGAATCTTCGATTCCAGCCAGACCAGCAGTTCGGTCAGAGTCTCCCGCCAGTCCTCTTCGTTAAGCAGCTCATGGTAGTGCTCACGGAGAATCTGCAGCGTGCGGTCAGTGGAGCTGGTTTTTTTCAACCAGGGCTCAACAGCCAGCGGATCGACAATCAAATCAGCTCCGGCCTGCATCGTCAGGATGGGAACTGTGATCGAAGCCGCCTGTTCGTTGGCATCGTGCAAAGCCTGCTTCATCTGGAAAAACCAGGAGGCGGTAACACTGCGGTGAAGGAGTGGGTCGGATGTCCGTCTTTTCAGAACTTCGGGATTTCGCGTGGTGTGTTCCGGTGGAACCTTGCTTTGAAATCTCGTTGTTGGAGCAATCAGAGACATCAGACGACCGATGGCGTAAGTCAAGACATCGATTTTGACGCGCAGTCCCAACAAGGGTGACATCGGCACCAGAGCCGCCAGCTTTGATGGACGAGTCTCGGCAAAACGAATGGAAACCAGTCCGCCGAAACTGTGCCCCAAGACCGCCGTGCGTGCGGGGTTAAGCTCGAAGTATTGCCAGATCGTGTCAAGATCCTGCAGGTACTGCTCGAAACGGTCGATGTGAACGGCGATCCCGTCCGACCGTCCATGCCCACGTAAATCCGGAATAATGACGTCCCAGCCGCGCGCCACTGCTTCTGCCGCTACGTGCAGATAACGACCGCCGTGCTCGCTGGTTCCATGAACGATTATCAGCGTTCGCCCACAGCGATCTGCTGGTCGCGGAACGCAGTTACGCACAAAGAGGCTGGCGGAATCGTTGGCCGCGACATTGAACTCAGTGCACTTCATAGATCGGCGCCCCTCTCTGCCATTCAGACACTGAGGACGGTGCTTTAACACCGAGGACGACCGAACGTCTGTTGAAAAGCGTCTGCTGATTCAGTGGATGCTCAGTCGGCCTGGAGCTTCTTCCTCGATCGACTGCAGCCGTCAGACAGAACGTTCCTGCCCGGCGGCCTCTAAAAAGCCGAACGAAAAGTTTCTCCGTTCTATCTATTACGTCATTACAGTGGCTGTTCCTGAAGTGGAATTCGTTTTCTCAATCGGCTGAATTCAATATCAATGCGACTATTCAGCCCGTGAAGCTGAAGTTCACCACTGTCTCGATCAATCTGATAATGTATAATTCTGTCCTGAATCATGGGCGTCGGCTCAACGAAATCCTCGCCGGTCATGCAGTCAATGACTCGAACTTCGAGCGACCGCAGGCTGCTGGTTCGCTGGGGACTGACTCGTGACAAGCCGACCAGAAATGGCAGCGAGCACTGGTCGGTCCTGATAAAGCTGCGTTGCTGGACTGGAATCTTCCACAATAGTTTTCCGGATTCTCGCGACACCGCTATCAGAAGCCCGCGATGGACATGGTTGACGGGAACCACAGAGTCACTTGCCAACGAATAAATTCTGTTGGAATTTCCAGTAACGTCTGATTGCTGAAGGTTGATGTAGACATTCTGGTCATCAGAAAAAACGCGCAGCGATGGCATGTAGTTCGACTCCGGTTGCTCCAGCTTCAAGTCGACGATCATTCTTGAAGCGCCTTTCGAAAAGACTCGAAGTCGAGTATTCGTCGTCATCAGCGCCAGTTCACCTTCTGTTGACCACGCCGAATTGAATCGATCAACCAGTTCTTCGTCGAGTTCCATCGTGTCCGTCAACGGATCCCAGATGCGGATGCGTTTTCGTGAACTCCCGGTTTCCAGCGTCACATGAAAAAGTTTTCTTCCGACAACATGGTGCGGGTAGCGGAAATCGACATTCGCTTTGTCTTTGCGAATAACCTCACCAGTCTGAGTCGAGAACAGTGTGTAGCTCTTCTGATCCGCGTGAAACATGACGAGCACCTGTTCGTCGCCAAACAGTCCCGCTTCGCGATCGACGTGAACTCCGCTGGCCAGGTCAAGATCTGATCGGCGCCAGAGAACTCGACCGCTGGCTGGCTCGATTCCGAACAGGTGCTTCCGGGTTTGAAAAACGCAGACCGACGGCGTGGCCGGTCCGGGTTCAATCAGCTCCTGACCAGACTCCAACGGAGGAAAATGCAGCTCCCAGAAGGGACGCTCATCCTGATGTTCAAGAAGAGAAACGGACAGCATTGCCGCCCCGGTTCCAACCGGCATCAAATGACCAACGGCTCGGTAGCCTTCCGATCCCGGCATTGTTACTCGCCCCGGCATTGTGATCTGGCCTCTTTCAGTGCCGGCCAGACGATCAAGAATTCGCCATTTGCTTCTAAAGCCATTGGAATCCCGGACGATGTCAAACTCTGAATGCTGACCGTAGATCACTCGGCTGGATGAACCGGTCCACAAATCTGACGTCAACGGATTCGAAGCGCCCAGCGTTTGCTGTTTGATCGTGACATGCTGAACCGGCCAGGCGAGTGGATGAAGATCCGCGAACACCTGCCGAGCGGCTTCGTTTCCCGAAAACAGACGCACGAAAGCGGTGCCGGTCAAGGTTCCACCATCATTCGCTTGTTGTGGTCGTTCCGAAGCGACGTCTTGAGCAGCAAGTGCCGCCAGAATGGTTTCAAGTCGGTCTTCTGTGACTGCGGTTAAGTCCGCAGAAGCAAACTCACTTTGAAATCGATAGAGTGCGTTGCCAGCCTCAACGCTGAGTCTGGTTTCGCTCCACAGTGAAATCAGAAGGGCTTCTGCCACTGCTCTGACATTGGTATCCGGATGAGAACGATTCTGCAGAATCAGTAATTCAGCTTCCTGAAACTGGCCCTTCTGAGCGAACCGATCCGCCAGCCGATTTCGAACTCGCCCGGCTTCATCTGTTGCTGAGTACAGTCTTAGAAAACTCTTCAGACTGTCGATCGTGTCCAGCGACAGAGCGACCTGCAGATCCGTCTCGATCAGATCCTGCAATCGCGCCCGGTCGGCTAACGACGATGTCTGAATGCTTTGCCGCACGAGATCTCGGGCGTACGCATCCGCAGTCACAAGGCAATCGGCATTTCCTTTCATTGGAATGAACGAACTGAGCCCCGCGTCAATGGCCTGTCGAGCAAGATCAACGGCACTTACCGTTGAGACATTTTCAGCTTGCCAATGAGACTGTTCAATGAGCGCGTACTCCCGTTCCTCCGGCTGCCGGGACAGCTCTGCAAGCTGCTCGATCATTCGACTCTTCTGTTCGACCGAGAGGCCAGATTTGTCATCATTCAGTTGTCGAATCATCAACTCACGCAGCAGCCATTTCGCGTGATCGACGGTGTCCGACAGAGACTCCGCAGGCTGTTCAGCAGATTCCTTTGTGGCAATTAATCTGGTCAGACGCGCCGCCGCCGCCTCTTCCTGATTCGAAGACACCTCCAGTTGAGCAACGAGCAGTTCGTCGACCGGTTGATTCTGCCTGGCCTTCTGCAGCAACCCGTCAAGCATCGTTCGCGCTTCAGGAAATGCGGTCACGTGTTGCGGTCCGACTGAGAATACAAGGCCATTGTGAAACAGCAGATTGCCAGGCCGAAACTCGTTGGGAATTCGTTCGTCATCAAGACCAAACAAAGAAAGGTTGTGCTCACGAATTCCAATGAGCTTTCCGTTGTTGATTTGACGGGACCTGGCGTAACGCTGTCTGGAACGTTCAGGCACGATCGAAGAGATCGTCCATCGACCGGTATCGAGATCGACACTCGCAATTCCGCCCGACTTCAGAGGAACGATGTAACTATGATCGAGCCGGACCCCGTGTCCCGATGGAAGGCCGATCCGAGCCGACCACACCACACTTCCATCAACGAGCGAAAGACCTCGCACCCCGTTCTTCCCGACGCACGCAACGATTCGGTCAGTGACCGCAGCCAGATAGGCGTCGTCTTGGCGATCAACTTTCCAGATGCGCCGACCGGTACTTAAATCCAGTCGGTGAATTTCTTCGGAATGCTGCGGCAGACAGAAAACGGACTGACGATGAATCAACGGAGTCGACGGCAGTCCTCGAAACCCGCCACCGGACACGTTGAAGGAACGGCGGGATCTTCCGCCCATGAGGCCATCACGCCCGTATGTGTAGATCCACTTCAGTTCCCCCTGAGAGGCATCGACGGCAACGATGATTTCGGCATCGGGCTGGCAGATGACCAGGCCGTCGGAGAACGCTGGGAGCGCCATCGGCAGAGTTCTTGCTCTTTCCGTAGCGTTAATACCGGACTGCTGTACCAGTCCAATTTTCTGCACCCAGACAACGCGGCCAGTCGCAGCCTCCAGTTTCACAAGATTCAGTTCTCGATCACGACGGGACTCGGTGATCACAAACAGAGCGTCGTCTACCGGTCGAGGTGCCCCGAGAAATATTTGATCAACCAGCACACCATCGTCAGCAGAACCGCCGACGGACCAAAGTGGTTCGACAACGGTTGTTTCGTCGTTGTTACTATCGCCGAGGTGCTGTTCGCTGATTGGCTGGCTGGGGATTTCCAGACACACCAGTCGGTTCGAGGCCTGAATTGACTGGACACCGCCAGGGAGGTCCTGCGCTCTGAACTTCAACCAGTCAATGGCGAAAACTCGTCTGTCGTCCGACGTGATGATGCCTTGAGCCGAGTTTTCCACCCAGGCGGTTTCGATTAACGAAACAGATCGACCAGGATCGGTCAGCCGCAACTCGTTGACGAAACCGGGCACGGAAAGCGTCGCGTTAAATCGCCAGAGGATGCGACCCGTTTCCGGATCACAACCACGAATCCCCTGCAGATCCCGGACGATCAGTTTTTCCTGTGCGATGATCGGAAAAACCGCGACACCAGTTTCGGCAAGTTCGTCGTAGGTCCGATCAACTTCCCAGTTGGCCAGTTTGTCGTACGGCTGGTTTCCGTAAAGAGGTGACGTCCAGACAGGAGCAAGGTACGGTACAGAACCTCGACTCAAACCATTGTTGGATGGACTGCCGAAGGGGTCATTCTCAGCAGTCACCATCGCCATACTGCCGAAGTGTGGATAATTTTTTGCGACCGTTTCGATCGTTGCTGCTGAAAACGGCACACTGCCAAAAATACCTTCCGCCTCGGCGATGACCTGCTGAGCCTGCTGCTCGTCGCCAGCCAGAAACAGTGCCGTGGCCGCTTTCTCAAACAGTCGAGGGTGCAGGCGATTCCGATGCACGCGCGAACGAACAATTCTGAGCCACAACTTCGCGGCCATCGCCGCCTCACCGCGGTCAAGCAATCTCGTCGCGGCTTCGTCGGTTGCTTGAGCGCCGGCCAGCGTCGGGAAACAGCGTCGTGCGACTTCCAGCCAGGCAGCTGAACTGCCGGATTCGCGAGCAGCCTGAAGCGCACTGTTCGCGGCCTCGGAATACTTCTTTTCATAGAATCTCAACTGGTCGTTGGTCAGTGATTCAAATACCAGCAAAGTTTCGTGACGGACACTGTGAAGCTGAGAGTCCGCCAGGAAAAAGCTGTCGGATGGAGCGTATGTCCAGACATTGGAGGGAGCAAGCAGTTCCTGCGGATCTCCCAGGAGCGTCTGCAACGCGTCGAACGCCTGACTGAGCTGATTGTCCTTCAGATACTGTGTGGCGCGTTCCAACAGGATCACGGCACGCCGTTCGTGATAGACGACGTCTCTCAGAGCGTTGACTTCGTTCGCAGACAACAATGGCCTGCCCTGACGTGCCTCCGCAGCGACCGGTGGAGCTAACGTTGTAAGCGGTGCCTTTGCCTGCCCCTGATTCTTCGGCGGAGCCTGTGACCATGCAACCGGAGACGCGGCAAACGCGAGCCACAGCGTGACAACGACGGCATTCGACAGCCTGGTCCGTTGCGAGGTTGTCAAACAGACTGCACGCATCAGTGGTCCTCGGTTCGCGTATCAGACGATAAAAGAGGGGCATGGCATCATAACGGTTACGAAATCGTGTGGCGCCGTCGGTCGACTATACCAGACGCCGACTGTCGACAGGAGACTGACCCATAACGCGACTGGCCTGCCAACTGCGCGACCCACCAGAATACGGGTCGCGTCGGTGACACGCAGATCGAATGTGATGACGCGGGTTCACAGAAGGACAGGGAACGCGTCACTCAGAACGGATCAGCACGTCTGGCCGTTGAATCGAAATGCCTTTGACGTCCACTTTGACCTGCGGCCAGTTTTCCATCGGCGTCAGTACGTCAAACCCTTTTTCGCCGACGAGGATGGTGTCCGCGGACATGGCCTGCTCAATCGACGATTGCCAGAGGATCGGCATCCCGGCGGCGAGTTTCAGCTGGCTCTTCGGCACGATCGGCGCTTCGCAGAGTCTGTAACCCGTGACACATCCCTGATCGGCAAAGTGCCACTCTTCTGAGTGTCCAAACTTTTCATAAATGCGTTCAACACGGTTCCACGTTTCGTAGATTTCCCACTGGTCCTGCGAAAAGAACATCCCGGTTGCCTGAACCAGCAGAGTATCAAGGTGGGCTTTCCGGACTTCTTTCGTTGGTGCTCCGAAGCTGACTGTTCGAGCGGTTCCCACATGCAGGCCTTCGCGTCTGCCGATCACGGCAATCGTGCAGAAACTTTCGACCTGATCGTCGCCAAAGTTCCAGTGCCGGTAACGTTGCCCCTGTCCGTCGGCGAGGACCTGGATTCGCTCTGGAATTATTTTCTGCCGATACAGACGATGGGCGAGTTGTCCCGCGATTTCCGCTTCTGAATCTCCTTGCCGAAACGAGCGAGCCGTCGCTTCGACCGCGTGAGCGACCATGCTGCCTGTCACTCGAAGCGACTTCCGCTCGGTCTTGCAGAGCGGAAGACGCATTCCGTTGAGGTGTGGCGACACATCCTGGCACCGTTCAAACTGAAAGTCGCAGGCCACGTTGCGACCGCGACAAAGGTCGCTCATCAGCAGTTGCAGGTCTTCCTGCCAGGTGCGTTCTTTGAGCTGAAAGCCCAAGCCGTTGACTTCGCGATCGAACAACTGGCCGGAGTCTGTATTCCGAGTCAGCACGACACGGGCCTCCGGAGTGACAAACAACGCAGCGGTCGTATCCGAAAGACTGCCTCGCGTGCTGTTGCCACCAACCGTCGCCCAGGCAAAGTTACTCGGACGCGTCAGCAACAGCCCATCGAATGACTGCTCCTGCATGAACTGAGTCAGCAGGGCGTGCCGTCGAAGAATCTCGGCGCCTCGATCCGGATCAACGATCTGAATTTCTCCAGATGACATGGAACCTGGAAGAAGTGACGCAATTGACATCAGCGATTGCCTCGTGACGCTTTTGACTTGCCAGTTGAACCAGAACAGGTCACCAGAAAGTCACACTTGAAATGAAGAGCGAATAGTGTGCAGATGTGAAAGAAAACTGGAAATCAATTCCAGCGTTCGGATCTGCAGGATAGCAGCCCGAGACCGGATTGGAACAGGATTATCTTGCCGCGGGTTCGTGACAGAGACTGATTCCAGCGGACAAAACGATATCTGGTGACGGTCGGTAGAAATTTGGCCATCACTTTCGGGCGAGGATCGCTTTGACTTTTTCGGCGGCTTCAGCCTTCGCCTTTTTCATAACACTCTCAAGCGTGACAGGAGCTCCCCCCTGACGTTTGCTTTCGTCAGCCGCTTCCATGAACGCGTAAATTTCCAGCGTCTCTGCTTCCGAGACTGGAACCTCGCGAGTCTTAAAGAATTTGACGATCTCGACAACCAGCGGTCGATACCCGTCGTACTGACCGACCGGTGCAATCCCTTTTTCACCAAACGCGGTGCCACCGTACCCGCTCTTGCCGGATCGGATTCCGCGGAAGGTTCCGATGCGACCGTCATTCCAGGTTCCCATAGCCAGCTCAAAATCTTTCGAACTGGCACGAGTGACCGATTCGCAACCGGTACCCATGACGGTAAACAGCATTTCGACTCCGTGAATTCCGTACCAGAACAGGTCCGGGTGAGTCTTCTCCAGCGAGCACGGCGAGTACGTACTGCAACCCAGAATCTTTCCGATCGAGCCGGCTCGCAACGCTTGCGGGCCGTCGGAAAAACGCAGCGACGATGAGCAGAACAACGGCGTTTTGTAGTGCCGTCCCAGCTCGAACATGGCCACCGCGTCCGTCACTGAACCGGCGATGGGCTTGTCGACAAACACGGGCAGGCCAGCTTTCAGCGCAGGAACGATCTGCTCCAGATGAGGCCGTCCGTCGTTGGTTTCCAGCAGAATGGCATCGACCTGTCCGACGAGCTCGTCCAGATCGTCAACGATCAGCACACCCAGCTTCTTCATCTCTTCGGTGTAACCGGGCACGCGAGTCGTGCTGGATTCGATGTCCGGGCTGCCTTTCGGATAAACCGCGACCATCCGAAATCCGGCGATGTCGTCTGCTGCCTTCGGATCGTTCAAGAGTTTCGTGAAGGCGAGACAGTGCGACGTGTCCAGGCCGATCATGCCGATGCGAATGATCTTTTTCTGTGGTTCCGCTGCTGCGGCGTTTTCCGTGTTCGCGTCTTTGTTCGCAGCTTCCGGCGTTGTTTTGCTTTCCGTCCCGGACTTTTCGATCAACGACTTTGCCAGAGCGGCAAGGTTACCGACTCCCGCAACGACACTGTTCGTTCCGCCCGCGGAACCCAGCAGGCTTTCCGTCTTCCAGACCTTCGCCGTGCCGTCACGGCTTGCTGACGCGAGTTGACTTCCGTCCTGCGAGATCGCTACGTCAAAAATGGGTTCCTTGTGAGATTCGATTGAAGTGACCGTTTCACCGGTCGCCGCTTCCCAAATCTGGATTTCGTTCTTACCGACCGCCCGGCCTCCACTGACTGAAACCACATGCTTGCCGGAAGGAAGAAACCGCACGGCGTTTGTCGGTCGCGAGTGGCCATCGTACTCGCGTACCAGCTTGCCGGTTTCGACCGAATGCAACTTCACTTTCTCGTCCAGGCTGGTTGACGCCACCAGTTTGCCATCGGGCGAGAATGCAACGCCTGTCGCCGCGCGATCGTGCTTGACGAACTCGTGGACAACGTCGCCCGACAACACATTCAAAAGTCGAACGTGGCCAGGTCGAGTCGGACGCGTGTCGTCCCCTGAAGCCATTGCCACGAGGCGACCGTCAGGAGAAAACGCCACGCCGGTGATCGGGTCTTCTTTTTCCTGGTAGAGCACCCGCGACGTTCCGTCGGAAAGCGACCACACACGCAACGACGCGTCTTCGCTCGAAGTTGCCAGCAGCTTTCCGTCCGCAGAAACCGACAAGCCCGTCACGTAAGCATGATGTCCGCTTAACTCTTTCTCAACGTTCCATGTCGCCGTGTTGACGATGACAATCCTGCGAAAACCTCCAGCAAACAACTTCGTACCATCAGGCGAAAATGCGAGACTGCGAACTCGGCCCAGCTTGTGCTTGACGGTTTGCATTGGCTGTGCCGATCCGAGTTTCGAAATCTGCAGTTCGTCGAATGTTCCGGTGGCGATCAGACTCCCGTCGGGACTGAACGCGACCGACGCCACCCACTCGTCGAAAGGCCCCAAAGTCGCCAGAGGTTCTGCGGTCGGCTTTGCAGTGGTGAGTCCTTCCAGCTGAGCCGTCGCGGGGGCGCTCATCGAAATAAACACGCTGGCAACCAGTAGAGCGAATGAAATGTTGAGTCGTGGAGCAGTCATCGCAGAAGTCTCCGGTTTGTGGAGAAGGCATTGGAAATCGACAGATTGAAGCCACGCATCCTGACAGACTTGCCGGAGAATATCATCCGCAGCCGACTCGGACCTGACCATCGACGACGCGACCGAGCGTCACGGATCCTGCTGGTTGCCCGACATCGCTCGTTGCTGAGGTCGAGATTCGACCGGCGGGCCATCAGCCATGCCCTGAGTCCAGTATCGTAAGTTTGACAGATTCTGTTCGCCCTTCGCGAAGTAGATATCCGGAAGCTGTTCGAAATGACGGTCAAAGGCCGCTCTCGCCTGAGGCTGCCAGTCGCCTTGCGGGCTGACCAGCGAAGTCTGGCGAAGCTGTTCCACCAGAGCGATTGCAATTGACTGATGACCTGCGAACGAAGGATGAACATGATCAACGAGCATCGAGCCGTCGAGAATTCCGTGTCGCGTCTGCTCTTCAAGCAGTCTGTGAGCGTCGAGTAGCGGAACATGATTCCGATCGGCAACTCGCGTCATGGCCAGCTCCATCGGAGCGAGAATTCTCAGAGGACAGATGTCGTGCTCTCTCGCGAGCAGAAACTCCTGACGCGCTGCGTCGAAATCCCCGAGCAGCTCCAGCAGTCGACCCAGCTCGAAGTGCGTTTCTGCGAAGGAGTCATCAATCGAGAGGGCCTCTTTCAGCGATTCGACGGCGGCGGCTGGAAACGTTTTCAGGCTGCTGCGTGCCGTTTGAATTGCGGCCTGCCACGCTGACAGTTCTTCGGGCGTCATGCCCGATCGATGCTCCGATTTGAACGGTGGACTGTCCGCGAGATTTGATGGCGGTCGAACCAGAATGATCGGCACGTTGGCAGCCTGAGCCAGGTGAACCATCCGTTCCAGATTGCTTTCGAAGTGCGCGATGACTCCTTGACGCCAGCCATCGTCGCGGTGGTAAGCTTCGATCCCGTTCCGGTAGTCGAGAAACGCGTCGACCTCCGGGCCGATCACATCGCGATGAT
Organism: Rhodopirellula sp.; assembly: GCA_013203845.1. GTDB lineage: Bacteria > Planctomycetota > Planctomycetia > Planctomycetales > Planctomycetaceae > JABMPE01. The sequence continues at coordinate 34,030 of JABMPE010000314.1, read as the reverse complement.
CGTCAGACTCACTGAGAGTCGACGTGCCGATCAACAGGTGCCGAAAGACGCGAAAACTTCGAAACCGCGACAGGCTGTAAAACGGGACGGTAAGTGTCGAAGGGACTTCGCGCACGTTGCTGTAAGAACGGTCTTCCAGAAACTCGTTGTGCCCGGTGCAGAGAATGAACGCGTCCGGTTCGTCGTTCAGACACTCCTGGAGAATCGGCGTGAGTCGATAGCTGGCGTACGAAATGCCGCCGCAGTTAATGACTTCCCAGTTCAGTTCCGGCTGCGCCTGCTCCAGCGCCAGTTGCAGCCAGGTCGTGAACGATGTCTCTCTGGAGAAGGGTCTTCCCTGGACCGTCGACCCGCCCAGGCAGAAGATTCGTCGAGTGCCGGCACGTTTGATTGCTGGAAACTCATCGTGAACGAAGTATTTCCGCTGCGACCTGGCGATGACAAAACGCTCGCTTGACTCATCGAGTTCAAACAGTGGCTGCAGCCTGTTGAATCCGACAAAAGGATCGTCATCCAGCAATTCATCGCCGACGTCCAGCACGCTGCAGGTCACTTCGACAACGACGAAAAATGACAGTCCGCACAGGATCGACAGCCCGCGCAGCAACCACAGACGTCGAGGACTCTGCGGTCGATGCCGGTGCTGTGAGACAGTTGCCGGCTCGTCGAAACTGTCCGGCGCGGCCATTACTTCGTGACTCGAACGATTCTTCGTCCGGTATAGGTCTTACCGGACACGTTGGTTGCTCGAACTTCGACCAGATGACTGCCCGGCGCGAGACCTGCCGGCAAAGTCGCTTCCCAGAGATGCGACGAGTTACCCGGTGCCGGCAGTTTCAGCCACGGCTTTTCAGTCACGGACTGCTCAAAGTCGTATACACGCAGGTATGTTGGATCCGGTCGCGAAGTGGTCGACATTTTTATCCAGTCACCCGAGCCAACTCGCATCTCAATGACGGACTTCTGCGTTCCGTTAAACACGTTGGCCGTCACGACGGAAGCAGCGACGTCGACCGCCGCCACGACTTCCGGAGCGTCCAGCTGCATCTGGTAGTCAGCGGGCCGTCCGGCGGCCTTGTAGTCGAGCCGGTATGCAGCTCCGTCGAAAGAAATGATCGAGTAGCCGTTCGGCGTTCCGTCTTTGCAGATCGTATGCGGAATGCCTCGTTCGTCCGGAGTGCCCGACCACCAGCTTCCACTGACCGTGACGTTGACAATGTGATGATGCGGTTCCGGCCCCATCCAGCCATCTTCGCGAGTAATCATCCGATGCTGGTGGTAGTGAGTGTGCCCGGAAACGGACATGCAGAACGGTCGCTGCTCGATCAGCCGGTACAGGCCATGTCTATCGTGAACTTCGTCCAGCGGAATGTGCATCAGCAGCACGACGAGCTGATCGTCAGGGATGAGCGAAAGGTCTTTTTTGACGAATTCAATCTGCTTCGCGCCAAACCCGCCGCGGTAACTGCCTTTCGACTTACCTTCAGCGACGTGCCATTCGATATCGTCCAGCACGATGAAATGCACCGGGCCGTGATCGAACGAGTAATACGCCGGGCCGAAATGCCGCTCGAACGTTTCGTCGCTGATGGAATCGTTAGGGGCGTCGTAATTGATGTCGTGATTTCCGATGACGTTGTACCAGGGAATTCCCAGCAGCGCGATCGATCGAGCCTGCGCTTCAAAAAGTGACAGATCATCAAACAGAATGTCACCCAGTGTGACGCCGAACGACGCGTCGGTCCCGACCAGTTCTTCGATGACATCATGAGCGATGTAGTCAATCTCTTTCTGATTTCGTGGCTGAGGATCACCAAACAGAATCGCCTTGAACTGCTCCGGTTCTTTCTGAGGATACATCGCAAAGTCGATTGACGCCGGCAAGTCTCCGGTTGGAGCAACTCCCTGATACTTCAGCGGCGGCGACCCCTTGGGCTTGTGGATGTAGTAAAACCGTGGGATCTGATTTTCACTGATCGGTGTTCGCCAGCCGGTTGGTTTAATCACGAAAATAATCGTGTCATCGTCAACGCCGATTTCGTATCGACCGTCGGCATCCGTTTTGACGATGGCGACTCCGTTAGAAACTCGAACGTCGGCCAGCCCTTTCTCACCTGTGTCCATACTTCCGTTGCCGTTGGCATCGTGAAAGACAACTCCGCGAGCGGGCGTCAGTCCGTCGGCAGCGTCACGAGATGTTGAAACGGCCACAAAGGCTGCTGAAGTGATCGTCGCTGCCGTTACCAGGCAAATGAGCGTTTGTCGCATGGCGAAGTTTCCTGCTTCCACGTTCTGTGTTGAATGTTCGATGTTGAATGTTCTGTGTTCTTACCAGCGTTCGACCGGGCCGGACGGAACGGGGATGTGCATGTCGGGCAGCAATCCTGTTCGATTTCCGCCAACCGGTCCAGCCTCGACGATGGTTGCCAGTGCCGCGTTGAATTCTTCGACCGTTTTTGCCTGCTGGAAATGATGTCGCAGCGCAGGCCGTACCCGCATTGATTTCAGATACCAGTGGCTCATTTTGCGAAATCGCACAATCGCTCCGTCCGGTCCCCACTGTTCCTGCATGTAGGAAAACTGCCGCAGTAACAGTTCCAGCCGATCGTTGAAGCTTCCCGGCGGCGACCACTCGCCGGTGGCTTCCCATTGGCTCAACTGGCGAAAGATCCAGGGATTCGCCAGCGCGCCGCGACCGATCGAAACTCCGTCGCAACCGGTTTCGCTCAACATGCGAGCGGCGTCGGCGACGGTCCGCACATCGCCGTTTCCGATGACAGGAATCAACTCGGTGGCTTCGGCGACTTTCCGAATGCCGCTCAGGTCGACGGTGCCGCTGAAGCCCTGTTCGCGAGTTCGTCCGTGAATGGCGATTGCCACGACACCGATTTTTTCAAACTCGCGAGCAAACGTCGGAGCCGTCAGCTGGGTACTGTCCCACCCGAGCCGCATCTTGACGCTGATGGGGATTTTCACGGCCTCAACAATTTTCTGCACCAGCGACGTCGTCCCGTCAGTGTTGCACATCATCCCCGCGCCGGAACCGCCTCCGGCAATCTTTGCGACCGGGCAGCCCATGTTGATATCGATCGAGTCGACGCCACGAGCTTCCAGCACCTGGGCGGCATCAACCATCATCTTCGCATCACGTCCGAAAATCTGAACCGCGAACGGTCGATCTTCCGGGTGCGTTTCGATCAACTTCAGCGTTTTAACATTCTCATGAACGATGGCGTCAGCGCTGATGAGATCAGTCGTCGCCAGACCGATGCCGCCAATCTGTCGGACGATTCGCCGGAACGAAAGATTCGTGTACCCGGCCAGCGGAGAAAGGTGATACCTCGACGTCAGCTTCAATGCCCCGTACGAAATCGGCGGCGGAAATTCAGGTTGTGGATGAGAGAACTGCGGCATGGATTCGGGAGAGCAATCGTGAAGTACAAATCGAGAAGTACAATCGAAAACAAAAAAAATGAACGCAGAGAGCAGAGAGGGCAGAGGTCGGAGAGGTGAGAAACGCAGAGTTAAAAGAGGGCGTTCCTGTTCTCCACGAGTCCTTTGCCCGCTGCGTTCCATTTTCCTGTCGCGAGGCTACCCACGGCGGATCGCATCCATCGGCATCATGCGGGTTGCCCAGAGAGCGGGATAGAGTCCGCCGAAGATTCCCAGAATGGTGGCGAAGACCACGCTGAATGTGAGCAACTCGGGGCTGGCCAGTAGTCGAATGTGCTCGGGCCATTTCCAGTTGATGATCTGAGTCAGCAGCCAGCCGAAAGACGAACCGCAGAGCCCTCCGGCCAGGCCGAGTACCGCGCTTTCGTAAGTGATCAGCTTCATGACGTCGGATCGCGACCAGCCATTCGCCTTCAGAATGCCGAATTCAATAATGCGTTCCGAAACACTCATCAGCATTGTGTTGATGATACTCAGGACAGCGATTGTTAAACCGATACTCGTCATGATGGTGAGGAAGATGTCGAGGTCCGAAGTGAACTCGTCGAAGCGCTCAGCCCAGTCGGCGGCCGATCGAATTTCGAGCGGATCGAGTTCTTCGTTCTCGTCGTCGCCAGTTTCTCTTTCAACGTCAGTTGTCACCGAGCCTTTATCTACCATCGGGATCACAGACGGTTCGTTGTCGGTCGTCGGTTTGCCTTTCGAAGAAGGGGGCTCATCGGATTCAGGCTGGCCGAAATCTTTGATCGCGCGATCGGCGGATCGGACGAGATCGATCAGCGGGTTACCGGATGTGACCCCGGTCGATTTACTCGACTTGCCAGAAGAAAGCCCGCCACCGAACAGCAGCGACGAAGGCTGCCACGCGGCGACGTCTCTGCCGCGAAACATGTCCTGCATCCACTCCACGAGTTTCTCGTTGGGGATCTCGCCGGTTGGCTCCACATAAAACGAGCACACGACACCGGGATCGAACAATGACATCTGCCGCACGATCGGTTGTTCAACAATGATCGCGACGTCAAGCAGCAGCGACCCGCAGTAGTAAATGCCGATCACTTCGAAGTCGGCACCGTTGACCGTGAGGTTGTCTCCGATGCCGACCTTGAACTCTTCGGCGATCTGTCTGCTGATGACAGTTCGAGGGAGTCCTTTGTCCGACTCATCAAGATAGCGGCCCTGGATGATGGCCTTCCCGTAAACGCTGTGTTTGAGTTTCTGGTGGGCGGGAATGTCCGCGCCAAACAGAAACCTCGGCGGGCTGACGATGTTCTTGCCATTGATCACGTTCGCACGCACCCAGATCTCTGCACTGACGACGTTGACGCCAGGGAGCTTTTCGATCTCGGACGTCCACGCTTTCGGAATGCGCGAAAACAGGGGGATCGGAGCGCCTTTCTGCATGACCAGAATGCCAGGTATCTGCCCGAAGGTGTCGTCGACCGTCGCGTCAATTCCTTCGGCCACCGAAAACAATCCGACCATCCCGACGATCGCCACCGTTAGCCCGAGCAGGGACAACAGCGACCGAACCGGGCGGCTCAGGAGATTTCTGACAGCGAATCGAAGCATGATGAGCGGGTGCTTTGAATATTCTTGATAAGGGGCAGCGACGGTCTTTCAGTTCGAACACGATTGTCCAGAATCGTATCGAAGACGACATCGGCAGGGAATACGCTGACAATCGGCGAACTTATCCAGATCGTCATTCCTGCGCAGACGGGGATCCAGTGAAGAACCAAACCGCAAGTATCCATGGTGCTGGAGACTCGCCTTCGCGGGCATGGCAGATTCAAAAGTGAAATGTCTCTCAGTCTGCCGTGTAATTCTCACTCATCGCGGCGATTTCGTTCCGCATTTCTTCGACGAACGCCGCCGGTTCCAGCACCGTCGCCGCCGAGCGGAATCCCAGAACCCAGCTCATGAACGAGCGGGTGCTCGAAAGTTCGACGTTCAGAATGACGCTGCCGTCGTCCTGTTGTTCGAGCGTCTGACTGACGTGCCAGACTTTCTCGGAAACGTACCGGGCGGCTTCCGGAGCGAACCGAACTCGCACACGAAACGGATCACCATCCTGATGGTAGATGCCGAAGCTGTACGCGAAGTGGCTCTTCAGGTCGAAGCCAGTCGGCCGTTCGAAATGTTCGTCCTGAAGTTCGACGTTGTGAAAGCGGTCCACTTTGAAATTGCGAACGCCGTCCCAGTCTGGTGACGACACCGCCACGTACAGCGAACCTTCGTGCTCAGTGATTCCGATGGGACGCAGCGTGTAAGGCCGTGGTTTTCCCGCACCGACCGATTCGTATTCCGCCGTGACGACTCGCAGGTCTTCGCACGCGGTACGCATCACATCGATCTTGTCGGCTCGCGACGAGTAGTCCGTAATGCCAACTGCTGTCTGATGAAACAGCGGCGTGAGCTGATCGAGGTACGTCAAACCGGCTTTACCCAGCGACTGCTCGATCTTCTGAAATGCCGAATTCGCCGACGCCCACAGCGACGTTCCCGCCAGCCGCTCGAAGAACAAACGACCGAAGTAGAGCGCGGCGATTTCGTCAAAGTTGAAAGTCGTCGGAACGCTGCGACTCATGTCCAGACGCCAGGTTTTCTTGCCGTGAGGGCCAGTGGACTCGGCGAATGGAATGTCTGCCTCCCGCAGTTCGTTCAGGTCGCGGCGGATGCTCTTGATCGAAACGCCGAGTTCCGCGGCAAGCTCGTCCAGAGAGAGGCCCTGCAGGCCGGACAGCAGTTTGACGATGCGCCACTGTCGGGCGAGTGGCTGAAGTTTCGACTCAGACAGTGACATTTTTTCGTCCAGGGCGTTGGGGAGAAATCTTTCCGAGAGGTTCCGCGAACGTTGTGCGAAGCCTTCGGTGGAGTCTGAGGAACGGCTTGGATGGTGGCAAACCAGCCACGCTGGGGCAGGGGAATCAGCAGTCTGACTTCAGGTGGGACAGACAGTTGTCCCACCTGGAGAAAAAGCGGGGATTTGCGGTTCGTACCGATCTTGTGAGTGTCGATAGGAATCATAGACTCACGCCACTTGAAGCGAACCCATGACGAGGTCGAGTTGCAACGGCAGGTTCAGACTCGACTCTCATTCTCAACTTTCTCATCGCAAAGGACTGCCTTGATGGCTGCTACTGACGCTCGCTGGCACTTCATCGCGGTCCAGAGAGAACTTCGACTCGCCGAAGTTGTCGAGATGCCACCGCCAGTTCGGTAACCCGGCTCAGACCCTGCCATTGAGTGGCTGATGGTCTGTTATCTGGTGGTCGAGCCTCAACGAGCCCCCAGTGTTCTCTGCTCACCGTTGCCTGAACGCAACGTTCGATCACGGACTTCTGCGCTCCCGGTATGTACCGGCAACACACACAACCCACTGCTGAAAATCTCACTCCCATCCAAAGAATGGAACTCAATCATGCATAGCCTGAATCTTGTTGTGATCGCTGGAAACGCGACTCGTGACCCCGAAGTTCGATACACCGCGCAGGGGACTCCGGTCGCTGAATTCGGACTCGCCATCAATCGCCGCTGGAAGGAGAGACGCACCAACGAATGGCGAGAGGAGACGACCTTTGTGGAAATTCGAGTCATGGGCCAGCAGGCAGACTTCGCTCAGGCTCGAGTCCGTAAAGGAACTCCGGTGCATGTCGAGGGGCGACTGCAACTCGATCAGTGGCTGGAACGCGACACCGGAGGGAAGCGTGAACGGCTCCGCGTCCTTGGCCAGCAGCTGACTGTACTGAGCCAACCGTTCAGAGAGCGACAGTTAAAAGACCAGCAGCCCCGCACTCCAAAGACGCCCACCGAAATTCAACCGGCACTGGCCATCGCCGCCGCCTTTTGAAAAGAGCTTTCAAAGTGACATCCAGAATCAGAAAAGTGTTTCGCGATTTCGCCATTCCTGCGCAGGCTGGAAACCAGTGAGCCACATTCACTTTCGCGACGAACTGGATCCCCGCCTGCGTAGGCATGACGTGATGAATTCACCGTCGAGTGTGTCAAGACGCACTCGACCAATGTCCCCAACCCGCACCTACGAGGAGAGCAGGATGCTTCCGACAAATCACACGATGTTTGAAATCGAAACAGACGACGCCTTCTACGATCAGACCGCCGCGTCATTAGCGTGGCAACTTCAGCTTCCGGCAGACAAAGATGAAACCGACCAGTTCGTTTCGGCTCTGCTGGACTTTGCGGCGGAAACGATGGTGCGGCGCGAGCGAATTCCGCGACGGGATGAAGTCAGCAGTAAACTGGCCGCGTTCGCGCTGGATGTGATGAACTCAGAGCTGCAGCACCATCGCCATGCCGCCGCGCAACGCAACTGAACGCAACGCAACAGAGGTGATAACGCAACCGATCTGCAGCACGAAGCAGACTGCCAACGAGCCGCTGAAAATCCCGGGCCTGGGATCGCGTGAACGGGGGAACGAGAGGGCCGGTCGAGATCGATCGCCTGGAAGGCGAGTCCGAGTGGTGGCGGACTCGCCTTCCGTTTTCCCGTCATGTTGAAAGGGTGTTTTTGACGGCCGGAGTGATTCCGCTCAGTCGGTGGAACCTGTTCGGTGAAAACACGAAAAGCCTGGTTCTACGCAGTTCTCACGCCGGTCAGAAATCAGCGAACGCCTACGCGAAGGCCAGCAGCGAGGCGAACAGGTCTTCGGTAAAGGCTTCGTCTCTTTCGCTGTTGTCGTCGAAGGTGTCGATTCCCGCACCGCCCGCCAGCGTGTCCGTGCCGCCTGCTCCGGTCAGGTCATCATCATCGTCGCCGCCGATGAGAATATCTCCGCCCGGTCCGCCGTTGAGCGTGTCGTTTCCCGTGAGACCGAGCAGTGTGTCCGCGCCCCCTCGCCCGATGACGAAGTCGTTGCCCGCACCAGCGTTGATACCATCGTCACCGGCGTTTCCGATCAGACTGTCCGCGTCGTCGCCGCCCGAAATCGAATCCTTGCCGGCGCCGCCATTGATCGTGTCGTTACCGGCTTCTCCAAACAGACTATCCGGACCCTGCCCACCACGAATGCTGTCGGCCCCGTTCCCGCCGCGGATTGAGTCCTTGCCGGCGCCGCCGAGAAGTGTGTCGGTGCCGTCGCCGCCGAGAAGTGTGTCGTTTCCGGCTCCGCCAAAGAGGATGTCGTCACCAGAGCCTCCATCAACACTGTCGCGACCGCTGCCTCCGTACAGGGTGTCATTGTCGGCTCCGCCAGTCAGGACATCAGCGCCGGAGCCGCCCAGCACCAGATCGTCGCCAGCTTCACCAGCGATTGTGTCGTCGAAGTCTGAACCGGCCAGTGTGTCGTTGCCGGCTCCACCGAGTATCGTGACCGCAACGCCGCCAGCGATGGTGAAGTCTCGACGTGAGACATGGCTCAGGTCGATCAGGTTGGCTCCCACGCCTCCGTTCACGACGATCGATTGAATGGTGCTCGGAGCGACAATTCCAAACTGATTGTTGGCGACACCGCTGACGGTGACGACGACCGCTCCGACAGCACCATTAAGAGTGGTGATGGCGATGCTGTCGCTGGTTCCCGCGTTCACGGTCAGTAGTCCTGTTCCACTGTCGAACGTGACCACGTCGGCAATCGGCGGTTCGCTGGTCGGTGTGAGTGCCTGCTGAATCGCGACCGCGCCGAGATAGATGACGTTTTTAATAATTAAGCCATCGAAACTTTGTCCGTCGTCGCGGACCAGTTGGATGTCAATTTTTCCAGATGAGTCGGCGGTGACTGTCAGGGCAAAGTCCTCAAGCGGGTGAGTTGAGTCGCCCTGTTGATTGTTGATCTGCAACTCACCGCCAAAGCCTGACGTTGTCTGCGTAAACGGAGCCGGGTCGTCGCTTCCCTCGCCGAGGATCGTCACCGTCTGGTTAATGTTGACGGGACCGCCTGCTCCGAAGACGTCGAATCTTTCAGCCGCAAAGACGTATACATTGTATTGCTCGCCAGGCACCAGGCCGCTCCAGTTGGCGACGACGGCGTTTGCTGTCTCTTTTGTCCAGCCCAGGACGCCGCCGACGTCTATCAGCGATGGAGTGTGGATCGGCACGGTTGTGCTGTCAGGATCCGAAGCCCCGAACGAACTCCCTTGTGAGCTGGTTGGGCCGACCGTCAGATCGATGGTCGTCGTCGAGCCGTCTTCGCGGATCAGGTCGCTGAACAGCGTTTCAGAAAATACGCCATCGTTCTGGTTAATTTCAGTCCAGTTGGCAGGCACGGTTCCTCCGGACGCCTGCAGATCGACTCCCACGAGCGGCGGACGTTCGTCGTCGATCACTGTTGAGATCACACTGTTTATCAAAAGGCCGACCGGGTAGTTCGCGTCGGCGCTGGCCGAAACGGTGTGTGTGATCGTGCCAGTGTGCGAGCCTTCAACATCGGCGTCGTTGAAGGCTCGCACGTGGATCGTCTGTGTCGACGTGTCGGCGGCTGAAATGGTGACCGACCTGCTGAACGACGAACCGTCTGAGCTGACCAGCACGTCGCTGTCGCTGGTAATCGTCATGTAGACAGCGCTGGCCGGAGCTGTATTCAGTGCGATGGTGTAGGTATCCGTCGCCGCGCCGACCGCCGCGACTTCGCCGACAGAGGTGCTGCCATCGGATTCGACGATTGACGCTCCGGGAGCCGCCACGTTGGCCATGATCGTGACGTTGGCGTTGGAAATGTCGAAGAAGATATTTCCGATGGCCCGTACTTCGAATCGTGCCAGATCAGTGTCGATGTTGGGGAGAGTCAGTGTGTACGTGCCGTCGTTGGCCGTGGTTGCCAGCGACGTGGGAAACGTCAATCCGCCGTCCGTCGACAGCAGGATTTCAACGTCGCTGACATTGATCCCGTTGGCCGTCGTACCGGCAACGTCCCAGGTGATTTCCTGGCTGGCTCCACCAGTCAGGATCGTCGTTGTGTTGAGGTTGGTTAACGCAAACGCCGACCCCGTATCGACGACCGTTAACAGCACGTCGTCGCCGTTCGTTCCGCCTTGCTGGTCGCGGACCGTCGCTCGGAAATTGAGCGATCGATTCGTCGTGGGAAGCTGTTCGCCCTTCGTCACGGAAAGCGGCCCCGATGAAATATCACCGAGTCCGTTCAGGATGTCGCTGAGTTGTGGGAAGACTCGGGTGAAGGTGCCCGAGGCGTCAGCGACAGCCGGCTCGAACGATCGGAACAGTGGGCTGGAACCGTTGTCTGCATCGAGCGGGTCGACGTTTTGGGCAGCGCCGAGATCCATTTCCTCGATGTTGTAAAACAGCGTGTCGCCGTCCGCGTCAGAGCCCGTTGCGGACAGGCTGAACGGCGTGCCTGCAGGGATCGTGAAATCGGCGCCCGCGCTGACCAACGGAACCTGGTTGACGGCGGACGTGATCGTACCCACGCCCGCGGCATCCAGAGTTTCGAGATGCGAAACGATCTGGTCGATGCTGCCCGCGTGGAAGTAATTGTCGGGATCGTTCTGCAGGTTGTTGCCAAACGGCGGATCCTGAAAAACGGCGGGCAGAATTCCCGCGTACGACATGATGGTGGAGCCGCTGCCTGGTTCGTACGCGGTGGCTGCGTTGCGGGCAGAATCTGATGCGTTGAAGGTGTGTGTCGCGCCGAACTGATGACCGAACTCGTGAATCGCCAGCAGGTCAAATCCGGATCCTGTCGGGCTCGATGTACCGGATGCTCCTTTCGCTTTGATGCCGTCGATGCCGGCTGAGTTCACAGTGGCCAGCCCGCCATTGGCGAAGGTTCCGAAGACGTGGCCGATGTCGTAGTTGTCGGTTCCGATGAAGCTGTCCAGGAGTGTCTGATTCTGTCCCAGGGCGGCGTTGTTATCAGAGCTGAACGGATCCGGCGAGGGATTGTCGCCGCCGAAGATGATGGCGAGGTTCATGATCAGGTCCAGATGGACGTTCAGCTCGCGACCCAGAATTTCGTTGAACGTCGCGACGGAATTCACAATCGCCTGTTGAGCGGCCAATCGATCGTTGCCAAAGAACGCGGTGTACTCTTCCGTCGCGGCAACGGCGAGTCGATAAGTATGCAACGCGTCACCGTTGGGAGTCGCCGTCAACAGCAGGCGGCATTCCAGTTGTTCAGTCTGCCAGTTGCACCGCGCTGGACGACGTTGCGTAAGACTTCGCCAGCAAGTGGTCAGAACCAGCTTCGGACTTTTGAATTGTGTGCGGTTTCTGAACGGGCTGCGGACATTCATCGAGTCGGTTCCTTGGTGATCGCCAGCAAGTCTAGCACTGGAGAACCGTCAGTTGACACAGCAGGATGCGGGTAGAAAAAGAAAAAGCCCGCCAATGCGGCGGGCTTTTTCTGCGAAGTGAAGCACTGGAGACGCGCTTCCTGTCAGCAATAAGTCAGCAACTTTTCATATCTCTGCCACCTGACAAAGCGTTACGACCGCTGGAGTGGACAGCCCACAGCAGTTTGACCGAATCGTGGCGAAGCGATTCGCAAGGAGATGCAACGACTGGCACGTGGCGCAAAAGTGTGAATGCAGCACGTGTGGATTAAACCGGATCGAAATGCCCGTCAGGATAGACTCGCATCCCCGGCCCCACGTCTTCAGGCGGCAAGGCGAACATGTGGAATCGAACAGTGTTGTTGTCGACCTTACCACTGATCGTGACGTAGGCCTGAGCTTCGTCGACGTCGGCCGCGGATTCGGGGAACACACTCCAGAAGAATTCGTCGACATCCTTAAAACGCGCCAGCAGGCGATGCAGGTCCAGTTCGAACGGCATGGACTGCGTCTGCCCGTCACGAGGGCCGCCGACAATTTCCGTCGCACCAAGATACATTCGCACGACCCAGGACTCTTCTTCCAGTCGCGAGTCGAAACCAACGCGGGCGATGCCGGTGAGCGGTTCGAAGAGATCAGCGAATTCCTCGATCAACCCGGTTAACCATTCCGGACGCGAGTCCCGACGGTTCTGGCCAGGTTGCCAGGATTCCATCTGCTTCATGAGGTGCTGCACAACGAGATGAGAGTGGCTCAAGGTGACGACTCCAGAGGGCGAATCAAAGTTGCGATGTCTTCCTGGATACGCGAGTGAGAGCGATTGAGCTGGCGCCAAGTGCGGTCACCAGTTGACAGGGCTCGTTCTGCGTATCGTGTTGCACCCCAAGTATCGACCCTGGTTCGCGAAACGCGCTGACAATCAGTCACAAATATCTGGTAAAGACCGACGCACTCACCATTGCTCCAGCGGTACCGGCGGTGCGTGTTAGTCCCGGTCGGTCCTCAGGAACCGCTCGTTCATGCGCCGCGTTTCGTGACACTGCGAACGGATATGTCACGTATGGCCGATTCCCGGTCACGAGTTGCGCGAAGCCGTATCAGTCAATCCGGTAAGCCGCCTGGCTCGCCACAATTTCGCGGCACCTGCATGAAAAGACAAAACCCGACTGAAGTGCATCAGTCGGGTTTTGCCAGGTTCAACCTGTCGAACTGCTACATTCCGGACGCGAGGTAATCGAGGTAGACCTTTCCCACGTTGGCTGACTCGGTCTCGCCGTCATGGACGAACAACGCGTACCTCAGTCGCAGTTCCTTCCCTGGAAAGAGGAAGTAGGGCTGAGCCGGTCGTTTCTTATTCGTATAGGCCCCTTCGCCAAACGGGCTGATTGAGAACAGTCCGTAGTTTCGGACGTGATACCGTGACGGGCGGAAGTTGAGAGGGTGGTCGAACAAGGCGACACCGAATGTCCTACCGTCGACTTCGCCACAATAATCGATCCAGCCGGTTGGTTGTCCCCAGCATTCGACAGTTCCCTTCGCGCCTTCAGCGTTGACGACTCGACCGCCTTCCTTCTCTTTCATGGACTCGGCCATGCGGAAACCAAACAGGCCTTCCTTCGTGTCGCCGAATTCGACGGGCTCTGTACCCGACGCGGTGAAGACAATGTTGTAACCAAGCAGTCCGTTTTCCCAGATGCTGATCTCGGTGGTCTCACGGACAACGGCCTTGCCTTCCGGGTCGAGCCAGTCGTTGGTGACTGTCATTTTTGCCGGGTTGCCGGAAGCGACGGTCACCTCGACGCCACGGTTGGCGATTTTACCCTCTTCCGCCCAGAACTTGACGCCGCCAACTTCATCCACGGCGACCCACACTCCTTTATGATGAGGATGGTCACCCTGGGTCCGGTCCGTGATGATTGGTCGAGTGATGATCGTGCCGTCGGTTCCGCGGACCGGCCACATGTATGGCTTCGGCTGAGTGTCGGCGTAGGTAAAGGTCGAAAAGTTCCGCCCGTTGATGGTGATGGCAACCGACTTTGCCTGGGTGTCATTCTTCAGTTCGACCGCGGCTCCGGCGGAAGAAACCGCCAACAGACAAGTTCCCAGTAAAGACAGGACGATTCGGAGGCAGGATCGAGGAGCTTCAGGCAGGCATTTCATCGAGTATACTCCTGAGGAAAGGGTTGTTTGTCGAAACTGACGAGTTGGAAGCCTATGGAATGAAACGTCCCGTGGAAATCGAATCAACTGCTGTCGATGTAACCAATTTTTCAGGTTCTCCTGAAGCTGGACCATGCGGCAGCCGAAAGAACCGATTATTCCTCGTGTTGCGCGATTCTGGCGTCCAGCACCTTTTGATGTGGAAACTGAGGCGACGTAACCGTAGACTCCGCTACTTCTCATGCAGCTGCGGTTTCTCCGCCTTGCCAGACGGTGTTGTCTGGACGGTCCTGCGGGACAAACAGGGCGAATTTCGAGCATAGACCTCTGGAGGTTTTATGTTTCGTGAAGACAAACCTTTTCTCCCTCAACAGACCATCCGGCAGCATTAGCCTGGAAGGGTCATCGGCCCCGGTGGAATTTTCTGCCCGCGCCGTCTTACACATGATCGAATTACCCGTCTCCCGGTTGCCTCTGGCCCGGCTTGAACGCACGGATGCTCGCTCGACATTTCGCTTCAGACTTGCTTCGCGACTGCTTCATCTGACCCGAATAACGCTTCCCCTGGTGCGATTGTTCGCCGAGTTCAGAATTTGCTCAGGCCGGCTCCGCAGTCGGCTGCAGTTGCCTCGAACATCCCGGTCCAGACAAAGACCGACACCTATCCAGCGATGATACCCCGTGGCTGAGTCGGCAGAATAACTCCGACGGCCCCCCTGTAGCCCCGCCTCGCTGTTGAGTGTGCTGTCTGATTTGCAGTCTTTCCAGTCGCTTTCAGCTTCAACTGAGTGCCCGGTCTACACAAATAGCGACACCTGTTTTGGTCATCCCGAGACGACTGGATGAAGGGTGTCCTGCTATCGCGTGAGAAGTGTTCTCGCTGCTGTTTCGAACTGACCTGGTTCTTCGAGTAGACGGTCTATTGTTTTCTGACACGTCTCATCGTCCGGGCGATCAGTCTGTTCATCAGGTGCTTTCGGTTCTGTCAATCAACAATCACCTCCTCTTCAGGGGCAGGCTATGACTTCTTTTGCAACTCAATCTGTGCGTCCGGTCCGTATCGATAACCATCATTCCGTACGTGTTTCTACTCCCGTTATCTCGTTCGATCAGGCTCGCGAGCTGGCCCGGGAATTCGGCACGCCCACGCTGGTCGTGTCCAGGTCCACTCTGGCGAGGACCTATCAAACGATGAAAGCCGAACTGCCGAACGTCGAAATGTTCTACGCAGCGAAGGCGAATTCCGACGTCAGTATTCTGCGACCGTTGTTCCTGGAAGGTTCGTCTGTGGATGTCTGTTCGTACCGGGAATTGCAATCGGCACTGCTTGCCGGTTTCAAGCCGGACCAGATGATCCACACTCATCCCTGTAAAACGATCCAGAATCTGATGGATTGTTACAACGAGGGCATCCGCTGGTTTACGGTCGACTGCACGGGCGAAATCGACAAGGTGGCTCGGTACACGCCGGACGTCAATGTAATTCTGCGTTTGGCGGCGGCTTCGTCGTCGAGTCTGATCAATCTGTCGGCCAAGTTTGGCTGCGATCCGACTGACGCTCCGGCTCTGGCCGCTGAAGCGGGTCGCAAGGGGCTGAGCGTTCGCTGTCTTTCGTTCCATGTTGGTTCGCAGTGCCTGAACCCGGAAGACTTTCGCACGATGTTGACCAGAGCCCGTCAGGCATGGGACGCCTGCGTGGCTGCCGGAGCACCGCTGGAAGTTCTCGACATCGGCGGTGGCTTCCCGGCACCGTACCGGACAGGAGTCATGTCTTTGTCTGACTACTGCCGGCATCTGTCAGCGGCGCTGGACGCCACGTTTGGTGATCTGCCGATTCGCATTATCGCGGAACCGGGCCGAGGGATGTGTGCCGAAGCCGTCACTCTGATTACGCGAGTTGTCGGCAAGTCGGTTCGCGGTGGATTGCCCTGGTTCTTCCTCGACGAAGGGATCTACGGGTCGTTCTCTGGCAAGCTGTTTGACTATTCGGATTTCGAACTGTTCGCCGAAGCGGCGGATATGCGTCCCCGCTCCGCTTGTGTCGTCGCGGGCCCAACGTGCGATTCGCACGACGTTGTTTCGACCGACCAGGAGCTTCCTGAACTGGAAGTTGGCGAACTGTTGCTGGTTCCCACCATGGGAGCCTATACCTCGGCCAGTGCGTCCGGCTTTAACGGTCTGGACATCGCACGTGTGGTCGAGATTGATTAGTAATGTCATTACCAGCCGGGTGCGTACCAGTACGCACCCGGCTGATTGTTTCAGAACAATGTTGGCGTGGCCAGAAGGCAACCCATTCCATTCTTTGTTTCTCAGGAGACCTTCGACGCACGACGCTGCGTCGGCAAGATGAAAGCTGAAGTTTTCGAATCATGCTCGAACACACAATCGACTTTGATGGACGAATTCTTGTCCTCGGCTGCGGCAGCGTTTCGCAATGCACCATTCCTCTTCTACTGCGACATATCAACTGCCCGGCGGGCCGCATTACCGTGATGGACATGGTTGATAACCGTGAGACGATCGCAGACGCGATTGCGGCAGGCGTCAACTATCGGACCCAGCAGATTACTCCGGAAAACTACAGCGACGTGTTGGGCGAATTCCTGACCGACGGCGACCTGTTCATCGATCTGTCGTGGAATGTCGACACCATTACGATGCTCGACTGGTGCCACCATCGCGGAGTCCTTTACGTCAATACGTCGGTCGAAGAGTGGGACCCCTACGCGAAGTCCGGAGCTGATTTCACGCTCTACCGTCGCCAGATGAATCTTCGTCGGCTGATCGCCAGTTGGGATCATCGACGAGGGGTGACAGCTGTTGTTGACCACGGAGCAAATCCAGGGCTGGTTTCGCACTTTACCAAGACGGCGCTGCTGGATATCTCGCAGCGGATCATCGAAGACAAACCCGACGACGAACGTGTTTCAAAACTGGAAGCGGCGATGGAGACCGGCGAGTTCAGCGAACTCGCCCTGCTGACGGGTGTCCGCACCATTCACATCAGCGAGCGGGATACTCAAATCGCTTCAGAGCCGAAACGTGTCAACGAGTTCGTCAATACCTGGAGCGTCGAAGGCTTCTACGAAGAAGGCATCGCTCCCGCCGAGATGGGTTGGGGTACGCATGAAAAGCGTCTTCCTCCTGGAGCAAACACACACGACGCTGGTCCGCAGAATCAGATTTTCCTCGACAGCCGAGGCATGAATACCTGGGTCAAATCGTGGGTTCCCTGCGGACAGATCATTGGCATGGTGATCCGCCACGGCGAAGCGTTCAGTATTTCGGATTACCTGACGGTGCATGACGACGACGGTGACGTGATGTATCGACCCACCGTTCATTACGCCTACTGTCCGACAAATGCAGCAATCGCATCGCTGCACGAATTGACCATGCGCGATTTGAAGCTGCAGAAAAATCATCGGATCATGACCGACGAAGTCATTTCCGGTCGCGATGAGCTGGGCTGCCTGTTGTTGGGACACGACTACGGAGCGTGGTGGGTCGGCAGTCTGCTCGACATCGACGAAACCCGGCAACTTATTGGCGGCCAGAATCCGACGACGCTTCAGGTGGCGTGCTCCGTCCTGGGCTGTGTGTTCTGGATGATCCGCAATCCGGAAGAGGGCGTGAATCTGCCGGATCATCTTCCGCATGAAGAAATCATGGAAATCGCCCTGCCGTATCTCGGTCCGGTTGTCTCGCGGTCGAGCGACTGGCGACCAGTTCCCGAAGACTCAGTCGACGACTGGGACGATCTCTGGCAGTTCGAAACGTTTCTCGTGAAATGATCTTCGAACAGACGCGACTGCCAGCCAGATCTTTCAGGGCTGTCGTGGACAGTCAACAGATCCCGGTCGACACTCCCGTTTAAGATTGGAAACGATGCTTTCGGGGCGACTAATCAAGTGCGCATTGCAACGCGACTGATCATGACAGTACTTGCCGCTCTTGTGGGTGTACTGTGCGGCGTCTTCATCGGCTCGTATGGACTGTTTTTTCTTTGCGAATTTATCGATTGGATGCGAGATGCGGGGCCTGGGAACAAAATTGGCGGAGGAGCTTGGGCACTGATGATCGTGACCGTGCCTGGCTGTGCCTTTTACCTTGGCCTCGCATTCGGCAAAGGCACATGGCAACGCAGCTCCGAGAACAACTTTGAACCCGAAAGCCCGGCACGAGTGAAAAAACGGAGTAAGCCGCAGGCAGGCGAAGAGTCGATTGAGGGTTTCCTGTCCGACATCGAATACCGCGACCGTGGCTTCGATGACGATTGACAGATTCCTTCAAAGATCGAACGCAGCTCTACGAAGGCGGCAGGTTCGTTGAGTCCCGATCCCGGGCACAGCGGAAGCCGAGGTTGCCGCCGGAGCTGTCGGGGGTATTGCCGATCCGGGCGGACAGGCGATAGCGGTTGCAGTACGAATCGTGGCACAGGTACGAACCGCCGCGTTGAACACGTTTTGTGCCTGACGGCGGTCCAGTCGGGTTGTCTCGAAGGTCCGTGCGGATTCGGTGATAGTCAGAGCTGAACCAGTCCTGGCACCATTCCCAGACATTCCCAACGCAGTTGTAGAGGCCGTAACCGTTTGGCTCGAAGGCGTCGACCGGGCAGGTGCCTTTGAAGCCGTCTTTGCCGGTGTCTTTCTTTGGGAAGTCTCCCTGGAAAATGTTGCAGCGAAACTTTCCGTTTCTTAACAACGAGTTACCCCACGGCCAGATTTTCTGTTCGAGGCCTCCACGCGCGGCGAACTCCCACTCGGCTTCCTTTGGCAATCGCTTGCCCGCCCAGCGGCAGTAAGCCTGAGCATCGTTCCAGGAAACGTGAACGACCGGATAATCAAGCAGGTCGTCGATGTTTGACCCTGCTCCCGTCGGCTGTCTCCACGAGGCTTCCGCAACGGCCAGCCACCACTCAAGACCGGCGACGGCTTTCGACTGACGAAGCTGTTCTCGCTGTTTCTTCGGAACGTGGAGATGAAACACGAACGACCAGCCAAAGCGTTCGGCTTCTGTGACGAAACCGGTCGCGGTTATAAACTTCGAGAACTGTTCGTTCGAAACGGCGCAGGCATCAATCAGAAACGGATCGACCGAAACTTCCCGCACGGGACCTTCGCCATCCTGCGGCCACGTTTCTGGACCCTCGCCGCCCATCAGAAAGCTGCCGCCAGGAATCTCGACCATTCCATCACGGGTTCGTTCGAGAGAACCGGTTTCGGCGACGATCTCCAACGACACCAGCGGCGCGGCGTCGCCACTTGCCGATTCGCGGCTGGGAGTGCAGCAGGATTTTGGTTTTGGAGTTTGAGGATCGGCCATCCGAGGATCTTCAGGAATTCAGGTCGATAATTACGTCATCGGCGTTGGAGTAGGGTGGGCTCTGCCCACCAATCGCGAATCTGGTGGGCGGAGCCCACCCTACTACTGCATCACAAATCCGCCTCATTCGACTGACGCGATTTGATTGCGTCTCCAGGCGTCGACATATTTTTGAATTCCGCTCTGGACGTGCGGCGCGGCCTTTCGAATTGCAGCCTGAATGTTGCCACTCAGAAACGGGTTCTGCGTGTCGAGACCCGTCTGACGATGAAAAACAAACGCCGCCTGAGCCGCCGTGGCTTCGTCGTACCGTACGAGTTTCTCCAGCATTGCGTCGATGTTTCCACCGCTGGAGCGGTGTGCGAATTCGGCGTAGTCGCGAGCGGACGATCGTCGGCCATCGCCGTCCACGTCGAGCCACACCGCGCCGCTGCATCCGAGCGATGTGGGTTCAAAATCGGGAGACGTCGGCTGGTACGGTAACGCCGTTTTCCAGTGCGGGCTGGTGATGCCGGGGCCAGTGGCAATGGCCACCAGATGCACGTCGTGGTTCGGACTAGGAATGATCCACTCGGTTTCCCAATCCAGCTTCTTCGTGGTCGCCGAATCTTCGTTGGCGGGCATCGTCGCCTCGCGGATCACGATGCCGTTTGCGAATAGTTGCACCTTCGACGCGGTCGTCCAGTGCGGGCCCTGCACGCGAACGTTGACCTTCACCGTGTCGCCGCCGATTCGTGCGAGTTCGCCAGATCCGTAGCGATCATTAACTCGTAGATTGGCGAGTAGTCCGTAACTGACCATCACTCGTCCCTGCACAAAGCTATTGACAGCCTGTTCGACGTCGATGTTACCGGGGTCGCGATCGTCGCAGCGGATGTAAGTTCTTCCCTGACCGACGAAGTGGCGGGAAACATCGTGAGAGTCGCTGCAGCCGACGGGCGTGATGTGGTGTCCTCGATTCAACTTCGTCATCCAGTCGCGAAACATCTGCATGATGTCAGTCTGATTGGCAGACGAGTTCGCTGTTTCCATCGCGTTGGCGCGAAACCGCCAGCCTTTGATGTTCTCTCCGACGGCGTCGTTGAACAGCGACGGCCCGAATGGTCGGACTCCGGAATGAATGTCTCGCGCGTGATTCAGAATGACGACCTTCACACCGTCGATCTGATTGATCGAGTCAGCGATTTCGTCCCAGTCGGTAAGCTTGTGATCAGGAAGTCTGGCACCAGGAGTTACCGGAAAGACGTTGAAGTGTCCCACTTTTGTCGTGACTTCGTTGCCAATGACTGGCGTGAAGTAACGATCGACTCCGGCCTCTTTCGCAAACGGCCGATGATCGATGAAAACGTTGTGGTCGGTCGCAATCGGCAGCTCGATCCCCTCGCCCGCCAGCGTTACCATCCGCTCCTGAACGGTTGAGTCCCCATGTCCGGAATGAGTCAGCGTATGGACGTGCGTGTCACATGCCACCCAGCCGGATGTATCGACTTCCCGCTTGATTGCGAGCGTCTGTTTCTTGGTGTCATTTACCGCGACACTGACCTGCTCTGCGGCCAGTGAGTATTCGAAGCCTCGTCCAGCGAGGACACGGTAGGTTCCGGCTGGCAGGAGAATTCTAACGGGCCGGTTCGCGGCGTAGACGGTTCCGGGACGGACAGCGACCTGCCTGGTAGACTCGGCGAGACACTCCTGAAGGCTTCCATCGGAATTCAGAATGGTGATGCGGCAGGGAATGGGGAGTTCGTCTGAGCCTGTTCTCAACAGTTTGAACCATGCCTCTTCCTGAAGGCGACCTCTTTGGGTCTCCGGTGCGAACTTCCAGAGAGCGTCAGCCTGGCGAAGGTAGTCGATGTCCTCTTTCGATAAATCCAGCAATCGTACGGAAGCCGATTCCGTAACGGTCACGTCGATCGTTGCCTCACGCAGCAGGCCGCGTTTCGTGCGATCAAGCAAGGTGATCTCTCCGACTCGGATGTCGTCTGGTTTGCGGCCTTTCGGGCATTCGATCGTGAGCGTATTTTCGCCGCCTTTCACCAGGTCGAAGCCGACTTCGTAATAAACGCGCATGTCGATTTCGTTGATGTGCAGTTTGCCGAGTGGCTCGCCGTTCAGGCTGATCGTCCAGGTTTCTTTGACGTCCTGCTGCCTCAGAGAAAGGCAACGTTCGCGGACGCCTGCTTCTGCATCAAATTTCAGTTCGAGCTTTGTGGCTTCGGCCTGTTCAGGGAACGTCGACCACTCACGGGGTTCCATCTGCCGCAGATGGTGCATGCGATTGGTGAGGACGATGTCGTCGGCGCGGAGTGAACGGTTCGGCATGGCCACGCTCAGAGCCAGAACGAGCGTGACGAAAAAGACATACAAAGTTCGCGACATCTCAATAATCCTTCGTAATGTGTCGACGGTCGACCACTCGCAGGTGGCGTCCGATCCTGCGTCTGTGCGGATCCTAACGCCGAGTGTCCGATGCTCGCCAGGCGGCGGAGTGGCGAATTTCTGGCCAATGCTGGAAACTGCCACACGCCTTACCGATTGATCGAACGAGGCACGGCATGGAATATTCAGCAGAGAACGTACCCGGAGTACACAATGAGCGGACGGAAAACCACGCTGGCAGGTATCGCGGCATCACTGATGTTGCTCGGCTCTCTGATCAGTTCGGCCGCTGAGACCGACCACATCCGAGAACTGCAGACTCATGGAATCAAATCGGGGAAGGCTGACTGGGGCCACTGGGGATCGCACACCGGCAAGTATTCAAGCTGGATCAGCCACTCCAACCGCCTGATCCCGATTTACTCCTTCGGGATGGGACTGGAATCTGTTTCGGGAGCGAACAGCCCCTACCGTTCTGTTGAAAAGCTGGAGCAGCTGTTCGGAAAAGTTCCGACGGGCACGATCAATCCGGAAGCAGAGTATTTCGACCAGACGGACGTGTACTCACTGCAGAAGGCCGCTGCGGCGAGTGGTAAGAAACGCATTATCCTGTTCGTGTTCGACGGGATGGACTGGCAAACCACCTGGGCTGCCGCGACATACAAAGCCGGCGCGGTGAAGTATCGAACGGGGCGGGGAACCGGTCTGAATTTTCAGGACTACGACCGAGCGAAGACCGACTTTGGATACTTTGTCTCGACACCGCACAACGATGGTACGCAGGCAGACGTTGATTCGCAGACCGTGACAAACCCTGGTGGTAAACAGGGCGGCGGCTATTCGGTTCGGATCGGAGGCGCATTTCCCTGGTCAGAGCCGCTGGATCCTCTTTATCCGATTGGGATGGGACGCGAGTTCCCGCACGCGTATACGGATTCTGCCGCGAGTGCGACGTCGCTCTGCGCGGGCATCAAGACTTACAACGCCGCGGTCAATGTTGACCACACCGGCAAGCAGGTTGAAACCATCGCCAGGCAGTTGCAGCGAGATGGTTTCGCGATCGGAGTTGTCACCAGCGTACCAATCAGTCACGCGACGCCCGCCTGCGCCTACGCGAACAACGTTCACCGAAATGACTACCAGGACCTTACTCGTGACCTCCTGGGCCTGCCGTCAATTTCTCATCCCGATAAGCCGTTGCCGGGAGTCGATGTGCTGATCGGTGCTGGCTGGGGCGAAGACCGTTTGAAGGACTCAGCACAGGGAGTGAATTTCAACCCGAGTGACGAGCCGGAGAATCGCTATCTGGCGAACGCGGATTTAGCGGCTGTGCGGTCGGCCAAAGATCGTCCTTGGACGACGGTGCTTCGAGAATCCGGGATGAACGGCGTCACTGCTTTGAACGCTGCGGCTCAGCAGGCCTCGGCACAGCAGACGCGGCTGTTTGGTTTCTTCGGAGTCTCCAAGGGGCACCTGCCATTTCAGACGGCTGATGGTAAGTTCAATCCCACTCTGAATTCGGGACCGTCGATGGTGACCGACTCGATCCCTGTCGCTGCTGAGAGTTACTCGGCAGCCGACATTGATGAGAATCCGACGCTTTCTGACATGACCAGTGCGGCCTTGCGTGTTCTGTCGTCCCGATCCGATCGGTTCTGGCTGATGGTCGAGGCCGGCGATGTAGACTGGGCGAATCATTCCAACAACATTGACGACTCGATCGGTGCCGTGCTCAGCGGGGAAGCGGCGTTTACTGCCGTAACGGATTGGGTCGAAGCTAACGGTGGCTGGAAAGACACTGCGGTCTTTGTGACAGCAGACCACGGTCACTATCTGGTGCTCGACAAGCCGGAAGCAATTCTGTCGTCGCCTCAGTGAGATTCAGCTTCAAGTCGAAAGATTTTGCACGGTCGGCGTTCTGGCCGAGACGGACGGGCAGGAATGTTTCGATGACAGCTGTCGGGAAACCGAATTTCCAGTTCCGTGGGCGCGTCGGGGTGTGGTCGATAAACTCGCCGCCTCACATTGAAACAAATCGCTTCGCCAATTGAAGCGCACCTGAATTCTGACAGGATGAGACCAATGATTCGTGATTCCCGTTTCTGGACGGCACTCGTTTTACTGCCGCTTTGTGCTCCGTTGATGCTTCCATCAGCCGCGCGGGCTCAGGATGAAAAAGCAGCGGGCGAGGTTCCTGCGAAGCCAGCGCTGAAGGTCACGGTCGATTCTGACGAGAAAGACCCTGCCGAGGCGTGGAAGTCGCTGCTTGCTCGCCGCCTTGCCATTTTCGAACAACTGCAGACGCTGAAGAAGAAGTTCGAGGATGCTGCGACCAGCGACGAAAAACGTACGGTCAGGGATCAGTACGTCGATCTGATCCGCGAGTTTGAAGTGCAGATTTATCCGGAGATGATCGAACTGGCGTCGAAGGTTTACGAAAAGAACGACGGAGATCTCGACGCTGGCGAAATCGTCATGAAAGAAGCCTTCAACAACAACGACTACGATCGTTCGGCGGAGATCGCCACGAAGCTTCTGGCGGCCAACCGGAAAACGAAAGACGTCGTCAGCATGGGAGCGGTTTCACAGTTCGCTCTGCACAACTTTGAGCAGGCGTCCGCCATGTTTGCGGAAGCTCAGAAGATGAACCGACTCGACCTTCGCTACGAAACCTACATCGACGCGGCGAAGAAGTACCAGGAATTGTGGAAGACTGAACAGGAAATTCGAGCCAAAGAGGACGCTCTGGAAGGTGATGCCGCTCTGCCGCGAATTCAGTTCGAAACGACGAAAGGAAAGATCGTCTTTGAGCTGTTTGAGGATGACGCTCCGAACACGGTCGCTAACGCGATCAGCCTGGTCGAAGGCGGCAAGTATGACGGAATTGCGTTTCATCGAGTGATCAACGGATTCATGGCGCAGGGCGGAGACCCGAACACTCTCGACGACGATCCGGGCAACGATGGATACGGCGGGCCGGGGTACTCAATCAAATGTGAATGCTTCGAAGAAGGCGCGCGAATGCACTTTCGCGGAAGTCTCAGCATGGCTCATTCCGGACAGGACACGGGTGGATCGCAGTTTTTCATCACTCACCTGCCGACTGATTGGCTGAACGCTCGCACCGAACCGGACAAGGGCGGACACACGGTGTTTGGTCGCGTGATTGAGGGAATGAAAGTCGCCGCTTCATTGAAACGTGGCGACAAAATCATCAAAGCCACTGTGCTTCGTAAACGACCGCACGAGTACAAGCCTGTGATCACTCCGGATGTGAAGCCCGAAGAACCGGCGACCGACGCACCAAAAGATGCCTCTAAAGACGGTGACGTGAAGTCAGAGTAAGCACCAGCACCTGGAATCATGACGAAGAACCCCGGGGTCGCTGACCTTCGGGGTTTCTTCATGGAGTTCGGAGCCGCCGCTGTGATCGAGCAATTACTGATTGCTGCTCTGATCCTGATACCGATGTTTGGATGGCTGCTGGCCGTCGTTTCGCCCGTTCGGATGACATCAGCCATTGCGATCTCAGCAGGCTTGACGGGGATGATCGCCACAGTCTGGCTGGCGTGTCTGCATTTCGGGATGACTGAGGTTTCCGCCCGGCTGACAGCGGGTCGCTGGCTGGTGATCCCCTCGGCGGAGCAACTCTTCGTAGACGTTTCTTTTTACTCGGATCAATCTCGAGTATTGCTCGTCCTGGCGGCTTCGCTGGTGGTGGTGCTCGAATTCGTCCGAGAGGGACGAACCGGGATTCCTTCCGAATCGCGACCCGCACGAACGACTGCCCCGCTGTATCCACTAAGTATTGCAGCCATTCTGCTGGCAGACCTCGTCGTGCTCGTGAGTGTCTGGGTGCTCATTGACAGTTATGTCCTCGGATCACAGATTCGAGGTGATCATGAACCTCATCCCCGCGTCCGTACACGAAAGTTTCAGACGACAACGATTCTGGGCTGCTCCAGCGTTGTACTGCTGTCTGCAACCTTGATGGCGACGTCTCGATTTGGAACGTCGGATATTACGGAATTGCCTCGACGTGTTTCTGCGGACGGTCGCATCGACACCGCTGCGGTCGTGTCTGGACTGACGGGGCTGTTCGCAGCAGCTATCGCTGTTCGATGCGCCTTCTTCCCGGCCGTGATCTGGCCACGTTCTTACCTGGAAACCCGGCCACGTGATGCCGCGATGAATGTTGTGCTGGCTGGAGTTCTGCCAGGAATTTCGCTGGCCGTTGCGATGTTTCCACTGTGTGAGGTTTCGTCGGACGGGAACCTGCTACTGGGAATGCTCGGCGTTCTCACTTGTCTCACGGCCACGAGCATCGCTCTGGCACAGAGCGATGCCGCTGACATGTTGTCGTTGCTGACTGTCAGTGCTGCCGGTCTGGCCGCTGCCGCTTTTGCTACGGGGCAACCTTCTGGAGCTGGGGTTGCGAGTTGCACTGTGTTTGCTCAGCTCGTCGCAATCTTTGTGCTGAGATGCAGCCGTCAGGAAATCGGACAAAGGATTGCGTTCGTTGTTGCGATGATTGTTGCCGTTTCCGGAGTCTGTGGCGGCAACACCGTTCTGTCGCTTGTCGAAGCGACGCTGCGTGAAAACGTGGACGTGCATAGCGCGGCGACGTCATCCACCGGTCGTTTTCTGTTTCTGATCTGGTGGGGAATTGTTGCGAGCCAGATTCTGTGGGGCGTTGCGATCGTGAAGCTGACGTCGTTCGGAAATTTCCCTGGAAAATCCAGCAGTGCAGGGCGAGTCAGGAAACGATCGACGCCTGCGATTGGAATTGAGTCGGCAGTAACAACAGTCGCCGCACTTTCTGCACTGGGCGTCTGCCTGCTCCCGGTCCCCAATGCAACGGGGATTGAGCCGTTATCGTCTTCTCGTTTGCTGGCCTTCGGAGCAGCCACGCCAGCGTGCTTGCTGGGAGTCGTCGTGGCGAGCCTGCTGTCACAGGCCAGCGAGCGTGTTCGTAACCGCGTTGTCGGGAGTATGGACTCGCTGGCTCGACTCAGCCGCGAATGGTTTTATGTCGAGAACGCGGTTCGGTGCGGAATCAATCTGCCGGTGCGCGGTCTGGCGGTGCTTGCCGGATTTTGCGATCGAAAGCTTCTGGGCGGGAGGCCTGAAGACGACTGGAAACAGATTCCCGTTCGCCTTGCGAATTCACTGGAGTTTCAGCGAGTTCAGCCGGCTGTCTATTACGGCCTGACCGGAGTGCTGCTGGTGGTCGGGCTGCTTTGGTCGTTGGTTTGAGTTCCGAGACCATCCCCGATGTGAACAGTAATGTTGCGCCCGGGATGCGAATGGCAATGCTGCGCCCGGATCGTCGCGAATTACTCGCCGATGATTTTGACGAGCAGTCGTTTCTTTCGATGTCCGTCGAATTCGTAGTAAAAGATGTGCTCCCAGGGCCCGAGGTGCAGTTTGCCTTCGGTGATCGCCACAACCACTTCGCGGCCCATGATCTGTCGCTTGTGATGAGCGTCCGCGTTGTCTTCTCCTGTGCGGTTGTGGTGATACCGCTCAGGCGACGGATCGAACGGAGCCAGCTGTTCCAGCCAGACATCGTAATCGTGATGCAAACCGGACTCGTCGTCGTTGATGAAGACGCTGGCCGTGATGTGCATGGCGTTGATCAGTGCGATCCCGTCCTGAACACCACTTTCGGCGACCAGTCGTTCGACTTCGTCATGGATCGACACGATCGCTCGACGTTGCGGTATTTCCATCCAGATTTCTTTGGTCAGCGTTTTCACGAGTAGCCCTCACAACTGAGCGTTTCGAATTTCTTCCGCACGAATCTGAATGGCTTCCAGAGACGGCATGGGAGCAAGCTGATCCCGCAGTACGGTAAACACGCCAGCGGTAACAAGGTCCGCGGTTGTTCCTGGATTTCGTTGACTTCCGCGCGCCCGAAGCCAGCGATCGTATTCCCGGATGCGCAGCCGGCCCTCCATCGCCATTGGCCAGCCAGCTCTCAGCACGGACTCCGCTCTGCGCTGGGCTTCGTGGACATCGATGGAGCTGCATTTTCTCGCGATGTCTGTATCGCCGTCAGTGGCGATCAGTGTGAGGTGCAGGTGGACAATGGCTTGTTCCCAGTCTTCTGTGAAACGATCCGAAGCGGTCATTGTTGCAACGGCATGTTTTACGACGGTCTCAAAATCACTGGCATACTGTCTGGCGACGCCATCCCGGTCGGCAGCCAGTGCCATGACCTCGGTCAATGTTCCGGTTGGCGACGAAGTTGAGACGTCTGCTGCGTCGGCAGTGCCAAGTCCACGAGGTTGAGCCAGACGAATCGCCTCAAACACGTATTCGGCGTCTTCCTGCGTCAGCTCGGACAGGACGGTCGGGATCCCCGCCGGCAATGTCGTGTCGAGCGGAACCGCGGTTAAGGGGGCGAGCAGAAGAATAATGCCGAGGTTCGTGTTGTGTTCACAAACACTGCGAGTTGCCTGGACTGCTTCCAGAATGCTCCTGCCGACTCCGACATCCGCGGTGCGGGCAAGTATCGGAGAGATGGCTTCGGCAGAGACGACAAAATCTTCGTAGGCGACGTGTTCGAATGATGCTCCGGGATGCACGTTTCCAGGTTTTCGAGCCGTCGCTTCCAGCAGGCAGGCACGGTGAACGCATTCCTGGATGTTAACAGCTGACACACGACACCTTGGATCTGAATGGGAAGTGGTGAGCGGCAGTTATGAGGGCAGTGAGTTGCCGAGACTCAACGATTGGCAGTTGGTGTGGCATCACACCTCGTTCGCCACTGAATGCATTGCTGATCAAGCCCGCCAAACCGTTGACGCAAAAGCGAGAGCAGGACGCCTTCATGAGCGTCTATCCCTCGCGCCCGAATGTCATGATGGTGATGTCGTCGTTCTGAGGTCGACCGTTGGCGTGCCGGCGAACATCTGCCAGCAGAATTTTGCCGAGTTCTTCCGGATCGCGAGGGCTCTTCGCGATCAGCTCACGCATTCGCTCCAGCGTGTAGAGTTCGCCTTCCGGGTTCATGGCTTCGTCAACGCCGTCTGTAAACAGCACCACGGTTTCACCGGGATTGATGGTGCGTTTCTCGACTTCGTAGGGGTAATCTTCCATGACGCCGATGGGAAGACCGATTGACTCATCGGGAAACTCGTCAACCGTGCCATCCGGTTTCAATATAAACGGTGGCATATGACCTGCGTTCACGAGTGACACCTCGTTCGTCTTCAGATCCAGCAGGACGAAGTTGTAGGTGACAAACCGACCTTCGGCGGCGTTCGCGCACATGTGCTTGTTAATTGCAGCGACAGCTTCCAGCGGGTCGTGCGTAAATTCCAGGATACTTTGCACACAGCTCGACATGCGGGACATGATGATCGCACCGGGAACGCCCTTGCCGGATATGTCACCAAAGGACAACACAATTTTATCGTCACCGACTTCGAAGGCATCGTAGTAGTTACCGCCAACTGCTTGAGCGGCATCGTACGATGCATAGAACTTCCAACCTTCAATGACTGGAAGTTTGTCCGGAAGTAGTGCCTTCTGGACACCCTGGGCGATATTCATCTCGCCGTCCTGCTTCTGCTTTTCGAGATACGTCTTCATCAGACGGGCGTTCTCGTAAGTCAAAGCTGCCTGGCCAGCGATCGTCATCAGGAGGTCCAGATCCTCGTTCGTGAACTGCGTGACCGGGTTCATCGTGTCGATATTAATGAGGCCGATCGGCTCAGTTTCTTTATCGAGCAGTGGCACACACATCATGGATCGGATGGCCAGATTCGAAATCGATTCTGAAGCGTCAAACTGATCATCGTTAGCGGCGTCAGCGGAGAGAATTCCTGTCTTTTCCTGGATGACCTTCTTCACAATGGTTCGAGAAAGTCGGACGGTGGAGTCCTCACCTCCACGACGGTGTTTGAAAGCTCGCGGCACCATCTCTCCGCCTTTTTCCGGATCTTTCAGCAGCACGCAACCTCGGTCGGCATGCGGAAAGACTCGGAACAGAGTGTCCAGAATGGCAGGCAGCATGGCATTGAGATTTGTTTCGCCGCAGAGGCTGCGTGTGATGTCAATGACCGCTTTGAGTTTCACTTCCGGCTGGACTTCCAGCATCCCGAAGCCACCACCGCCCGACATCATGGTGCCCATGATTTCAGCTTCGTCGTCTTCCTCATCGGAGTAATTGACGGTCGCGCCGAATTCGTCACCCGCGCCGAAATCGTCACCGCCCGCGGGAATTCGAGGATGAGCAGACGGCGCGGCGGGAGCCTTCACGACAGGACGTGCTTCTTCGCATTCGAACCGCAGCAGCATCGGGCCAAACTTGATCCGATCTTCGTGGTTGATGGCGTGAGGTTTTTCTTTCTCCAGCTGAGTGCCGTTAACGACCGTGCCGTTACCGCTGCCGAGATCTTCGATGTAGAACTGGCCGTCGCGTTTTGTGAATCGCGCGTGTCGGCGCGAAACCGTGTTCGACTTCAGTTGGATCGTGCAGTCCGGATGCCGGCCAATGACCGTCTCGCCATCGCCAACCGGGTACGGGATTGCCTCGCCTTCCTGAAGTAATACAAGAGTCGCCATGAGTTCCGTTCCCGACTTGTCAAAGTGACCCGTGTGTTCCGGACTCAGTCCCGACAGGACTGTCGATGCTGGAACATCAGGTTGCGTTTCGTGTGTCTTGATCTGCTGCGTGGTCGTGCGAAACGAGTTCACACCTGGAAAATGGTTTCAACGTTGCCGCGAAGATTAAGCTTGCCCAGTGCGATGGCGCGTTCTTCGCTCCAGCCACGATCGATAACAAAGTCATTGGCCAGAACCTTCGCCAGAATTCGCCGATACATCGCAAATTTCGGAAGAGCGAATTCCAGTTTGTACATATCGCTGTAATAGCCAATCTGTTTGGTCTGCGGAACTGCGCTTAAACGGCTTCGACAATCAAGTTCAATGTGCGGCGGGATGTTGGAGTACCACCAGTGCCCGTTGGTGACCACGTTGGGGAAAATCCAGGCGTAACTGACCAGTTCCTGATTGCTCGTCTGAGCGAGCACTGAAACGGGAAACGTCACTTGCGGAAATGCGTTGAACAGTTCGCGATACTGAATCAGCGAAACCCGGGAGTCGTACAGGTCCTGCCCCTGGAAAACGCCAGCTTCGTAGACTCGGCGGTTGACTCCAATCATCAGGTCGAACGGGAGCCTGTACTCGGCACAGAATCCGGCCAGCGTCCAGAAGTTGAACTGGCTGAGAACTGCTGCTTCGTCGTGACTCAACTCACGGCCAGTAAGCACACTGGTGAGAATCGGCTCGACTTCAGACTCAGAAACGGCTGCCGGAGAAAATGTCGGGGGAATCGAAATTGCGCAGGCTTTGGCACCGTTCTTCGTGAAGTGTTCGAACAGCTGGCCGATCGCGGCGCGTAGCGAAGCGGGATCGCTCACGCTGGAACCAGTTGCTTTCTCGAGCCGATCGCGAGTTTCACGCTTCGTGAAATGAAAGACCAGGTCGTCGGTCCGCAGGCACGGCACGTACAGAGATGTATCGAAACCCGTCAGCGGGTCGTCGAAGTCGTTGGTCAGGAAGACCTTTTCGAGACCGCTCTTCGACAGTACCTGCTGCTCCCAGTCAGGTTCTGCCATCTTCGCCGCGGCGTTGTCGTAGAGCGATTCCCAGTTCTCCGTCGTGACGGCGTCACTTTCGAAGCCAAAAAACTGCTGACACATCTCGACCAGCCAGCTGACCTGCACCGTGTTATCGAGATCGCCAAGTTTCTCGACCAGCCGACCAACCTTCTATTTCGGGCTGATTCCCGGTTCCTCAATTTGCTCACGCGGCAAGCCGGCCGAATGAGCCAGCTCGGTGTAATAGTGGTAACCCAGGATGTCGGCGAGCGTGTCCGAAGCTGCCGCATGAGGGTTGATATGCGTGTGTGGGTCGATCAGGACGAGCGAATCCAGCTCTGCCTGGATGGTTTGAACGAGCTGACTGGACACGACGAATCCTGCGAGAAAAGGGCGTTATGTTGACAGACGATTGCGGAGCCGGGCAATCGTGTCAGGACATGGGACGCTGGGTGACTTCTGGAATCTCACGCTGCGTCGGAGATCGGCCCAAGCAATGCCTGTTCCAAATGCGACCAACAGTTCAAGTTTGGCGGGTTACTGACAGTGAATCAAGTATCGTCGAAATGTGACGTTTACACGCCTCTGGCAAGGTCCGGTAATTCTCGAACAGGGGCAGGAGACGTGTTCCTGTGGGCAGTGCACACGGATGTTGACAGCTGAAGCATTCCACGGTTGGGTAATTTTCTTTGCAGGTCCCGTATTGACGTCAAGCTGCCTATTGGAAATAAACGAGGAATAG
The DNA here is from genome assembly GCA_013203845.1 of Rhodopirellula sp. Classification (GTDB taxonomy): domain Bacteria; phylum Planctomycetota; class Planctomycetia; order Planctomycetales; family Planctomycetaceae; genus JABMPE01. Next base: position 2,113 of record JABMPE010000314.1, on the reverse strand, counting down.
CATATGAAGAAATCGTGAATTTTCTGGCCGTTCCCCAAAACAAAACACTCGTCTGAGGAAGCCGCTGCCTTGAGCGATCTCGTGTTCAGTCTGATCCTCATTGCGATTGTGTCGTCTGCTGCTTTTGCGGTGACGGCTCGTTGCAGTCGATCTCTGCCTGAATTTGTGAGAAACGGTATCGGCACGATGGCGATTCTGGCGGGTGGCGTCTACTTCGTTTTCGTTTGGAATCAGCCTGTTCTGTCGGAAATCGTGCCAGTATCGGGGCTTATGGTCCTCGGAAACTGGTTCCCGATTTTTGCATCAATCCTTGCTGGAATTGTCTGGTCCGGCAAGGCGGGAGCGACGAGACGCGTGGTGCCAGCCGTTCTGCTGGGAATGGTGAGTGCCGTGGGCCTGGTTGCTCCGCTTGTCGGTGAATTGCCTGTCTGCGGTGAGAGCTGGAGCGGTGACGTTTGCCTGCAGACGACTCCGTACACCTGCAGTCCGGCCAGCGCTGCAACGCTGTTGCGTGTTCACGGAATCGATGCCACCGAAAGTGAGATGGCGGAGTTGTGTCTCACCCGCAAAGGGACCAACTGGATGGGGCTGTTCCGAGGCCTGTCAAAGAAAGTGGCCGGGAGTCCCTGGAAAGTTGAAGTCTTTGATGTGCCCGTCGGCGGTAAAACGTCGTCGCCAAAGACCCCGGCGATCCTGGTGGCTTGCCTTCCCGCTGACGTTCAAAATGCTCACAGCCGGGAACTCAGGGAGACCTGCGGGTGGTTGCCGGGCCAGGCTCACTCGGTGGTTTATCTCGGTGATCTGACAGACGATCTGCTGATTGTTGGCGACCCAACGGTCGGTCGGGAACTCTGGCGACGCGACGATCTCAACACGCTCTGGACCGGTAGAGGGCTGCGGCTTGTTGAACGGGATCCCGCTGCGTCCCACCACTTGCTGGCTGATCGCTGACCGCTGCCAACGAGTCGCCTGCCCAGAATCCAGAATACTGAGGCCGTCTGGTGGGCCAGTCCCCGCCCGCGTCGATGTCGGACTGGCACGCAGCAGCTATGATTAAACGGCCTCGCCGTGAGCCCGGATCGTTCGGCTGCGGCTTGCGAATCATCGGTTTCTGCAGCGTGGTATTCTCCGTTCATGAAGAACTTCCTCGAATGGTATCTTGGAGTCCCTCCCGCTCAGCCGGGGCAGGGGACTCAATGGAGCTGGCTTTACCAGGCTCCGTGGCCATCCGGAATGCCGCAATGGAGCGTTCTCCCAGCCGCCATCGCCATGCTGTTTTATGTCTGGTGGATTTACCGCCGGGACGCGGGTTCGGCATCGCGTGCGAGCCGGATGGGGCTGGTGGCCTTGCGGTTGGGTGTGATTGGCATCGTCCTGATCATTCTTTCTGAGATTACGCTGGTCGTTGATCGAACGGGACTGCCATTCATCGCGATTCTGCTGGACGACTCGGCCAGCATGGGGCTGGAGGATCAGTATTCGGATTCGCTCGACAAGGCCGCGGCAAAGTCCTTCGTTCGAGAGAGGGGTGGCGGAAGAGCTTCGCGGCTGGCCATTGGTCAGGGGATTCTCACAGCCAATGACGGGGAGTTTCTGCAGAAACTGCAGCAGCGTCATCAGCTTCGCGTGTACCGTTTTTCCGAAACAGCCAGTCCGATTGGAAGCCTTGATGCGGAATCCGGAAATCAGATCAGTGGTCTGGTTAAATCGATCCGAAGCCTCGAGCCGGTCGGCAGCGACACGCGGCCTTCTGCCGCTGTGGGAAAAGTGTTGAACGACTTTCGAGGTTCGTTGCCGACCGCCATCGTGGTCCTGTCGGATGGGATTTCGAGCGTTGGAGACGCTGGTCGGTTTTCGAAAATTTCCGGTCTTGCGGCGCAGCGGCTGGTGCCACTTTACACCGTCGGCATAGGCAGTGCCGAAGCGATGCACGATTTGAATCTCTATGACACGCTCGTCGATGAGGTCGCTTTTGTCGGAGATCCCATCACTTTTACGGCGAAGCTGAAAGCGTTCGGCTTTAAAGGCAAGTCGGTCGAGCTCGTACTTCGGGAAAAAACGAGCCGAACTCCGCTTACAACGAAACAGATTACCGCCGCGGATGATGGACAAT
>JABMPE010000313.1 GCA_013203845.1 Rhodopirellula sp. | reverse complement strand
GCACATGTGTCTGTTCCGGGAGACCCTGTCATGAAAACGCGAGGCCAGATTGAAGCCGCCATCTGCCAGGGGATCAATCAGTTCGAGCAGGAGTACATGGGCCGTGGCCCGGAACACATTCTCACTCACCTGCTGGACGATCTTCTCGTCGTGCGACTGCAGGGCGTTCTGACAGCTGCCGAACAGCATCTCGTCAAAACCCGTCAGCCGGAGAAAGGTCGCGATCTGCTGAAGTAGGTCCGGACTCAACTGATTGAAACGGCGAGGCCCGTTCTGGAAGAACTGGTCCTGGAGATTACCGATGTCAAAGTCGTGAGCCTGCACCACGACATCAGCGTCGTCACTGGTGAAGAAGTCATCCTCTTCACACTGGCTGAACCCCCCACCGTTCGCGAAACAAAACAACGATAACCAGCACCGAGACGTCACCATGCCACCGAGACCTGCCCCGTCGAGACCCTGTGCTTGCCACAGAGTTCTGCTCGCCGAGCATCGGCAACTTCAAAGTCGACCCCTCAAAGATTTCCGAAAATACACATCGAAGCAGGCATCGGGAATTCAATGCGACTTCAGTCGTTTTACGGCTCCGGAAACTCGATGGGGCACTGGAAGGCATCGGGTTTGACGGCCAGGACTGAGCAGGTCAGGTGTGAAAAGACGCGTTCGGCAGTATTACCGATCAGGAGTCCGGGGATTCCGTGGCGAGCCTGCGTTCCCATGACGATCAGGTCGGTTGAGAACTTCTTCACCGCTTCCTGAATCATCAGGTGTGGCGGTCCGGCAGCGATATGCCGATGCTCCAGATTGATCGCGTCGTCCAGTCCCGCCTGAGCCAGTGCGTTGTTGAGGTCACGTTGAGCGTCGGCCTGCTCGCGGGAAAAGTGATCCTCAACTTCAGCGACCGGCTCGATCAAATGACGCATCGCGGGTTCGAAGTGGGACTCGACAACGTGCAGGACATGCAGCTGTGCTTCGAACTGCTGAGCCAGTGAATGGGCCAGTTTCACCGCAGAAGCAGCCGTCTCTGAAAAGTCAGTCGGCGCCAGAATCGAACGAACGGTACCGGGCTCACCGGGGGCGGTGACCCAGACCGGGCAAGGGCATTTTCGAATGAGTCGCCTGCCGGTGCTTCCCAGCAGAAGGTGGCCGAGTGTGTGTCGCTGATGGCTGCCGACCAGCACGAGATCAAACTTTTCCTGAACAACCTCACGGATCAGTTCGTACCAGGGCTTGCCCCCCGTTCTGATTTCACGAGCTTCGATGCCAGCTGAACGAGCTTCTTCGACCAGGCCAGTCATTCGCTCGCACGCTTTGTCGTGGAGACAGTCGATCAGACCCTGATACTGCTGCATTTCGACGAGATTCCGCGCGTCCGAGGTGAGGTCGAGACACGGCATCAGCGATGAGAGGAACGTCACTTTCGCCGAGGTTCGCGCAGCCAGCCAGAGAGCCTTATCAATTGCTGCACGCGTGCTCGCCGAAAGCTTAATATCAATCAGGCTGTCGCCATCGCACAGGTCGACGCCCACTAGAATGTTCTGAAAATGGTCCATGTTTGCTGCTCCGAAGACTGACGGCTTGTAATGCGATGCCTGAGTCACCGCGTTTAGCAACGACCGTGCCACGTCAAATGAAGTCCCCGTTGCGTACAGGTTTTGCGATTCAGTGCGCGTATCCGCACACTGCGTGCAGGCTCGGCCAGGCGAGGAACGGATGCGGAAAACTGGCTGCAGTCGCCACGACAGACAGTTTCAGCGCAGCAAAGCCGACGCAGGTTTCGGCGCGGCACACGGCTTGCTTCGTTCGTCCTGATGCACTTCAGATCGCCTTGGGAGCGTGTGCAGGATCATTTCCCAATTCGAGCGATGAATCAACGCGTTTTCGTCAATCCCGCGCAGGTGGGAACCCAGCTTAGTGTGAAACACTGGGTGTCTGCCTGCGCGGGAATGGCACGTTTGAGACACAAACAAGTATCGGCAACCGGAAAGTGGTGTCGGTCGCGTTCATCCATCTGGGGAACTTTCGTTCTTCACCACTTGGTTTGCAGGGAGATCTCATGAAGCTGACATTCCTGGGGGCGAATCGGCAGGTGACAGGGTCGCGGTACTGTCTTGAGGCCAACGGTGTTCGCCTCATGATCGACTGCGGGCTCGTTCAGGAGCGGGCGTTTCAGGATCGGAACTGGGAACCGTGCGCGATCGATCCAAAGTCGTTTGACGCATTGCTGATCACGCACGCTCACATTGACCACATCGGTCTCATACCGAAATTCGTGAAGGACGGATTCCACGCTCCGATTTACGCGACGCATCCAACCGTCGCTCTGGCAGATGTCATGCTGCGGGATTCGGCGAAGATTCAGACTGAAGACGCCGAGTACAAGAAACGCCGGCACCACAAGGAAGGCCGCCGCGGGCGACATCCGGAAATTCCGCTGTACGTCGTCGACGACGTCGTCAAAACTCTGCCACTGTTTGAGGGCGTCGACTATCTCGATCCAGTTCACATTGCCGAAGGAATCACGGCGACGTGGCACGACGCGGGGCATATTCTTGGTTCGGCCATGATCGAAATTGCCGTTACGGAAAATGGTCAGACTCGGACGGTCATCTTCTCGGGTGACATCGGACAACGCGGCAAGCCTCTGATTTCGGACCCTTCGACTTTCAAACACGCCGACTATGTGATCATGGAATCAACTTACGGCGAACGTGACCACGTCAAAGAAGGAAATGTCGAATCTCAACTGGAAGAGATCATCCGCGAGACTGTTGGTCGCGGCGGCAATCTTGTGATTCCCGTATTCGCGGTCGAACGTGCCCAGGAGCTGATGTACTACATCAGCCGGCTCGTCCACGCCAACCGCATTCCGGATATCCCGATTTTCCTCGACAGTCCGATGGCTTCGGACGTGACAAACATTTTCCGGAAGCACCGCGACTGGCTCGACGATGAGACCCGGGAGCTGATCAGTTCGAAAGAGCCGCCGCTCCAGTTCCCCGGCCTGCAGATTACCCGATCGACAGAAGAGTCGATGCGTATCAACCGGATCATCACGCCGTGCATCATCATGGCTCCGGCGGGAATGTGTAATGCGGGGCGGATCAAACATCATCTGCGTCTGAACATTGGTCGTGACGAGTCGACGATTCTGTTTGTCGGTCATCAGGCTAAAGGAACTCTGGGGCGACGGATTCTGGATGGCGAACGCGAAGTAAGAATTCTGGGTCGGACACGGCGTGTTTACGCGAAGATCAAAAGCATCAACGGTTTGTCCGCTCACGCCGATCGCAGCGGGTTGATTGACTGGCTGAGCCACCTGGAAACCCCACCACTCCGGCTGTTTATCACGCATGGTGAAGAAGATGCATCGCTGGCTCTGGCGCGGACAATCCGCGACCGGCTGGGTTGGGAGTCGACCGTGCCCGAGTATGGTACGGTCGTCGATCTCGACGATGAACCCGATGAACGAACGGTGCAGGTCGCCGAGCCGAAACCCGTGGTCGATACGGCATCGCCTGCAACGGACGGTGTTGCAGGTTCTACTGTCGCGACAAGGCTGCCGACTCCAGACTTCGAGTTCTTCGACAGCTCAGTTCGCCCCGACACTGGCTTCCTGCATGAAGATCCCTGGCGAGTGTTTCGCATGCAGAGCGACACGATCCAGGGCATTGATGTCATGGCGAGAGCACTCGAAGAGACACGTCGATCGGTGGCGGTCTTCGGTAGCGCCCGCTTGTCCGAAGACGATCCCGTATACGTACTTGCTCACGAGACGTGCCGACGACTCGGCGAATGCGGCTTCGCCACGATTACTGGCGGCGGCCCCGGAGTCATGGAAGCGGCAAACCGCGGCGCTCGTGAAGCTGGAGCACTCTCGATTGGCCTGAACATTGATCTGCCCCGTGAGCAACGGCTCAACGCATTCTGCGATGTCAGCTACACCTGCCGCTATTTCTTTGTGCGGAAGATGTTGTTCGCCAAGTATGCGCGAGCGTTCGTGATTTTTGCCGGCGGCTATGGCACGATGGACGAACTTTTTGAAGCCCTCACATTGATTCAAACAGAACGCCTCGCTGGCTTCCCCGTGATCCTTGTCGGAAGCGACTACTGGAATCCGCTCGTCTACTGGCTCCGGGCGACGATGTATTCGCATGGCTGCATTTCGGAGACGGACTTGAGCCGTTTCGTTGTGGTCGACTCGCCCGAAGAAGTGGTGGCGACCCTTGAGGCGTGCATCAGTTGCAACGGTGATTCAACTTCGGAAAGTGACGATTCGTCCCCGCAGAAAGTGCCGGAAGCATGAGCGAGTCCAACCCGGTCGTGTGGCACACGTTGAACCACGACGAAGTGCTGTCAAAATTCGAATCGGACGCGACGAGCGGGCTGTCTGCCGAGCAAGTGCGTGTTCGGCAGGAGCAGTTCGGTCCCAACGAACTGATCGATTCGGAAACTCGCGGACCGCTGCTCATTCTGTGGGAACAGTTTTACAACTCGATGATTCTGCTGTTGGCTGTAGCCGCGGTTGTCTCGTTGATGCTGGGTGAGCATCGTGACGCGATCGCGATTGTGTGCATCATCGTGCTGAACGCGATTCTGGGTTTTGTGCAGGACTACCGGGCAGAGCGTGCGCTCGACGCTTTAAAGAAGATGAGCGTTCCGCGGGTGCGGGTCCGTCGTAATGGGACCACGTCTGAGACAGATTCGACGGCGCTGGTGCCTGGCGACGTCCTGCTGCTGGAAGCCGGCAACAAAGTTCCGGCGGACTGTCGGTTGCTGAAGTCTTCGAGTCTGAAGACGCAGGAAGCCGCTCTGACCGGAGAGTCCGTCTCCATCGAGAAGCAGATCGCCGCGCTGCAGGACGAGGACGCCGTGATCGGCGACCGCACGAACATGGTCTGGATGGGCACCGCGGTAACGTACGGTCACGGAACGGCGATCGTCGTTTCGACTGGCATGACGACCGAACTGGGCAGCATCGCGGCTTCGTTGCGGGGTGTGCGACGAGAACCGACGCCGCTGCAGCTGCGGTTGGGACAGCTCGGTCGTTCACTGGCAGTCGCAGCGATTGCGATCGTTGCCGTTGTCTTCGTAATGGGGCTGCAGCGCGGCGAAGATCCGAAGCTTATGCTGATAACGGCGCTCAGCCTGGCGGTCGCCGTTGTGCCCGAAGGCCTGCCTGCAGTGGCGACCGTCGCGCTGGCGCTGGGAGCACGTCGCATGTTTCAGCGCAACGCTCTTATCAGGAAGCTCCCTGCTGTTGAGACGCTGGGTTCCGTGACAGTGATCTGTTCTGACAAGACTGGCACGTTAACTCAGAATCGGATGACTGTCACCGTGCTGGACGTCGCCGGTACGCGACTTGAACTGCCGCCGCCAGCCAGTGGGGATGAGCAGGGGACTGCTCTCCCCGCAGAGACTCTCACGGAAATAGCCGGGAACTCGGCGTTGTCGCTTCTATTGACGACCGGATGTCTGTGCAACGATGCGGAGATAATACATCACTCCGCAGATGACGATCCTGACGAAACGTCTGGAGAGCCAACTGAAGCGGCGTTGATGATCGCTGCTGTTCGAGCCGACTTGCGGCAACCGGAGATATTGCAGTTGTTTCCTCGCGTTGCCGATGTCCCGTTTGATTCGGATCGCAAACGGATGACGACGATCCACAGCGGAAGCGATCTTCAGCCGGACGAAGCCGATACATCAAATCTGGCGGCAACAGCAAGGCTCCTCGATCTCGACAAAACGGACGCCGTTGCGTTTACGAAGGGGGCTGTCGGCAGCGTGCTCGATGTGTGCAGCGATATCTGGGACCAGGACGAGGTTCGCACGCTGGACGAGTCATGGCGTCAGCGGATTCTGGCTTCCAGTGACGAGCTTGCGTCGCAGGGTATGCGGGTACTTGGTTTCGCCTTTCGACCGCTTGATGATGTACCCGCCGCCGGAAACGAAATTGAAGCCGAACAGCAGCTGATTTTTGTGGGACTGATGGCACTGATCGATCCACCTCGTCCGGAAGTTCGAGATGCGGTTGCCCGGTGCCGCGCAGCGGGTATTCGTCCCGTGATGATTACGGGAGATCACCCGCTGACTGCCTCGTACATTGCTGCGGATCTTGGAATCACCACGGGCGGTCCTGATGGCAACTCCGCAGCGAATCTCCCCGTCGTTATCGGTCGCGAGCTGGTCGACAAAACAGCGGACGATCTGCGATCTGTCGTGGAAGAGACCACTGTCTATGCGCGAGTTGCTCCCGTCGACAAGCTGCACATTGTGCAGGCGTTGCAGGCGAACGGGCATGTGGTGGCGATGACGGGAGACGGAGTGAACGACGCACCGGCGTTGCGGCAGGCACACGTCGGAGTGGCGATGGGAATCGTCGGGACCGACGTTTCGAAAGAGGCGTCGGAGATGATCCTGCTGGACGATAACTTTGCGACGATCGTCAATGCCGTTGAACAGGGCCGCATTGTCTATGACAACATTCGCAAGTTCATTCGCTACACGATGACCAGTAACGCGGGCGAAATCTGCGTAATGGTGCTGGGGCCGTTTTTCGGTATGCCGCTGCCTCTGCTGCCGTTGCAGATTCTGTGGGTCAACCTGGTAACCGACGGCCTGCCTGGACTGGCGCTGGCTATTGAGCCAGGCGAACGAGACACGATGAACCGACCGCCTCATCTTCCCGGCGAACACGTTCTGGGACGCAGCATGAGCATCGACATCGTCTGGATCGGTCTGCTGATGGGAGCGGTTTCACTGGCCGCCGGCTGGTGGTTCCGCGGTGACGGCAGCGGGCCGGACAGTCACTGGCGAACAGCAGTCTTCACGGTCCTGACCGTGTCACAAATGGGTAACGCTCTGGCCTGTCGATCCCAACGCGACTTACTGATGCGCATCGGAGTCTTCTCGAACCCGGCGTTGCTCGGAGCCGTCCTGCTGACGCTGTGTCTGCAGCTGGCCGTGATTTACCTGCCGCCGCTGCAGATCCTGTTTCGCACGGATGGGCTTTCACTTCCTGAACTGATCGGGTGCCTGATACTGAGCACCATCGTTTTCCTCGCTGTTGAACTGAAAAAGGTGATCTTCAGAGGTGAGTCGTCCTGATTCCGCTTGAACCGGGGTTGTTTTCACAGGAAGACATCCGGTGGCGACAGAACCTTGATAAGGGTTAAGGGGCGCTGTCGGCTCGTTGAGCGTCTTTCGTGCATTTCACACCACATGGCATAAGTTTCATCACAAGGAACAACGTGTCGACGTTTTTCGAAGAAGCGACAGAGTTTGCCAAATGACTGCTGAGCAGCGACCAGTCGATGAAGTAGCCAACCTGCTGACACACGGTATCGGCTTTCTGCTGAGCATCGTCGCCAGCGTTGTGATGATGTGGATTGTGTCCGGAGAAAGCGTGCAAACAATCGCGGCGTGCGGCGTGTACTGTGCGACGCTGATTCTGCTGTACGGAGCGTCAACGCTGTCCCACACGTTTCATGATCTGCGGCTTCGACGGCGGTTTCGGATGCTGGACCAGGCCTGCATCTATGTGTTGATTGCCGGGTCGTTCACGCCGATCGCCGTGTTGATCCTCGGACACGGCTGGTGGTGGCTGATTCTCATCACGATGTGGGTGCTTGCGCTGTTTGGAGTGCTGGTAGTTTTGCGTCTGCAGAACCTGAGTGGGGCTGCGAAGATCACTTACGGTCTGCTCGGCTGGTTGCCGGCGATCTCACTGGCAGAACTGTATCGGCACGCACCAGCGGAATTACTGGTCTGGATGCTGGCCGGTGGCGCGTTCTATTCCGTGGGAACGATCTTCCTGTTTCTCGACCGAAAGGTCCGGTATCTGCACGCGTTGTGGCATGCGTTCGTGATCGCCGGAAGCATTTGCCATTACATCGCCATACTCGTCTGCGCAACGGGAGACCACTGACATGCAGAACTGGCATCGTCGCGAGGGATCGCCGTTTCCACTGGGAGTCACCTGGGTTCCGGAAGACGAGGCGTACAACTTCGCGATTTATTCCAAACATGCTGAACGCGTCGAACTGCGGCTGTATCGACCGGATAACATTGAGGCTCCGGAATTCAACTACCCGTTGGACCCGCTGTTCAACAAGTCGGGTCCCATCTGGCACTGCCGCGTCGCCCAGCAGCAGGTTGACGGCGCCCGGTTTTACGGATACCGGATCGATGGACCACAACCGACAGCGGGATTTGAACTTCACCAGTTTGATCATGAAAAGCTGCTGCTCGATCCACATGCCAGAGACGTCTACTTCCCAAAGGATTTCAGCCGCGAGGCCGCACAGTTGCCGGGTTCAAACGAAGGCCGAGCGCCGCTGGGAGTCGTCGAGACAACCCGGTGTAAATTCGACTGGGAGAACGACGCGCCGGTGCGACACGGTTCGGACCTGATTATTTATGAAATGCACGTCCGCGGTTTCACCGTGCGCGAAAACTCGGGTGTGGCCGAGGCCCGGCGCGGCACCTTTGCAGGAGTCGTCGAGAAGATTCCGTACCTGCAGGAGCTTGGCGTCACAGCTGTCGAACTGATGCCGGTGTTTCAGTTTGACCCTGACGAAGGAAATTACTGGGGCTACATGCCGCTGAATTTCTTTTCGCCACACGAGCAATACGCGTCCGATTCAGGTCGATGTCTGCCGGACATTGAATTCCGAGAGATGGTCAAACAGCTCCATCGAGCGGGCATCGAGGTCATTCTCGACGTTGTTTACAACCACACCTGTGAAGGGGATCGCAACGGCCCGAACTACAGTTTCAAAGGCATTGATGCGACGACCTATTACGTGCTGACGGGAGACCCTCAACATCCTTATGCCAATTTCAGCGGCACCGGAAACACGCTGCACACGGCGAATCGAGCGGTACGGCGACTGATCATCGACAGTCTGCGGTACTGGGTTACCGAAATGCATGTCGATGGTTTTCGCTTTGATCTCGCTTCGATCTTCACGCGGAGTAGCGACGGTTCAATCAATCAGGACGATCCCCCCATCTTCGGCCAGATTGCCGCCGATCCCGACCTCAAAGGAATTCGGCTGATCGCTGAACCGTGGGACGCCGCTGGTGTGAATCAACTTGGCGGGCGATTTCCCGGCACGCAGTGGATGCAGTGGAACGGGGCCTACCGTGACGCTTTGCAGCGTTTTGTAAAAAGTGATCCGGGTATGGTCCCCGAACTGATGACCCGCCTGTACGGCAGTGCGGACCTGTTTCCCGACAACCTGTTCTATGCATTACATCCATTTCAGAGTGTCAACTATGTGACGTCGCACGACGGATTCACCCTGTACGACATGGTGAGTTACAACGAGCGGCACAACGAAGCCAACGGCCATCACAACCAGGATGGCCAACGCGATGCGTCATGGAATTGCGGGTACGAAGGCGACGATTCCGTGCCGGACGACGTCAGGATGCTGCGACGACGTCAGGTGAAGAACTTTTTCACGCTGCTGATGCTCAGTAACGGAACGCCGATGTTCCGCATGGGTGACGAGTTTCTGCAGACTCAGGAAGGCAACAACAATCCGTACAACCAGGACAACGAAACGAGCTGGCTCGACTGGGGCCGCCTGGAGCAGAACCAGGACATCTTTCGATTCTTTAAACTGATGATTCAGTTTCGGAAAACACACCCTTCGATCTGCCGTTCGCGATTCTGGCGTGACGACGTGCACTGGTACGGGGCCGGACGTGCTCCGGATCTGGCGTGGAATTCCCGGGCTCTAGCATTCTCATTGAGTGGCCAATCACAGGCTGACGCTGACCTTTATGTGATGATCAATGCCTGGTGGGAGCCGCTTGAATTCGGTATCCACAAAGGGGTGGCGGGAGACTGGATGCGGGCTATCGATACTTCCATCGCGAGCCCGCGCGACATTCTGGAACCCAAGGCATACGTCCAGCTTGAGAAACCGTTTTACACAGTTGGCCCACGATCGATTGTTGTGCTGACGAGCCATTAACGTACGATGGGCGTGTCGTTTGAAGGATCGCTGAAGTACCAGTTGGCGATTCAAGTTCGGTACGTCGATTGCTCCCTTCAAACTGGACTCGCAATTGACCCCGAAGAACCGTTAGGAGGATGCACGATGTACTGGCTGCCTCGTAAGAAAGTACTTGTTCCGACGGACTTTCGCGAAGCGTCGATTGACGCAATGCACACGGCCTTAGCAATGGTCGAATCCGGATGTTGCGTGCATGCGCTGCACGTTGTGGAGCCGTTTCCCGATAGTATTCCTGCCGAGGATCTGCCGCAGGATTTTCGTCCTGAGGAATCTGACGAAATGAGGCGGCAACTCCGTCATGAACGCTTGGAATCGTTCCTGAGTGAACACGACATTGATGGTCTCAGTGTCGTCGTTCTGTCTGGCGAGCCAGCGTTGTCAATTACTCGCTACGCGCGAGAAAACAACATCGATCTGATCGTCATGGCCGCGCACGGGTATGAACAGGGCGAGCGAATTTCGATGGGCACGGTGACCGAACGTGTTCTTCACAATACCGATTGCCCGGTACTCGTCCTGCGTCCGGACGGTCGCATTCCGCCATACCAGGCAGGTGTTGGTGTGCGGGAAAGTAACGGTTTCGCTCCGGTGGAAAACCCATCTCACGCGGATCCATCGAATGCGCGGCCACGTTAGATGAAACGTCGCGTCTGGTTTCGACTGATGGAGAGGAGCAGTTGTGGCTACCGATCCAGTTTGCGTGATGCGGAATATCTGACAAAATCTGGTCTTTGCCTTCGGTTACAACCTGCTCGGAGTGCCGATCGTTGCCGCAGCGCTCTATCCCTTTTCAAAGCACGTGCTGCTGAATCCGATGCGTGCCACGGCCGTGATGAGCTGCCGTTCGGTTTCTGTCGTCGTCAATGCCCTGTGGTTGCGTTCGATCCGACTCGAAGACTCTGTGACACACTGTGTGAAACACTGACCTCTACCTGTGCTTGCAGTGTGCGGAAATGGACCGGTCGTGCGAGTCTGCACACAGGCCCGGAATCAGTTGGAACGTTGTTTTTCCAGCACCATAGACCTGACTACAGGGACTTGCGATGTCCGTGCTGCTGCCATGTGGCAACTTGAAGTCCAGCACTGACTTCAGACCAGATCGGGCGGGGAACCAGATATCGGCATATGAATTGCGAAGTACGGCAGTCAGTTGTTGACTTCGAGCAGTGTCGGCGAACTGCCTGCTCGAAGTCATCGAGAGAATACTACATCGTGAAATCGACTTCCTGGAGAAGCACCTCATGTCCAATACTTCAAAGAGTCCTTTGGCCGATCTTGAACGCTCGCTGGAAGCCGCTTTCTTTCGGAAAGTTGACTTCGAACTTCTGGAGAAGCTCCGGTTGCGAATGGCAAATGATCAGGCACTGGAGCGACTGGCAGCTGATACAGGCATCCATAATCAGCAGGTTCTTCAGGAATTACTTGATCTGAACTTCACACCTCACAACCTGCTTGCGTTGTGGCTCGTTCCGCTGACGCAGGTCGCATGGGCAGATGGGCGTGTAATGCCGGCTGAACGCGAAGCGGTGCTCAACTCGCTGCGGAAACATGGCTACGCGGAAGACAGCCCAGCATGGCGTCTGCTGGAATCGTGGCTCGATTACAAACCGTGTGACGAAGTTCTCACAGCGTGGAAGAACTACGCTCAAGCCGTGGTCCAAACAGCTGGTCAGGAGAAGTTGCTTCCACTTCGCAGCGAACTACTCGATCGTGCCCGCGAAGTCGCGGAGGCTGCCGGTGGTGTCTTCGGATTCGGTAGCGTCTCGAAAACGGAGGAAACCATACTGCATCAGATCGAAGATGCCCTGCGGCCCGAGTCCGACGTTTGACAGAGGCAAGCCGCTGACACCGTTGTGCTGGCCATTCACGATAGCTTTTGCAACGAGTGGCATCATGCAGAGTTTCCAGAATTTCAGGAAAAGTCTGGTGCGGTCGATCAAACTCTGGATTTGCCCATGAGAACACGTATCAACAGCATTCCGTCGCGGCACTCATACTCAGTGGCGATTCGGCTTAAATGGACAGCTTGTTCAACAGGATTCTGAGTATTCTCGTCAGCCGCCTGAGTCACGCGGGGAACAGACAAACCGAGTACCGATTATCGAATCAGGCGGCAGACCGTGTCGATTGAGGCGACAATGGCCGCGTCGTCAGTCGTGTTGATCGTAATGAGCTGCGAAGCGGGCTCGCTATCGATTCCTGTATTGGTCGCCAACTGCTGACGAAGAATGGCGACGCCCGCATCTGAAGCGTCGCGGTTATCGGCAGCACGTATCGAGACTCGTTTGACTAATTCTGCTTCCGAAGCCGTGCAGGCGATAATTCGAAATGGCACACCAAGCCGCGCGGCGAGTTCCCTGAATTTCGCTCGCTCCTCTGACAGCAGAAACGTCGCGTCGACGATGACCGGAAATCCGGATTGAATGACTGATTCGGCAAGCGTTGCAAGCTGGCAATATATCTGACGGGTGGTTTCCGGCGAGTACAGCCTGGTCGCAGCTGCTCCCGTCGCTCGGTCAGTTTCGTCGATGCCGTGAATTCTTTTTCGTTCGATGTCTGATCGAATACGAATGGCGGAGCTGCACTCCACGATCCTCTGAGACACCGCCGTTTTCCCGCTGCCCGACAGCCCGTGCATGATCAGGATCGCGGGTGTCGTTTCTGCGGCGTCATGGCCAGCGATCGACAGGTATCCGCCAAATTCATTCGCCAGCGCGCGGCGTTGCGCGGCTGTCTGGGATTTGTCCCGGATACGAATCATGTCGACTTTGGCTCGCACCATCGCCCGGTAAACACGGTAGAATTTCAGTACATCGAGTCCGCCATAGTCGCCGGTACGTTCGAGATAACGATTCAGCAATCGGCGGGCGAATTGCTCCTCACCATGTTCTTCGAGATCCATGACAAGAAATGCGATTTCGCTGATCACATCAATCCAGCGAAAGCTCTCGTTAAACTCGACGCAGTCAAACAAGCGGGACCGACCATCGATTACGAAGATGTTTCGCAGGTGCAGATCCCCGTGGCACTCGCGGACGAACCCCTCCGCACGTCTGAGTGCAAATCTATTTTCGAGACGATCCGCCTCGGCGATGCTCCACTCGTGTAACGCACGAATTGCTGACTCGTGCCCGGCATCTCCGTTTGCCAGTTCTTCAATCGCGACAAAGTTGCTGAGAGCGTCACGTCGAATGCCTTCGGGCCGCCCGAATCCGGATTCCGGACTGACGCGCGGAATCGACGCATGGAACGCGGCAATCGTTTCGGCAAGGTCATCGATCACTTCCGGAGTGAGACGTTTTCTGGCGGCTATGTTTGAGAGAAGTCCGTTGTTGTCAAAGCGACGCATTTTCAGAGCAAACTCGAACGGCTCACCGGCCCCGTCAATTTCAGGACTCGACACCGAGCCACAGATCGGCACGACCTCTAAATACAGTTCCGGTGCCGTGCGTTGATTCAGTCGCAGCTCTTCTTCACAGAAGTGCTTCCGCAGGTCGAGCGTGGAAAAATCCAGAAAGTCGAACGACACCGGCTTCTTGATCTTCCAGGCAAAGTCACGCGTCAGAAACACCGAGGAAATGTGAGTTTCGATGCACTCGACCTGTTGAGGGCGATCCGGCCAGACAGCGGGATTTTTCACTGAATCAATCAGTCTGCCTGGTTGGGAATTCATCACATCTGGCTCGTTCGCCAACCCGGGCGTCGCGCTGACGGTTGATTTATAGAACTACGGTCGAGAATTATTCGTCGGTCATACGTTTCTGTCGGACCACCCACACTCCGCAGTGTGCGTGACGCGTGAGTCGTTTGCAGACACTTCCCATCAGAAAGCGATCAACGCTGCTCTTGCCAGTATCGCCGGCGAGTATGATGTCTGCATTCCACGACTCGCCGACTTTCAGGATCTCGGCGGTCACGTCTGCTGCTTCGTGAACGGCGACGCCAACATTACTGACGCCGGTGGATTCGAGACGTCTGGCAGCCTTGTCCAGGGCCGCTCGAGCCACCGACTCCTCTTCTTTCCATTGCTGACTGCAACGCTGCAGGATGTCTGCTCGAAACGAAGTCACCAGGCTATGTACATACAGCAGTACAATCTCGACAGAGTCGCCGAGCGGGTAATGAGCCAGCGTTTCAACAGCCTCATTGGAGGCAGGAGAACCATCAAAGACAACAAGCAACCTCAGACGGTCTGGAACCGGGCCAATGTCCCGGGCTCTGGTCGGACGGTGTGCAACCAGCACGGAGCAGGGAGCCTGAAGCAGCACTTTTTCGGAAGTGCTTCCCAGCAGGAATCGCTCCAGACCATTCATCCCACGAGCCCCGATTGACACGAGATCAACCTGTTCCGCCGCCGCCAGCTTTGTGATTTCATGAGCTGCGTGGCCAGCGAGAAGCTGCTCCCGAACAGTCTTGAAGTGACCCGATAATCGACTGGCCGATAACTTCAGAAGACTGTTGGCATGAACAATATGCTCGTCGTGCATCGCCTCGTGGACATATTGACCAATGTTTTCCCCGAATGCTGAAACGTAAAATTCCTCAACGACATGGGCGACGATCATTTCGGTTCCATCCGGGAAGGGGAACCGATTCAATAATCGCTCAGCGTTTTCAGCGTGTGGTGAGTCATCGGCGGCGTGCAGAATTTTCATCGTCGACTTCTCCGGCCTTTTGCAGGTAACCTGGTTTGAGTGTATTTCGCATCCTGTCGGTCTGCGAACAACTTCAACGCAATGGGTGTACCATAAACAGACGAACGCGATCGCAGGAGTCAACGATGTGCGAATCGTCGCGCATGGTTCACGGCGTCACATGATGTCGAGCGAGGTGACCATCCCCGCCATCTGAAACAATCAACTCGGAGGCAGACGATCTGGCATTCGATATGCAGAAGGAGTAATCGCAGGTCGAGGCGACGGATCTCACATCAGGAGACGGGAAGATGCTGGCGAGTCATTCGGAAAAAGAACCGGCAGAAGAAACCAGCCAGCAGCCTGCATATCGAGTCGCCGTATTCTCTCGCTGCAGTGACCCTGATCAGTTCACGGAGACTCTTGTTTCTGTACTCGGACTGAATCGAATCGATGCGAGAATTCATGCGGCTCACGTTCCAGGCCTTCTTCCGGAACGGCTGACTCGGGAGAGGGCCGAGTTGGCAGCGGCAGCAATTAACAGGTTGGGGATGTCAGCGGCGGGAATTTCGCAGTCGGACATACCAAACCTTGATCATCCAATGGTTGTGCATCATGCAGCCTGTCGTGAAGAGGGGCTGGAAGTCCTCGGCCTGCGTGGAGCTCAGGCGAGTCTGGTCGAGTGGCCTGATCTGGAATTTGTCAGCGCCGGATATGTACCACTGGAATCAGCGCAACATTCCAGCACTGAGTCGATGGTTGTTGTGCATAGCGTACCTCACACCTTCGATGAGACGTCCGAGCACCTGGCGCTGAGCGGATTGGAATGCTGGTTTATCGCGAAGCATCCGCAACGGATCTACGTCATCAATCACAACCGGATGAACTACGACTATCTGGGGTCGCGCAAGACTGGCTCAGCATCAGCAAACTTCGGAGAGTTTCTGCAGGACGTCGCTCATTTCGCCGAACAATCATTTCTGACGCCCGCGACGCATGCCTTCTTGAGCCGTGGCCCAGTTGAGGACTACGCCTTTTCGACAGCGGAGCGGCTCAAGCAGACCACACAGTTGCAGTTTCTTCTGCACAGGGTGATTGATTCAGAGCACCTGCCGAAGCATGAGTGAGGCTCGTGTTTCCAGCGACAGTCAGCGGCACGCGATCTGCTTCAGTCAAAGTCAAAACAATCCCTGAACCGTTGCACGGAGACAAACCGTTGATACCTCGATTTCAAAACATTCTCGTTCCCGTCGACTTTACGGAGAAGAACTGGGCGTCTCTCGACATTGCCTTTGAAACTGCGGTTCATAACGAGGCAACCGTCACAATACTGCACGTGATCGAGCTTATCGATGATGGCGATTTCGACGGAGACTCAGACGTCAAAGAGTTCTATCGCCGTCTTGAGGAGCGATCGAACCGCGAACTGGAGACAATGAGCCAGAGATTTGTCGAGGCTGGCGTCGAGGTTCAGCTGAAGGTTCGGTTCGGAAAACGCGTCGCCGAAATCGTGAAATACAGCATCGAACACGCCAGCGATCTTCTCGTGATGAGTTCGCACCCGCTTGTCGATCGAAACCCGTCTGCGAGTATCGTCACTCTCAGTTACCAGGTTTCGTTGCTCTGTGAGTGTCCGATTCTACTCGTGAAGTAACGTCTCGGAGCCTCATTCGACATCTCCGGAGCAATTCATATGACCGAGCCTGGACAGTCCTTTTCGGAGAACTGTGACCCTGCAGCTACAAAGTCAACAGACCTCGCCAAATCGCTGGAGCACGCCGAAGAGCAACTGTGGCGACGACATCGTCTTCTCTGGTGGACGACTCTTCTGGGGCCAGTAGCCGTCACGGCTGGAATCCTGCTGGGCATCAATGTGTTCTCCGGAGCAGAGTACACCATGCGATTACTCACAACGGCATTGACCGGTGTGCTGCTGTTTGGTCGGTTTATTATTCTTGCCGGACACGATTCGGAGGTCGCCGCGGTGACCGGCAGTCTCACGTCTGGACAGCTTTTCCTTATGGTCACGTATCTTGATCTGACCGTAGCCATTCTGCTGATATTTCACGCTGGCTTCCTGTTTCGCCTGCCGTGGTTCGGATCCCGGGCAGCCTCACTCGTCGAAGACGGACGGTTTCTGATCTACTCCCAACCCTGGATCCGTCGCGCAACGTTTGCCGGTCTTGTTCTGTTTGTGGCAATTCCGCTGGCAGCGATGGGGAGCGTGGGAGGAACAATCTTTGGAAGGATGCTTGGTGTTCCGCGAATTCGCATTTTCCTGGCCATTCTCGTTGGCAGCCTGCTGGGCAACGGAGTCATGTGGTACGGGTCCGATCTGATCAACCGATTCGTCGACAAGCATCATCCAGTTGTCCGGTTCGGTGGCGTCATTCTGGTGTTGAGCCTGATTGCTCTGATCGATTTTCTTTACCGACGCACCAAACGCTCGAACCCGCTTTCGCCGACTGCGTGACCGGATTTCAGGTTGCGCGCTATTTTGCACGAGGTGTGCCCGGCTGTCACATTTTGAGATGAATTGACCTTCATTCTGCAGTGACCTTCTGACTGGCACACCTTTCGCGTTCGGCGTCAATCGATACTTAAATTCCTCACGGCTGCTATCGATGGGCAGTCGATTGCGTTCATTGGAGGCCGAAATTGTGGCCAATCCGACGTCTGGTTCCAGAAGCATGAATCTTCTGCTGGTTGAAGATGACGACGAGTTTCGCGAGACCTGCGCCTTATGGATGTCTCGGAAGGGTCATACCGTGACCGAGGCTTCAAACGCTCACGACGGATTGTTTCAGTTTTCGCAGAAGCAATTCGACGTGGCTGTTGTTGATCTCAACATGCCTGGAATGTCTGGTCTGGAACTTCTGGAACGGATCCGATCCGACAATGTCGAAACTGAAATCATTATGTTGACCGGCCAGGCGACAGTCGACACAGCCGTACAGGCCATGAAGTTTGGAGCCAACGACTACCTCAGCAAACCATTTCCGCTTCCTGAGCTGGAAAAACGTTGCCAGCTGGCGTGGAACCGCAGCCAGCTCAAGAAAGAAAATCGTCAACTGAAGGCCGTCATCGAGCGAAGTCGACCTAAGGTAAGGATGATCGGTGAATCACCGCAGATGCAACAGGTGCATCGATTGATCGAACGGGCCGGTCCGACTGACAAAGCCATCCTCATTCAGGGTGAAAGTGGAACAGGTAAGGAACTCGTCGCACGTGCTCTCCAAAGCAGTAGCCTGAGAGCCGACAAGCCTTTCGTCACGATCAACTGCGCCGCTCTCCCCGAGCAACTTGTCGAAAGTGAGCTGTTCGGCCACGAGAAGGGTTCGTT
>JABMPE010000312.1 GCA_013203845.1 Rhodopirellula sp. | reverse complement strand
TGCGTATTCTTATACTTCAGAATCTTTGCCACCATGATGGCGACCGCCAGCGGTCCAAGAATCCCGCCGGTCCACTCCAGCATCAACCATACGGTGTGCGTCGATGTCCATTTTGTGGAACTGAGGGCCGCTGATCCCTCAGCACCGAACGGCCAGAAAAGTCCGAGAGCCATCACGCCGAAAAGCAGTCGACCGAAACTGACGCCTCCCAGAAACACGTTCACACGATTCAGTGGCGTTGTCGACATCGTTGGCGTTGTTAGGTACCAGTGCCCGAGCAGCATTCCACCGACCGTCGCGCCGGAAACGGCGGCTGTGGCCAGTTCGGTCAGCCAGGTGAGATTGCCTTTCAGCGTCAGAAAGCCGTTACTCGGCACGCTGCTGAGAACGACGGTGATCATCGACACGGCACCGATCACAAACGCAAAGCGAGTTCCCGCTGCACGACGTTCCAGCGTCCACATCACCGAGCCCAGAAACGACATCGTCGCCAGGCCGATCGAAATCCAGCGAACGACCCCGGCAGCCAGCACGGGTTCAGCACCTGCGGCTACCGGTGCCGGACCGATCGCCATGAACGCCAGCACCGACAGCCCCAGCGTGACGAGCATCTGAATGCGGAAGAACCCTGACGTCACTTCGGAACGAGGCATGACGCACCATACCAGGCTCATCCCGCAAATCAGTCGAATGGCAAATTGAGTGAGCATGAAATTTCGGTCAGACAGTTCTGGTTTCGGTCAGTGATTCCGGGTAGTCAGGTCGCAGGACACAGCCACAACCCATCATGCCCGCGAAGGCGGTATCCAGTTTCGTTGAGTCTGTTGGGTTCCTGCCTTCGTGGGAATGACGAATCCAAGGAATGGCGAAACGAACAAAGTCAGCTATGCAGTTTCTGCACAGTCTCGACGAGGTCTTTGGCGAGAACGTCGACGCTCATCTGCTTCCGTTCGTTTTGGAGCGATCCATCATCACCAAACGCTGTGTGCGCTTCGGACAGCGTGATCTGATCCGGCATCACCAGCACGCCAATGTTCTGCAGGATGGATCTCAGATGAACCAGTCCGCGAATGCCACCCAGGCCTCCCGGAGAAGCGGCCATGATCGCCGCCGTCTTGCCGAGGAACGCCACTTTCATGGGTTCGTCGGCAGCTCGGCGCGAAACCCAGTCAATCGCATTTTTCAGCACCGCACTGACCGAACTGTTGTACTCAGGCGACGCGATCAGCAGCCCGTTGTGCTCGATAAACAGCTGCTTCAACTTCGCACCGTTTTCCGGCATGCCGTGTTCCGCTTCGTAGTCCTCGTCAAAGATCGGCAGTGGAAAATCGGCGAGGTCGATCAGCGTCACCGTCGCTCCAGCCGCTTCAGCCGATTTCGCGGCAGCGGCGACGAGTTTTTTATTGAACGACGCCTGGCGAGTGCTTCCGGCAAATGCCAGAATTCGAGCGTGGCTCATGGAACTGTTCTCCTTCGAATCAATAAATGTTGAGTCGTTATATGACGCATCGTTGCAGCGAATGTCTGGCTGAATTCGCATCGGCGTTCGTCATGCAAGAGACTCGTTTGACGGGCCGCTTCAGGGTGAACTCTAATCGCAGCCACTTTGTCTGAACATCGTTCATCAATGGGTCCCGTGATCGCCGAAAATCGCCTGAAAGTATCGAATGGACCAAATCCTCGAAGCTCTCACAGACTGGCTCAAGGACAACTGGATCAAGTTCCTGACCGGTTTGTTCATTATGGCCGTCGGTTGGTTTTTGGGTCAGCGCCGTGCTCAGGCGAACTGGAAGAAGAAGGAGTTTCTCGACCGCCTGAACGTGTCGCTCAACTCAATCGACCAAGACACGCTTCTGATTCGGACTGTGCTGGAGAAAAGCTGCAAAGACGTTTTTCTGAACGACGTTGCGGTCGCGGCCATTCGCGATGCCTCTTCGAAGACGTCTGAAAAGGATCCCACATTGCCGTTGCCTGAAGCCGACTACTGGTATTATCTGAATTCAGTATTGAACGAAGTGGCAGAACAGTTTTCGGAGGGACAACTTCGCCGCGACATGGGTCTGCCGGTTACGGTAAAGCGTTATCAAATCTGTCTGACATCCGAGTGTGCTGGCGCGTTGAAGACTCGCAAGGTTCGAGCCATGCTGATTCAAACGTCGCTGCTGGAAGTTTTGCCGGAAGAGCAACCGAAACTCGAAAGCCCTCACCACGCCACCCGGTGGGACACTCTTCAGAAACTTTCGAAGCTGAAAAAAACGACCCCCCTACCGGTTTCTCGAAATCGAAATCTGCATCTGAATACGGTGTTCCCCGCTTCCGTTTCTTTGCTTTCAGTCGTTGCATGGATTTTTGAAATGAGCATTGTCAATCGCATTACACCAGGTGCCACCGGACTGATTATCGGCGTCGCTCTTCTGGCAATGAGCGTTTCTCAGCCAGCGATGTCCGGCGAGTTCAACCCCGTGCTTAACATCGGAGACGAAGCTCCGGACTGGAAAGAGCTGCCTGGAGTTGACGGAAAGAAACTCTCGCTGAGTGACCTTCAACAGATAGACGTCGTCGTCCTGGCGTTTATCTGCAACAGCTGTCCGTACGCCGTTGATTACGAAAATCGCCTGATCGCGTTCGCAAAACAACATGCGTCAAAGGACAGCAAGGTCGCACTCGTTGCGGTCAATGTGAACAAGGTCGACGAAGACCTGCCGCCGAAGATGAAGGAGAAGGCCGAAGCGAAGAATTTCAAATTCCCGTACCTGTTCGACGCGTCTCAGCAGATCGCCAAAGACTACGGAGCCGGTTTCACTCCGGAATTCTTCGTGCTCAACCGGGATCGAAAAGTCGTCTACATGGGAGCGATGGACGACAGCCCGAACGCCGACAAGGTGAAACGCCGTTACGTTGACGAAGCCGTCACCGCAGCTCTGGCCGGCCAGCTGCCTGAAGTCCGCGAGACCGTTCCGATCGGCTGTCGCATCCGCATCGAAAGAACCCGCCGCCGTAAACGATGAATCACCCTGTCAGTTCTGATGGGTCACCCGCAACGAAGCGGAGCGTTACAGAGTTGTGGCATTACTTCGCACCGATGGCGTAGAGGGTTTCTTTGCGACCGGGGCCGTTGCCGGTGGCGACTCGCAGCAGGATGCGGTTGTCGACGACAGTTGCTGTGGCAAAGGCTTCCTCGCCGAGCTGGTTCTGCGAGACTGGTTCGAACCTCTGAGGATTGGCTTTGAAGACAAACGTGGTTCCGCGTTCGTTCGAGGCGTAAATCGTGTCGCCGACCAGGACTGGCGAGGCAGAAATTGGTCCCTGCAGACGTGACTTCCACAGTTCGCGACCGGATTTTGCGTGCCAGCAGTACGCGACACCGCCGTCATCAACCGCGTACAGATGGCCGTCGTGAAACAGCATCGACTGCTCGTAACACTTGACGTTGTTGGACCAGCGAATCTCACCAGAGCCGTCGGCTTTCACGGCAACGGTCTGTTTCTTCGGATAGCCGCCGCTGGCGTAGATCGTGTCGTCGTCCCAGACGACGGTGCCGCAGGTGGCCATGGTCAGGCACGGCTGACTCCACAGTGGTTTTCCTGTGGCGGGATCGTAAGAAGCGATCATCTCGCAGCCACTGATGAGTAACTGGTCCTTACCAGCGACGTTGCCGACGATCGGCGATGACCAGTTCAGTTTGGCTGGACGGTCCTGCTGCCACACGATGCGTCCGGTTTTGGTGTCCAGTGCTTTGACCCACGCTACCGTGTCGCTGTCTCCGGAGATGATCAGCTTGCCCTGGTACAGCGTCGGAGCTGCCGCGTAGCCGTACTCGTACTGCTTCGGAACGAAGCTACCGACATCCTGTCTCCACACAATCTTGCCAGCCATGTCCAGCGCGACGGCTTCCACTTTGTTGTGGTGATTGAACGTGGCGTAAACCTGCTTGCCGTCGCTGCAGGCGGTTGACGAGGCATGCGTGTTCTTGTTGTGGATTTTGGGAAAGCCGCCCTTGCTGATTGCGGTTCCCCATTTCAACGTCCCTTTCTGTCGATCGAATGCGAAGACTCCCTGTTGTTGTCCCGCCTCGTCGGCACTGGTCAGTACGATCAGGTTTCCAGCAGTGATCGGCGACGAGTGGCCTCGACCTGGCACGCTGACTTTCCAGGCGACGTTCTGAGTGGCGCTCCAGGTGGTCGGCACGCTTTGGTCACGGTCAGCGACGTTGTCATGGTTCGGGCCTCGCCATTGAGTCCAGTCGGCTGCCGACAAACCGGAAAACGAAAGCAGGCAGACAGCCACGGTGATGAGGTGCGATCGCATCGTGAATATTCCTGGAAAAAGAGAGACTGTTGTGGGGGACGATTGACTCGTGTTGACGACTAGCGTGCGAGGCGTGGAGAAAGTGTCGCGACGTTTTCCCGGTCGTCAAGCAGGTGGGACTGGTCCGGCCAGATGGGATGTCCTGTTTCGTCAGACGGCAGATGCCGCTGTTCCGCCTTGCGATAACTGCTCGGAGGCATGCCGACCAGTTTCTTGAATGCGACGGAAAGGTACTCGTCATGGCGGTAGCCGGTCCGTCGCGCAATCTCAGTGAGCGGCAGACTGGTCTCGGTCAGTAGCCGTTTCACTCGATCAATTCTCAGTCGCGTGATTTCTTCGTGAGGAGTGCGGCCGAGGATTCTGTGAAATCGTTTTTCAAGCACACGTCGCGAAAGCGGCACTTCGCGCAGCACGTCGCTGATGTTGATACCGTTCGACGCGTTCTCTCGAATGAAGCGGACGGCGGCGGCCACATCCGGATCATCGATCGCCAGAATGTCCGTCGACTGGCGAGTTTCAATGCCCAGCGGCTTAACGAGGACGGACTCCGCACCGACGTTTTCACCAGACATCATGCGATCCAGCAGGGACGCCGCCTCGTAGCCGGTGCGGTGCGAGTTGCAGATGACGCTGGTCAGTGGAGGGTCCGCAAGGTCGCACAGCAGGCGATCATTATCAACGCCCAGGACAGCGACCTCTTCCGGCACGGCGATATTCAGTTCGCGGCACACGTCCAGCAGTTGCTGAGCCTTGATGTCGTAACAGGCCATGATGCCAATCGGACGCGGCAACTGTTTCAGCCAGTTGGCGAGGCCGCGTTTCTCGCGGTTCCAGGAATACTTCGGATCCGAACGCGGAATCGATTGGTGCAGATGACACTCGCAACCAGCCTCGCGTACGAGGCGTTCAAAGTGTTGCTGCCGCCAGATGGACCAGTTGAACCCGGCGTCGCCGCAAAAGGCGAGATGCCGGAAGCCGCGTTCGACCAGATGTTCGACAGCCATCTTCGTGATGGCTTCGTCGTCGGTCTCGACCCACGGAATGCCCGGCAGGTGTCGCGCGGCGCTGACATCGACGACGGGGCGTTTTGTTCTGCGCATTGCTGTAGCAATTTCATCGGTCTCAATGCGGGCAATGATCCCGTCGCCTTTCCAACCCGCCAGCCAGCCGGGAGGACTGGCTCCCCGTTCCTGTTCCGGGACGACGACGGACCAGCGTTCGTGATGACGGATGTAATCGATAATTCCTTCCAGCAGTCCTCGCGCATAGGCATTGGACGTTTCGATCAGCAACGCAACGGATCGGCGATGTTCCACGGCTCAAATATCTCAGCTTATACAGGAATGGCGAGTGACGGGAATCGGCAGTGGGCGGCTAATCGATAACTGGAACGAAGTATTGCAAGCATTTCCAAGCCTGCAAATCACGAGATGCAGGCCGGTGAAATATCTCAAATTTCTCTACGCACAACCTCATGGAATTCTGGGGAACTCTCAGGACAATGCAACCATGATGGAGTCAGTCGCCGTCCTGCCGAAGGTTTGTCGCGGACGGATTCGCTGGTCGTGTGGAATTATCTCGCCGAAATAAACACTTCAACGAAGGGGAAACGAATGAACGGAACAGTCAACGGTGCCATGATTGGTTTGGGGTTCGGTGCCGAGTTCATTCCGATTTACGCAGCCCATCCGAATGCAGACATCACCGCGATCTGCCGCCGTAACGAGGCTGAACTGAACAAGTCCGGCGATCAGTTTAGTATCGAAAAACGTTACACGAGCTACGACGACGTACTCGCTGATCCGGCGATCGACTTCGTCCATATCAACAGCCCGATTCCCGATCACGCGTGGATGTCGTTGAAGGCGCTCGATGCCGGTAAGCATGTGATGTGTACGGTGCCAATGGCGACGACCATCGAAGAGTGTCAGCAGATCGTCGAAAAGGTCAAAGAGACCGGCCTGAAATACATGATGGCCGAGACGGTCGTTTACAGCCGCGAGTTTCTCTTCATCAAAGAGATGTACGAGAAAGGTGAACTGGGCGAGATTCAGCACCTGGCCGCTTCGCATCCGCAGGACATGGATGGCTGGCCGAGCTACTGGGAAAAGATGATTCCCATGCACTACGCGACGCACGTCGTCAGCCCGTGCCTGGGACTGGTCAATGGTCTGGCCGAATACGTGAGCTGTTTCGGATCCGGAAAAGTACGCGACGACATCGCTCAGAAATCCGGCAACTCGTTCGCTCTTCAATCAGCACACATCAAAATCAAAGACTCTGATCTCACCGCGCACATCTGGCGGTGCCTGTACGACGTCGCTCGCCAGTACCGCGAGAGCTTTGATGTCTACGGTACGAAAAAGAGTTTCGAATGGACGCTGGTTGAAAACGAGCCGCACGTCATTCACACAGCAAAGAAGCCCGAGCCAGAAATTCCCGAGAAAGTAGAAGTACCGGACTTCGCGCATCTGCTGCCTGAGCCCATCCAGAAATTCACACTGCCGGCCGAGATTCACGACACCGAGCATCTGTCGTTCATCCAGGGCGGCGGCCACGGTGGTTCGCATCCGCATCTGGTTCACGAGTTCGTCAGTGCTTTGGTCAAAGACCGCGATCCTCGACCCAACGCCGTCACCAGCGCCAACTGGACCTGCGTCGGCATCTGCGCCCACGAGTCTGCCACCAGGGGCGGAGAGATTGTCCGGCTGCCTGCGTTTACGCTCGGTGAATAAGTCTATCCCACGATGATCGCGGATTTACGCGGATGGAATAGATCAGCCCGGCAGCCATCCAGGTCATTCCGCGTAATTCATGGTTCTCTTGAACAAGCCCAACCGTGACGAAACGGCATGCCGGTTTCAGCCTGATCACAGAACAGTCGATTGGACAAACTATGAGAAATTTCAGCCCGCTCTGGACTTCTTGTCTGTTTTTTCTTGCCACTTCATTTTGGGGTGCCGTTGCTGACGGAGCCGAACTGTCGCTGTTGTTCATGGGTGACAACGGACACCATCGTCCGGAAGTTCGATTTCACGAGCTGGCTCCGGTACTCGAGAAACGGGGCATCGAGCTGAAATACACGGATCAGATGGACGATCTGAATCCGCAGACGCTGGCGAAGTTCGACGGGCTGGTGCTGTACGCGAACATCGATCGCATTGAAGAGGCGCAGGCGAAAGCCGTGCTCGATTATGTCGCTGGCGGCAAAGGCTTCATTCCACTGCACTGCGCGACGTACTGCTGGCGAAACAATAAAGATATCGTCGCGCTGATGGGCGGCCAGTTTCAGCGGCACGGCGGGCAGGTCTTTACGACTCAGATCGCCGAGCCAACTCATCCCATTATGCAGGGGTATGGCAGCTTCACCAGCTGGGACGAAACCTACATCCATCATCAGCACAACGAGAAGAACCGCACGGTGCTGGAGTATCGCGTTGAAGGTGATCAGGCCGAAGGTAACACGCGCGAGCCCTGGACATGGATAAGAACTCACGGCAAGGGCCGGGTCTTCTACACCGCCTGGGGACATGACGAACGCACATTTACTCAACCGGGTTTTCAAAACGTGGTGGAACGAGGCATTCGTTGGTCCTGCGGCGACGATCCGGGCAAGGTTCCGTCATTCAGTGATCCAGACGCGTTTGCTGCTCCGAGCATGACGGCTCTGCCCGAAGACGTGGCGAAGTTCGATTACGTTGATGTCGGGCCGAAAATTCCCAACTACACGCCAGGACAGAAGTGGGGAGTTCAGGGGAAGCCTCGCACGCTGATGCAGAAACCGCTGCCAGCCAACGAGTCTATCAAACACTTTGTGACTCCCGCGGGAATGGCCGTCCGATTGTACGCGGACGAGCGTCACTTTCAGGCGAAACCGATCGCGATGACCTGGGACGAACGCGGTCGATTGTGGATTTGCGAAACCGTCGATTATCCCAACGAACTCGGAGGTAACCGCGATCGCATTCGCATCTGCGAAGACACCGACGGCGATGCCGTGGCCGATCAATTCACCGTGTTCGCGGAAGGGCTGAGCATCCCGACGGCGATCGTCATTGTGCGAGGTGGGGCGGTCGTCCAGAACGCGACCGAGACGATCTATCTGAAGGACACGGACGGCGACGATGTTTCGGATCAGCGGACGACGCTGATCACGAACTGGGCGGCAGGCGACACGCATGGCGGAGTTAGCAATTTTCGTTACGGCCTGGACAACTGGATCTGGGCAATGCAGGGCTACAACAACAGCTCGCCCGAGTTTGATGGCAAGCCGACTCAAACGTTTCGCATGGGATTCTGGCGGTTCAAACTGTCCAACACGGACCCGCCGAAAGTGACCAATCTGGAGTTCATCCGGTCCAGCGAGAACAACACCTGGGGACTGGGCATCAGCGAAGACGGTTTGATTTTTGGATCGACGGCGAATCACAACCCCAGCATGTTCGTGCCGATTCCGAACCGGTACTACGAAAGTGTTCGCGGCTGGTCTCCATCGACGCTGCGGACGATCGCCGATACCTACAAGTTCAAACCAATCACCGAAAACATTCGGCAGGTCGATCAGTTTGGTGGCTACACAGCAGGAGCTGGTCATGCGCTCTACACGGCTCGCGCGTTTCCTCAGCAGTGGTGGAATAAGACGGCGTTCGTCTGCGGTCCGACGGGACATCTGGTCGGCACGTTTGTGCTGCGTCGCGACGGAGCCAACTACACGTCAACGAGTCCTGTGAATCTGCTGGCCAGCGACGATGAATGGAGTGCTCCGATTATGGCGGAAGTCGGGCCGGACGGAGCGGTCTGGGTGATCGACTGGTACAACTACATCGTGCAGCACAATCCGACGCCGCAGGGTTTCGAGACCGGCAAAGGCAACGCCTACGAAAGCGATCTGCGGGACAAGAAACACGGTCGGATCTATCGAGTGGTGCCCGATGGTGCCGATGCGAATTCACTGCACCCGTTCAGCAGTCTGGCGGACGCATCCGACGCCGATCTGGTGAAGACTCTGACGCACCCTTCGATGCCGTGGCGTCTACAGGCCCAACGCCTGCTGGTCGAACGCCGGGCGGAGGATGTACTCGATCCACTATTTGCTTTAGCCACTGACCCGAGTATTGATGCCATCGGCTTAAATGTGGGAGCGATTCATGCGTTGCACACGCTGCACGGGCTTGGCTACTTGAGCTTAAACCCGGCAGCACTGACCGTCTCCCGCGCGACGAAGTGTCTCGATGGGTCCTTGAAGCATCCTTCTGCAGGTGTTCGTCGCAACGCGATCGCCGTTCTGCCTGGTAATGCGACTGGACTGAAACTGCTGCTTCAGAACAAGCCTCTCTTTTCTGATGAGGATGCTCAGGTTCGGCTGGCGGCGTTTCTCTCGCTGGCCGACATGCCTGAGTCGAGCGAAGCGGCGGCGATTATTGCTGAGCACTGCAAAGCCGCGACTGATCCCGTTCTCATTGACGGTATGACGGCCGCAGCCGGGGCTCACGCTGTGCCGTTCCTGACGTTGATCGGCACATCGACAGAGGCGGGGAGGACCGACGCGGAATTGCAGATCGCTCGCCGAGTGGCCGAACACGTTGGCCGCTCGAAGCCCGATGCAGCTGCGCTGGAGGCGGTCGTCAAACGCCTGAATGGTGTTGATGCTCGAGTGGCCAGCGCGATTCTTGACGGTCTCACGGCGGGACTGCCGGCGAAGTTTGATTTCCAGCCCACGAAGAGTTTCGACGCGGCTCTGGTGTCGTCTTTCAAACAACTTGACGCCGGAGCCAGGAGTAAGCTGATTCGTCTGGCGGCTCAGTGTGGAACGAAGGTGCTGGACGAGTTCGCGGAGGAGATTGTCGCTTCGATGCTGGCCATCGTGGAGGACACGGATGCGGAAGATAACGCACGGGCGGCGGCAGCGCGCGAGTTGATTGGTTTCCGCTCGAACGATGCCAATACCGTGTCGTCTATCGTGGAACAGCTCGGTGCGCAGACAACGCCGGAGCTCGGCGGACAACTGCTGCAGGCTGTTCAGCTCAGTCAATCAAAAGAAGCGGGTAACGTGCTGCTGGAAGCGGTTCCGTCGCTGACACCGCGACTCAAGTCTGCGGCCATTGGCACGTTGTTGAGTCGACCGGATTGGGCGGTCGCGCTGCTGGCCGGTCTGGAATCGCGTCAGGTGGGACTCGGGGATCTTTCACTGGATCAGAAGCAGGCGTTGCGAGCGTTTCCTGATCCAAAGATTCAGGCGCAGGCAGAAAAACTGCTTTCGATGAGCGGTGGTCTTCCCGATGCGAACCGCGACAAAGTGCTGAAATCGCTGCTGCACCTGACGAAGCAGGAAGGCAACGTCGACGCCGGTCGTGAGATGTTCAAAAAACACTGCGCCGCGTGCCACAAGCACAGTGAGATTGGAAAAACGATCGGTCCGAACCTGACAGGCATGGCCGTTCATCCGAAGGCGGAACTGCTGACTCACATCATCGATCCGTCCCGCAGCGTCGAAGGCAACTTCCGTATTTATACGGTCGTGACCGCGGACGGGCTCGTTATCAACGGCATGCTCGCTTCGGAAACTCGAACCAGCATCACGCTGATTGATTCCAAAGCGAAAGAAACCAGTCTGCAGCGGGAAGACATCGAAGAGCTGGTGGCTTCGCGAAAATCGCTGATGCCGGAAGGTTTCGAAAAGCAGATGACTGAAGCAGAACTCTCCGACCTGTTGGAGTTTCTCACGAACAAAGGCAAGTACGTTCCCGTGCCACTCGATCGATACGCCACGGCGATCAGCACGAAGGGGCTGTTCCACACGGGAGACAACGGCCCGGACCGTCTGATCTTCCCGGACTGGAGGCCGAAGATGTTCAAAGAAACTCCATTTCTGCTGACCGATCCGCAGGGCCAGTCGCGTCCGAACATCATCCTGCTGCACGGACCGAACGGTTCACTTCCGCCGTCGATGCCGAAGTCGGTCTCGCTTCCGTGCAACACGGCGGCGAAGACAATTCACCTGCTCAGCGGCGTTGGCGGCTGGAATTTTCCGTTTGATCGAAACCAGACCCTGTCGATGATCGTGCGGCTGCACTATGTCGACGGAAAGACCGAAGATCACGAACTGCTCAACGGAGTCCACTTTGCTGACTACATCCGCCGCGTGGATGTGCCGGGCAGCGAATTCGCCTTCCAGCTGGGCGGGCAGCAGATTCGGTATCTCGCCATCACACCAGAGCGGTCGGAAAAGATTGCGACGATCGAACTGGTCAAAGGCACGGACCGGTCAGCTCCCATCGTGATGGCTGTCACCATTGAGACGCCATAGGTGAGACGCCATAGGTGAGACGCCATAGAGCGCCAGCCAGAATGTCGCCGGGCGACTTACTGCTTATCGGCTGCATATGTGGAAGCGACCGTTTCACGCCGGCGCGGGGATGACGAATATCCCCGTTCTGCGGCTGAAGTGACCCGAGGGAACTTGCCACGACACGACAGGTCAACGGCTCACGATGATTGCGTTTCTTCGGGCTGGATGTTGAATCGTTCCAGCATGCGGTACAGCTTGCGGCGGTGGATGCCCAGTGCCCTTGCAGCCTGAGCCTTGTTGCCCCGGTGGTCGCTCAGAATGCGGACGACGTGCGCTCGTTCCAGATCTTCCAGACGAACGCTCGACGGCGTTGCTTTCTGCCCGCTCTGTTCATGGCGAGTATCCGTGTCTGTGGCACCTGGATGCGAACGTTCTGCATGAACGACTTCACTCGGTAGATCGTCGAGCGTGATCTCGCCATCGTCGGCCAGAATCTGAGCCCGCTCCAGCACGTTGATCAGCTGCCGAATGTTTCCTGGCCAGTGATAGTCCAGCAGCGCCTGCTGAGCGTCTTCTTCGAGCGTCCAGTTGCTGCCCAGAATGTGATTGATCAGAAGGTCGACATCGCCTTGGCGATCTTTCAGTGGTGGCAGTTCGATCGTCAGGACGTTAATCCGGTAGTAAAGGTCCTCGCGAAAATTCCCTTCTTCAATTTCAAACGACAGATCGCGGTTGGTCGCCGCCACGATTCTTACGTCGACACGACGTTCTTTGTGCGAGCCGACCCGTCGCATTGATCCGTCTTCCAGAACCCGCAGCAGTTTCGGCTGCAGAGCCAGTGGCATTTCGCCAATTTCGTCGATGAAGAGCGTTCCACCGTCAGCGACTTCGAACAGCCCCGGCCTGGTGTCGGTTGCTCCGGTAAACGATCCCTTCTCGTGGCCAAACAGCTCACTCTCCACCAGCTGTTCTGGCAGAGCGGCACAGTTGATGGTGATGAACGGCTTGTCGGCCCGGTGACTGTTTAACTGGAGAGCCCTGGCGACAAGTTCTTTGCCCGTTCCGCTTTCCCCCTGAATCAGGATGGCTTTGTCAGACGGTCCGGCACGTTCGATGAGGCGGAATATCCGTTGCATCGGAGGTGACTCGCCGATCATCCTGGGGCCGGACGGCCGTGAACGACGCACGACTTCCTTCAGTTGCAGGTTCTCTTTGCGGAGCTGACCATGTTCAAAAGCCATGCGGCAGCGTTTTTCCAGCTCTGGCAAAGGAAACGGCTTGCACAGATAGTCGTGCGCTCCCAGCTTCATGGCCTGCACAGCTGAGTCGATCGTCGCCTCACCAGTGAGCACGATCACGTGGGCCTCGACGCAGTCGGCACGGAATCGGTCCAGGACTTCCAGCCCGGACAGCCCCGGCATGTTCAGGTCAAGCACGATGACGTCAAATTGCTTCTTCGAACACGCATGAATTGCGTCGTGACCATTCGGCGCCTGAGCGACATCGTGCCCCTTACGGACCATCCACTCGGCACAAGTTTCGCGAAAGTCGTCCTGATCTTCGACGAGCAACAGAGACATGGATTTTTCGTCTGACATTTCTCAAATCTCCACCGCGACCTGTCCGCCAAACTCCTCCTGCGGACACCAAAGAGATAGTGTGCGGCGTAGCTTTCCAATGTGCAAATCAGCACGATCAACCGGCCCGTCAGTGAAATCTCAACCTGCGTGAAATTATCCGGAGCAGCTGCAAGAATGCGATCGCAGCACGGTGGTTGTGAGCTTGTCGCGACGACGGGACGAGCACCAGCTTCCGTGAGCAACGAATTGAGTGCCGCCTGAAATTCTGTCGGGAGTGCTCAATCGCGGCTTCAGTGTGCGGTGACCACGTAGAGCATTGACCAGGTAACAAATCCGGAGTCCGACTATGAATTGTCTTAAGCGTCATTTGATCCCGCTGTGTTTCGCGGTGTCCCTGCTGTCTCTTCGAGCGATGGCGCAAGAGAATCCTGATCGAGTCGTCCAGGACGGCGTGCCTCAGGGAAAAGTCACGGCGGGGCAGTTCAGCGACAGCCAGATCTTTCCGGGAACGGTCCGCGACTTCAGCGTGTACGTGCCAGCTCAGTACAAGGCTGATGAACCTGCCGCGCTGATGGTCTTCATGGATGGAAGCGGCTATGCGAACCCGAAGGGCTCGTATCGTGTGCCCGTGGTGTTCGACAATCTGATTCATCAGAAAGCGATGCCCGTCACCATTGCCGTGTTCGTCAATCCCGGCACGATTCCCGCGACGGCACCGGGGGCGAAAGATCGCAGCAATCGCTCGTTTGAGTACGACTCACTGGGTGATCGCTACGCGAACTTCCTGGTCGACGAGTTCCTGCCCGTCGCATTGAAGGGCCTGAACGTGACGAGCGATCCTGCAAAGCGAGCTGTCTGTGGGATTTCATCCAGCGGCATTTGTGCCTTCACTGTCGCGTGGGAGATGCCGGATCAGTTCGGCAAGGTGCTCAGCCACATTGGCAGCTTCACCAACATTCGCGGCGGCTGGGAAATCCCGGGGCTCGTCCGCAAGTCGAAGGACAAACCGAAAGCCATCAAAGTGTATCTGCAGGATGGTCGCGACGATCTCAATAACCTGCATGGCAACTGGCCGTTGGGTAATCAGGATCTGGCAGCGGCTCTGCAGTTCGCCGGCTACCCATACAAGCTCGTGATGACCGACGGCGGTCACAGCAGCAAGTGGGGCGGCGAGGTGTTTCCAGAGGCTCTGAAATGGTTGTGGGATGACAACGCCGAATCCACCAGTATCCCTATCGTTAACACCAAACCCGAATGGAAACCGCATCCTGACGCGGTCGCTCAGGAAGGCGTGCCGAAAGGGACGATCGAACAGATGGAACCGTGGGAATCGACCATCTTCCCCGGCACGATTCGCGACTGGTCCATCTACGTGCCGGCTCAGTACAACGGGGACGAGCCCGTCGCACTGATGGTATTTCAGGACGGTGCCGGCATGCAGAACGTCAACGGTCGCTGGCGCGTGCCCGTGGTGTTCGACAACCTGATCGCTCGCGGAGACATGCCGCCGACCATTGGCGTGTTTATTAACCCTGGCCACGACAAGTCGAAGCCGCGACAGAACGGCAGGCACTCCAATCGGAGCTTTGAATACGACAGCCTGGGAGATCGCTATGTCCGCTTCCTGCTGGAAGAAATCATTCCGGAAGTAAAAAAGAACTACACGATTTCCGACGATCCGGAGATGCACGCGATCGGCGGATCCAGCTCGGGAGCCATCTGTGCATTCACAGCAGCCTGGGAACGAACCGACGCCTTCCGCAAGGTTTATTCCAGTGTCGGCAGTTTCACCAATCTGCGAGGTGGTAACGTCTACCCGGCTCTGGTTCGCAAGACCGAGCCGAAACCGATTCGCGTCTACATGGCCGACACCAGCGGCGACGTCGATAACGCCTTCGGAAGTTGGCCGTGGGCCAATCAGCGCATGGCGTCCGCTCTGTCCTACATGGGTTACGACACGCGTTTCGACTGGGCCGAAGGCTACGCGCACAACTCCGACTTCGGCAGCTCGAAGTTCCCGGACGCCATGAAGTGGCTGTGGCGCAAAGAGACCTTCACACCGGAACTTGACACCAGGGGAGACCTCGGTGGCGACCTGACACTGCTGAATCTGCTGATCCCCGGTGAATCGTGGGAACTGGTTGCCGACGACCTGGGCTTTGCCGATGCGCTATGCGCCGACAAGGATGGCAATCTCTACTTCTGCGATATGCGGGCTCCTTCCGTGATCCGCATCAGTGCAGCGGACGGCACCAAAACAGAAATCGCCAAAGAATCTGTCAGCGGTCTGGAATTCAACCCCAATGGCTCGCTGTTGTACGCGTGCCAGGGATCAAAGAACCGAGTCATCTCGATTAACCCGGCCACTGGCGAAGTGAAGACCGTCGCTGAAGGAGTGAAGCCCAACGATCTGGCTGTGACGAAAGACGGCTTCATCCTGATCACCGAAACCGGGGCGAAGCAGGTCACTCGGATCAATCCACAGACCGGCGAAGTCACACCGGTCGATACCGGTATCACGAAACCGAATGGCATCGCCCTGTCGAACGATGGTGGCACGCTGGCCGTGTCCAATTATGGCGGAACACACACCTGGACATTCCGAGTCAATGCTGGTGGCGTGCTCGACGCTAAAATGCCCACAATGCCGATGCGTCTAGCCATCGACCCGAAGGGCGAGTTCAACTTCAACGAGCCACCGCCGTACGTGCCTGTCGCGAAAGGTGACGGCATGGCCGTCGACAAGGTTGGCCGCTACTACGTGACCAGCGAACTGGGAGTCCAGGTCTTCGACCCCACCGGCCGCCCCTGCGGTGTTCTGCCCAAAGTCGACAAAGACCAGCCGCTGACCACCTGCATGCTGGCCGGCCCCGACCACAGCACGCTCTACATCGCCCACGGCAAGCGCATCTACCGTCGCAAACTGACCGTCGAGAAACCAAAACGATGACGTGTAGGGCCGGTTCCTACCGGCCGGTCATTGTTGAAAGACGGCTCATGATTCGGCCGGTGGGAACCGGCCCTACTGACTCGCAGTCGGGAAACCGAAGCGGTAAGGAGCAACGTATGCTGTCGCTCTTCTGCATCCAGACTGACCGTTCACGAGGGAACTTCGACGAGCGGCGTATCCAAGTCTGGAAGTAGAAGACGATTTGTAAGTCGCCGAACTTCGTTGTTTTCGAATTGAAGACGTGACGCTGATTCCCTCCGCGAAAGTCGACTTGAAGCCGACAGCTTGGCAGTCGCATCATCTCAATGTTGCTCGGTTTCGGGGAAATTCCAGCGGGATCACGTTACGCTGACGCTTCGTCGACTGGTTTTCCTTCGCGGTTGCTTTTCGCTGCGTCGTTCTCTCTCTGTTTCGAAAAGGGCTGGGCATGCCGATTCGTGTGAAGTGTCGATCGTGTTCGAAGGTGCTGGCTGTCAAAGACACTGCCGCCGGAAAGACGCTCAAGTGTCCTGAGTGTGGCGAACCGATTCGCGTGCCTCGACCGAAACCGCCGGAAGAAGAATACGAGGAGTATGACGAGTACGACGACGGCGAGTACGACGACGAGGAATATGAGGCACCGCAACCGCGCCGACGCTCGCCGGCAAGGAAGTCCTCCGGATCGGGCGGTAAGAAGAAATCCAAAAAGCAGCCGAACCGGACTCCGCTGATTATTGGTGGCGCGATCGGTGGCGTTGTCATCATCGGTATCATCTTGGCCGTGTTGATGTCCGGCGGCGGTGATGCGGGTAACGGTGGCGATACGGTTGATGGCAGCGGAGCCATCGCGGCGTCAAACGGTGCCGACGCCGCGGATTCGACGGGGGCAGCGTCTGCGGGCAATGGATCAGGTTCGCCAGCCGGTTCGGTCGACTCAACGAATGCTGGCAGTTCGGCTGTTGGCGTGGCAGGTTCCTCGGTGGTCGCGGCCCCGGACGCTCCATTTGGCTGGCCACTGGCCGCTGATACTTCTGTCCTGCCCTGGGGCGAAACCACGAAGCTCACCAAACCGGACGCTGTAATGGGCATGACATATCCGAATGCTCCGACTGCGGCTGTTGCACTCGGGTTTGGTGCGACCAAGGTCGGACTTCAGGGCAGTCGATCGGTCAACCTGGCGACCGGAGAACAGATTGGCTCGATTGATGTGGTGACCACAACCGCTGGAAGCAGAACGCTGAGCCCCGATGGAACCACGGTGGCGTTCATTCATCAGGAGAGCAGTGAGAAGCATCAGGTTACCGTGTGGTCGTACACGACCGGTCAGAAGATTCGAACAATCGATGTCGAGCAACCCGGCCAGAAAGTCAGTTCGCTCACGCTGACATCGCCAGACAGGCTCCTCACGTTTTCTGATCAGCGGATCGACGGAAAACCACAACGGCTTCTGAAGCTGTTTGACGTGTCGACAGGAGCGGAGCTGAAGCGACTGGCCTTCGAAAACGTGCTCGACCTGACACACTGCACGATCAGTCCGGGCGGCAAATATCTGGCCTACCTCATCGATACCAGCAATCTGTTGATCATCGACGTCGGTTCGCTCGCGGTCGTGGCCGCCGCGAAGTTTGCCAATTCCCCGATCTATCGATCGAGCGGAGTGGCGTTCAATTCGACCGGAGATCGGATCGCCTGCGGTTTCGTCAAAGACAGCCTGACGCGGATTGAGGTCGTGGATCTTGCCACAGGAAAACCTTCAGTCGGCGGGGAGTTCATTGGTGACGTCGGGTACTCACCGATCACGGGCGCGATCTATCTGGGGACGTCGCTGGAGTGGATACCGGGCGACACCGGCTGGTGCGTATCCGGCAGCTGTATCGTTGATGCCGAGTCTGGCAAGGCCGTCTGGTTCATCGACTCCACGGCTCAAAACGGTTCGCAACGCCGTCGCCCTGCACCGGACGGTCTGCTCGTGCCAGCCGGATCGCTCATCGACCGGCAGTTGACGCTGATTCCGGTGCCGTGGTCGTCGATTCGCAGTTCGATCGCCGCTGCGGACAACGACACCTCCTCGCTGCTTCGCAAAGGAAGCAGTGTCAGTCTGCTGGTCGAAGTCGGGGCACTCAGTCACGGTGACGCGACTCAGACGGCTACCGCGCTGAAGGAGTCGCTGACGAAACGCCTGGCGGCCGACGGACTAACGGTCGCCGACGGCTCCGCGATCACGGTCTACGCGCATTACTCGGAAAAGGCCGGCCACATGGCACAGAATATGTTGGACCGCACTCAGCAGGTTCAAACGACGAATGCGCTGATCAAACTGGAATGGCGTGGCAGTGGCGGAACCGCACTGCGAACGCTGGACATCACCGTCAATCCCAGCCTGGTCCGCGTGAAAGAATTCAGCGCGGCCGCGTACCGGGACGCCGTCTTCGAGAAGGCGATCAAACAGATCGACTCATGCTCGTTCCCGTACTACATCCCGTCGTCATCTGACCAGAAGTCACTGCCTGGCCTGACGATTTTCTAGGCAGTGGAAACCGGCGCTACTCGCTCGATCACAAGGTGCATTCTCACCAGCCCGACCACAGCACGCTCTACATCGCCCACGGCAAAAGAATCTACCGACGAAAACTGACCGTGGAGAAACCAAAGCGGTGATCTGTAGGGCCGGTTCCTACCGGCCGACGAAATTGCCGGACATCAATGCGGCCGGTGGGAACCGGCCCTACTTCGCTGGTTCCCGGTCAGTATCGCAGCAGTTCGAATTGGCGTTGACAACCGATGAGAATGGTCGGTGGCAGCTCGATTTGGAAGTGCTGGTGTTGGACGGCCTGGACCGGGAACACTGCGGCCTGCCAGGTGATTGGGCCTTCGCTCGCAGTCTGGAATCAAAGGACATGCTGGAGACCCTGGCTGGCTCAATTGAAATCACTTCAATCGACGAACCATCATCCTCACAGCCGGTCTTCAACATCGAAGTGGATGGCGACCATGTCTATCGAGTGGGCAAAAGCGGAGTGCTGGTGCATAATGCCTCGTGTAACTGGTGTGTGAAACGAGGGTATAATTACCTGGAATACGCACCGTCGCCATATAAGACCTGGACAGAGTATGTAACGGCACCAAAGCCCGGCGGCTGCGGAGAGCCGAGTCCGGCAAACCTTCAGAGTCCACATGGGCACCACATCGTGATGAAGGGCAACAGGTTTCCTGAGAACGAAAAAGCTCGGCAGATTCTTTGTGAGGTTGGAATCAACCCATTTACCGGCTGCGAAAACCTCGTCATTAGCCCAAATAAATGTCACTCGAAGAGTTATGCAATACAAGTGCTTAAGGATTTGAAAAAGGCAAACGAGAAAGGTAGAAAGAAGAAGAGTAGCAAGGGTAACAGAAAGAAAGCGGTTACGAATGCTCTGAAGGATCTGGCAAGACTTCATAGGAACTGCCCTGACGGCGGTGTTGTCTCGGAGAAAACTGATGAGTGACGGATATGATGACGACTACAACAATGATGATGATGATGATGATGATGATGATGATGAAGTGGCTGTTTGGGACATGATCGATGACGCGTTGGAGAGTGGAGACGTGTCGGAGTTTTCACGTTTACTTCGGGAGCATCCAGAGGAACTCCGTGATGAACGTGATGGATCAGATCAATGGATGTGGGAAGCAGCCCGTATCGGAAGCATTCCTATTATGAATGCATTGCTCGAACTCGGCGTCGACATCAATGAAGCCAAGGATCACGGAGATCCGAATGACGCATTTTATCAACCAGAGGGAGCCATTCTTCAAGCTGCAAGTGAGAATCACGTAAAGATGGTCCGCTGGATGCTGGATCATGGAGCAAAGATTAACTTCGTTGTGAACGGAATGCCTCGATGTCAGCCACTTACATATGCGGCCACCGAAGGTCATCTCGATGTTGTAAAGCTACTGGTTGAGCATGGTGCTGACATTCACTCTACATGGCGAGGAATCAATCCGGCGACACAGGCCGAGGACTTTGGTCATCGCGAGGTTCTTGAATACCTTCGGTCGGTTGGTGCGAAGACTCTACGTGAAACGACGCCGGTTGATTATCCGGGAGGACGCAAGCGTTATCTCAAGGAATTGACGAAACTTGCCGGTCCGCTCAACGACTGGGTGCTGGAAATTGCCAGTGATCCAGCAGTCACTCTGCGTGTGATCCCTGCCAATGAAAAATGCGATAGACACTCTTTAATCACCGTCGGGCTGAGCGATCATCGACTGGCTCAGGGCTGGAAACTGCACGCCTGCACGGAACTTCGCTGCATTCTGCCTCCCGACTGGCCTCTGCCTGAAGACAGCCTCGAATATCCCGAGTGGAACTGGCCGGTCGAGGGGCTTAAGGCGATCGTCAGCCAGTTACTCAAAACCGACACCTGGCCAGATCCGGCGGTCTTCACCAATGACGAGGCTCATTTACCAGTGGCCCCTGACACCACCATGAATGCGTGGATCGCACTGAAGTCGCTGGGAGAATCCGTGCAGTCTCCCGACTACCGCTGGATCGACATGCACTCAGTCTTCCGGATTTATCCAGAAGAAGCAGAACTGGTCAGAGAGCACGGTCACGAGGAACTTGTGAACCGCTTCGAAACCAGAGACATCCCGCTCTACCTTGACGTCAATCGTCCAAACGTGGCCCTGTCTGACTAAGCACTGGCCTGCCAATAATTGTCAGAGTTGGGGTGAGAAGGTGTAATTCCATTTTGGAAGGATGTCGCAGGGTGGCCCGGCCAGTCAAGTTGCGATGGCCGGTAGGAACCGGCCCTACATTATTTCTAAGCAGGATTTGCGGCCCGGCAAGGGGCGAGGTCGTGAAAGACACTGCACCCCGGTTGCCGGAAGCAACTTATGCCAGGTCGGCGTAAGGCTTACATGTTGATCTCGAAACCTTTGCGGTATTCGCGAGACAGGAACGAGTTGGCCTGAGCGTCGCCGATGATTTCTCGCTTCGCCGGATCCCATTCAAGAGCCCGGTCCAGTCGCATCGCGATATTCGACAGGTGGCAGATTTCGAGCATTCGGTTGTGCGACCACACGTCCGAAATCGGCTGCTTGCGGGACTTCATGCCTTCGATGAAATTCGCCGTGTGGTTTGCGCTGACCGGGCCGCCGTAGACCTCTTCGATCGCTCCTTCCGGCAGCGGGTTGCTCTTCAGGTCCTCGACAGGCTTGCCGGCGATCTTGCCGCGGTTGACGAAGAACCGGCCTTCGGTACCTTCGAACAGAATGCCGTTGTCCCCTTCATTGGTGATCAACAGCTCGATGCCGTTGGGCATGTCTGCGCGAAGTTTGAATTCAGTGGCGATGTTATACCGGTCGTCGACGACCGGATAACCGTCCTTGTACTCGACCGGGATTTTGTAACTGAGCGGCGTGACCTTGCTCGGACCAGTGTCACTTGCACCGATGGCCCAGCAGGCGATGTCCACGTGATGGGCTCCCCAGTCTGTCAGCTTGCCACCGGCGTATTGGTGCCAGTTGCGGAACGAGTAGTGACAGTTACTGTAGAGGGGAACTCCCCCACCGTACCCTTTCCTCTCTTCCGGCAGTGCCCGGTAAGGGACTTTCGGTGCTGGCCCAAGCCAGAAATCCCAATCGAGTTCTTCCGGAACTGGCGCAACAGGAATTGTCGGGGAAGGGGAATCTCCACCAATACCGCAGGTAATCTTCTTCACCGTCCCAATCCGC
>JABMPE010000311.1 GCA_013203845.1 Rhodopirellula sp. | reverse complement strand
TTCGTGAACTGAGTCGAATTTACTGGTTCATCGAACTGGACAATGACAGAACTGACCGAGGTATTTCTCGGGTCCGGCGAAACATCCAGGATGTCGGCTGTCGGTGCTGTGTTCGACCGTGCCCAGACTTCACTGACTTCGGCAGGCACATTAAAGCGATCAACTGAATAGGCTTTTCCAACACGATCGATGATGTGGGGGTCGAATCGCCAGTCACCGAAATCACCGGGCGAATTGAAATAAGTTGCATTGTCGGCCAGTAGCGGTGTCGTCAGTGTATCGTCATAAAGCATGAAGTTATCAGGATCGGTAACAACAATCCGATACGTTCCGTTGACGACGGTGGCAAGACCGTTCGACGCTCCAATCGCACCGGTGATCGTTACAGTCTGTCCTGTCGCCAGTCCATGCTGCTGCGAGGTCACAACAATGGGCGTGCCGTTGCCTGATTGACCGCCAAGTGCAGTAATTGATTGTGACTGCGGTGAGAGCAGAGTCAGTCGGTACGTTCCCACATCATCGGTGACACCCGACAGATCGATCGTGTACTGCGAGGCACTGACCTGAGTGACAGCCAGATTGTTACCGGTGCCAGTGCGTTCGCTCAAATCAATGGCTTGAAATCCATTGCTGTCGCCATTGTCGCGTGACAGCACAAAGTCTCCAATATCGACGCCCGTTACATCTTCCGAAAAGTTGATAGTGACAATTCCCGCAGATGATGTCCGCGGATCGGGGCTGATCGGAACGATCGTCGCCTCAGGAAAGGTGTTGTCAATTCTCAGCTGATACTGCCCTTCCATCGTGGTCACGAAAGACAGATCGATCGTGTACTGAGTCTGGGTTATCTGCTGCACAGGGATCCCGCTGATGTCGACTGGCACCCCGTCATGTGTGAGGAACAAATCGCCAACGTCCAGATTCGTGATCGGCTCGCTGAAGTTGAGAGTCACGACACCAGACGCCGATGTTCGCGGGTCCGGAGTTACATCGACGATGTTGCTGATCGGGAATGTTGGAGCCTTAGGATCCGGGAAGCTTTCGTCTCGAGTTTTCCACTCGCCTCCATCAATGTAGACACCGTCAAGCGACCGAGTGATTGTGAATGTGTCACGCCCGGTTACTGTCACCAGGAATTTGCTGTTGAGATTGGGGATGCCATTCACATCAGCAATTTCAATCAGGCGGTTGTTGGTCAATCCGTGATTTGGTGACGTGATTGTGACGGTGCTGCCCACAGATGTTACATTGGTGATTACGCCGTTCAATGATGAATTCGGTGTCCAGACACCCCAGTCAATGAGTCCAACAATGCCAGCCGGTCCAAAAAGGGGAAAACCCCCAGTGCTGCCACCGTCGAAGAAGTTGTCGCCATCTGAAAACTCATTCTGGGCGAGCGTCCCGGATGTGTCGAAACCCTGAGACACTCGAAACGTCGACGGGCCTTCGCCCGGGTACTGGAATGGCGGAAAACCACCAACAGTGACTTCGTCGTTAATAATAAGGGTGCCGCCGAATGAATAAGCAGGCCCGTTTTCACCAGCAGTATTCTCAAGAATGATGGTGCGGGTCGCAGAATCGAAGCTCTGTACCCTGAACACGCCATTGGCTGAATGAGGCGTGCCATCAACACTGAAAACGTTGTAGATTTCAACAGTAGCGCCAGTGAAGAGGCCAGCGGGTAGGCCTGCTCCGTAAGCCGCCAGGGCCGCAGACGTTGGAGTCAGGGTCACCTGGAGGCTACTGATTCCGTTTCCAACATCAATGGGCTGAACGTTGTTGATGGTGTAAACAGCTTCGGGCGCACCGTTCGGACCGGCCCCTTGCCCTGGTACCAGAATGGAACCACTTCGAGTCCGTGACGGAACACGTGTGGCGTCTCTCACGAACGTACCTAAAGCGTAGGGGCCGACAGGGCTTCGCGGAGGACTCGAAGCAATACGTCTTTTGAAGAGTGGTTCGTCGTTTGTATAGACAGGGGCGACGTTTCGGACATCGAGCCCGTCACCCTGATTACCTTCAAACTGGAGATTCAAACGCGAGAGCGGGTCGGAGACATAAGTGTTGAGACGATATTGTGGAGTGGATGTGGTGTCCCATCGGTCTCCTGATGTAATTGGGGGAACTGTGGAGATAAATGCATCGACCGTAAAGTCGTCACCAAAGTTACCGTCAAACGTGTTGTTGACGATTCTTGCGTTGGTGCGACTGTTGACTCGTCCTTCAGCTGTGGTCAGGCCTGAAGTGGTAGACGTGATAAAGTCAAAATTGACAGGGTCCGCGATGCCACCGACAGAGCCAATGCCAGTCGCGGTGCCGGTGGCATTATTGTATGCCCGGCTGGTGAAACTTTCC
Source organism: Rhodopirellula sp. (assembly GCA_013203845.1). Lineage (GTDB taxonomy): Bacteria > Planctomycetota > Planctomycetia > Planctomycetales > Planctomycetaceae > JABMPE01. Next base: position 10,029 of record JABMPE010000311.1, on the reverse strand, counting down.
CCACCACTGGTTCCAATCCAGAGCACAATACCTGTACCAGAAGCGCCACTGTCGATACCGTTGGCATCTACCTGATTCGAGTCAATCTGCAGAATGGCGGCAGGCCAGCTTTGAACATTGCCAGTAGATTGTCGTGAGTTGGGATCTACGCTGAGCAGATTCTGGTCCTGATTATTGGCTGTATTGACGTAGTAAATACCTTCCAGCCTGTTGCCAACGACAGTATTTCGGCCTTCAACCTGCCCGTTGCCGATCTTGTAGTTTGACTGAACCAGAACCTCCAGGCCGAGTCCGAAGCTCATGAGATCGATGCCGCGGCCTCGGTTTCTGTCGATAAAGTTTCCGAGCAGCGTTGTCTCGACGTGCCCTGAGATCTCGATACCGTCGTTGAAGTTTTCCGTGATCAGGTTGTCGCGAATTGTGGCGCTGACTGTGTCGCTGACTGTGAGGCTGACATACGAGTTTATGTCGATCCCCATTCCCCGGTTTGATTCAAAAACGTTCGCCTTGATGTCAAGATTGACATCGCGGTTAAAGGCAGACAGACCAGAACCTACGCCCAGATTGCCACCGTTAGCCACATGAATGCCGCTGCCATTGATGGCGCTTTCTTCCGTCAGGAACCCGAAGGTACCGACGGGAGTGGCGTCTCCAACATCAACGGCTCGCGATTCATCGAGACCGTTCATGAAGAAGTCGTTATTGACGATCGATGCGTTTCCGCCACGTCGAATATTGATGCCGTTGTACTGATTGCGTCGAATAGAGTTTCCGAGGCTCCGACCGTCAACGCTGTCAACGCCTTCGATACCAACGATGAGCAGATTGAAAATGCCGAATCGCCCCAGAATGTCGATCCCGTTCTGACCGTTGTCCGAAAAGTCGTTCTTCGTCCAGGTTCCGCCAATATCCCTCTGGTCCGTCGTTGAATTCTCGCGGGTCGACAACGAAATTCCGTCGCCTTCGCTGAAGTTGACGACGTTACTGGTCATATCGACCAGCAACTGCGCATCGGCCTCGGCCCGCAGGTTGATGCCGTTTGTGGCTGAAGCGTCAGTTCCGCCGCCCGAGCGAGCGTTTCGGCTGATCGTGTTGTTGCGAATCTCGACGTCGGTTTGATCGAGGTCACCGTTTCTCGCCACAATCTCGATGCCGGCTCCGTATTGCTGACTGCCGCCAGACTGAAGCTGCTCAGTCGCGGGATTGATAGCATTATTGCTGATTGTGTTTGATGCGATGGTGATGGCTCGGCTCTGCCCGTCAAACGGATTGACCGTTCGCGTGATCGCATCGTCTTCTCGAGTGATACGAACACCATCGTCAAGATTGTTGGCGATCGTATTGCCGGTAATCTGCAGGTCTTCGATGGCCGTCTGCTCATCAAAGAAAATGTCAATCGCACGTCCCGAGTTTCCGCCGGCACTGTTGGCGATTCGACTACCTTGCAGGTGGCTAGTTGTAGTTGGCGTCTCCAGAGTCAGCGTGTTTCCATTTACGCTTGCGACAACGAGTAAATCGCCATTAAGTTGAATGGTACTTCCCACCGAAAAACCAGCACTATTCGCTACCTGAATCATGGTCGTTCCGGCCGGGATCGAGGCAGACATACCTGGAACAACAAGAGTAGTCTCTACAGCGGCTTTCAGTATTGCTGCTCCACTAAGATGGAGAGCTGTTGTGGGAGCAGTAAGAGTAATGATGTTGCCGTTGACACTTGAGATGGTGCGTTGCTCTCCATCAATCAGTATCGAGCTGTTCGCCGCAAATCCGCTGCCGTCAGCCACCTGAAAGACCGCTGTTCCAATGGGTAGATCAGCAGGAAGGGTCGAGACAGCGTCGACGCCGATCTGGTTATTGCTGATGAACGATCGTCGCAGGACAGCAGTGGCTTCGTTGTTAATCTGGGTTCCCGTGAGGGAGATTTGAATCCCATCTTCGTTAGTCGCCTGCGCTCCACTGCCAATTCCAGTATTAATGATCGTATTTCCGACAACGTCGAGACTGCCCGCGGCCTGATCATTCAGTAACAGATTGATGGCGACGCCTTGATTCCCGTCAAAGATATTGCCCAGTCCTGCAGCCGAGTCTCCGATATTCAGATCCAGAGCATCGCCGGTTGTTGCGGTGACGGTCGCGTTGGTCGCATGGAAGCTGGCGACCGTGCCCTGCACGGCACGCTGAACTGTCAGCGTGTTTCCGTTGACAGCTGAGACGGTCATGCGTTCGCCATCGACAAGGACATCGAACGGTACATTGAAACTGGCAAACGGACTGGCATCAGTAACGTTAAGCGTTGTTGCCGTTCTGCTGATGCCACCGCGTTGGATGTTTGTAGCCACAGCGTGTGTGTCATTCGCAGCGATATTAATACCGCCACCAACATTGTTCCGGAAAATATTCGTCGTCAGGTCGGCATTCAGTGCGGCGCCGGCTCCCAGTGAAGCGGAGACCCCGGCACCGGCGTTTGCAATAAACGAATTGCCGGAAATCGTACGCGGCACTCCGGAAGCAGAAGAGGTCACGGATCGAAGGCGGCTGCCAGTTGCATGACTGAGTGCCAGCGTGCCAGCCTCGCCACGTTTGACTGTCAATGTGTTGCCGCTGACCGACTCAACGAACAGGTGCTCGTCGCCGATCACGACGATCTGCTGAGCCTGAAACGCTCGACCGTCAACGACCTGAACCGTCGTCGCGGCGGCCGTAATCGGCGCGACCAGCGATGTCTCAGCAAACAGCGAGCTGAAATCGAAGGTCAGTGGACCCTGGTTTTGAGCGAGGAATGCTGCCGACGAAGAACCAACAAACTTCAGGCCCGCACCGAGTGTTGACTGAACGGTGTTGAACGAAAAGCTACCGTAGACATTACTGTCGACGGCATTGAAGACGACGCCCTCACCACCGGACGCACTGGCGCCCCTGTCAACGACGTTCCCATCGATAATGACGTTGGTCAGTGTCGAGTTATTCAGATCAAAGTTGACCGCGTTCACCTGAGGCCGGTTGGCATTAATCGCAGAATTTCCGCGAATCTGCAGACCATCAATCGGGGTACGAGTCAGAGAAACGTCGATACTGTCAATCGAGAGATTGTCCTGGATCGTCAAACCAGGTGCTCGCGCATCCGTCAGTTTGATCGCCAGGCCATCCTTCCCGGTCGAACCAGTGATATTGCTTTCGACGATGCGGATATTGTTGAGATCGGTGGTTGCGACGAGTGTGCCTCCACCAGCATAAGGTGCGCTGGCAGAACCGTCTGTGTTGTTGAGCGAAAACGTGTTCTCATCAATGACCGTAATCGTGTCTCGGGTATTGGCTGCTGTCTGACCAGTGACGCCGGTAATCCTGACTTCCGCGCCCGTCATCAGCCCGTGATCAGGCACGGTAATTACAACCGGATTCCCCTGAGACGCTCCAATAATGGACTTTTGAAGTCCAACGGCAGTCAGTGCAACACCGTCAATCGTGCTGCCGGAAATCGCCAGCTCACTGATCCTCGCGTTGCGCGAGACACTGGCCACGTCAATCGTGACTCCGGCATTCAGACCGCCGGTAATCGTCGAATTATAGATCGCGAGTTCTTCCATCTGGACATCAGTCAGATTGATATCCACTCCGCCACCGAAACCGCTGAAGATCGTCGTATCGTCGAAGGCAATCGCGGCCAGATCGACATGACTCAACGTAATGCTGACTCCGCTCGTCTGATTGTCGCCGGTCGCCTGATCGCCGAGCTGCACACCCTGAAAGACGATTCGACTCAACACCAGATCGGACAGGTTAACGTTGATACCGACCCCGCCGGTCCCCCCGATCCTCGCATCATTGAAGACAATCGAATCAAACTCCGGTATTCCGTCACTATCGATGTCGATCGTGCTGTTCGAAATATTGATGGAGCCGGAGTTCGCATCAACGAACTGCTGGTCGACAACAAATGCCGTCAGCAGCATGCGATCTTCAAGCTGCTCGGTATTTCGGCTGCGACGTCCAGCGTTACCGTGCAACGACTGAGTCTGCCAATCGAGGCCGCGACGGTTTCCCCGACGGCGGTTCTGCAACGATTGACGAAAACTCCGAACCCACGATGTCAACAACATACCTGATCTCCCGAAGATTACTCGGTTGTGTTTGTCTCTGATTGCGAGAGGCCGCGGTGCGACCCATCAAAACAGCCCCTCACTCACGCTGCAGTGGTGTCGTTCATGTGTCACCATTTGCGAACATCCCTGATCATGCAGCGTTAATTCATATTCTTCTCAGTCGATCTTCGCGGCCATGGCCCATGTCTGCTCCCTAAGTAATAACCTGACAAAGAGATACAGCATCCGGGCCGACCATTCATGCGAATCACAACTTCTGAAATCTACAGCTGATTCACTCTGCAGAAAGTAAGCGTAGAACCGAGTTCATAAGCTCGAAAACTACGATGAAACAAGCTTTGACGTCGCCGCAGAACCCCCGGTTCCCGCCAGTTGGCGGACTCAAACGAATCTTCCGCTGAGACCGGCGTTATTTCCGGCAGCAGATGACATAGAGCCTCCACCCTGGGGAACCTTGAGGATTACACACTCTACACCTTCATCGGTGCGAGGAATGCCAGCACACAAGCAGTCCCGGCAGACCACGAAAGGCTGGTGGTAAATGGTGACGGCTGTAGGAGCAAATCCCGATGTTCCACTCAGGAACACTCACCGACCATCGGTGATTATCTCCGCTGATCCGGAAATTCCCTTCAAGCGGCATAACTTCTCAGGTCGATACCGACAGAGAGACCCGGATTTCCGGCGGACTTTCGGGGCGTTGCGTATCCACATTTCCAGATCGGTGTCCGCCTTTTCTGTCTGATCAGCGTGCATCCCGATACGCAGCATTGGATTCCGGCGGAGGAGCGGAAATGAAAAGCCTCGTTGCCCTGGCCTGTGGCCTGTTGACAATTCCCGGCATCTCGTATGCGCAAGGCCAGCCGCACCTGTCTGACTCATCCTCGACGGTCGCAACGAGTCTGCCCGATCCAATCTATACCAGCCGACAGGCTTTCAGAATTCCCTACCAGTACGATCCTCAGGAGATTGCGCGGCTGGGTGCTCAGGAAGTGAGGCTGTATGTGTCCCAGAGCCGCGGCCAGAACTGGCAGGCAGTTCAGAAAGTCAGTCCTCAGGTGGGACGATTCGACTTTCAGGCTCCTACCGATGGCGAGTACTGGTTTGCTGTTCAGACCGTTGCTCGTGACGGACAGTTACATCCCGGCGGGGCGGTGTTTCAGCCAGGCCTGATCGTCGTTGTCGACACGACCAGACCGAGCCTGAAGATCGATCTGAAGCAATCTGAGCCGGGTCGAATTGCGATGGAATGGTCCATCAGTGACGTCAGCGTCGACACGTCATCGATCGTTCTGGAGTTTACTCAGACCGGCATGACGGACTGGCAGCAGATTCCGGTACGACCGTCTGCAAACGGGCAAACAAGCTGGGCTATCCCGGGAGGCGGCCTCGTCGCCGTTCGCGGTCGTGTACGGGATTCGGCCGGTAACGAAGCACAGTCTCAATACCAGATTGACATCAACGCGGTTGGAGCACCGGCTTCGAGCGCGGGACAGCCTCCGACCGGCGTGCCTGATTTCAGTTCACCGATCGCCTCCGGCCAGAACCCGCTGCTTTCAGCGATTCCGACTCCTGGTCAATTCGGAACTCCGCATGCGGTTCCGCAGACCTCGCCGCCGCTTGCGTCAGACAACAACCCAATGCTGGCGGCGTTGCCACCACGTCCCTCCGACGTTTATTCGTCGAGTTCGGCGTCTCCGTTTTCGAGTGGTTCGTCGGCACAACCGTTACCGGGAGTCCCGTTTGGAGCCACAACCGGGGCGTCTCCAGTTCCTGGAAACGGTGGAATTCCATCACCAATGGATACCGGAACCGGCCAAGCGTGGCAGCAACGCGATGTCTCGTCAATTCCGGGAACGGCAAACTCGTCGCAGATTCCTGCTTACGAAGTTCCAGCCCCGGTCGGACACCGCACAGTCAAAAGTCGGCAGTTCAACATTGATTACCGGATCGACGACATCGGCCCTTCGGGGGTTTCGACCATCGAGCTGTTTGTCAGCCAGAACAACGGCGACAAGTGGTATCGATACGGGATTGACGCCGATCACCGCAGCCCGTTTGAAGTCGACGTTCCATCCGACGGCGTGTACGGATTCGCCATGCGAGTCGTCAGTGGAGCCGGCCTGACCGACCCGGCCCCGCAGCCTGGCGAGCGGCCGGAAATCTCAATCGTTGTCGATTCGTCGCCGCCGGTTGTCAACCTGTTCCCACTTCAGCAGGGACAGGGAGCCGACGCCAACCGAATTCTGATCACCTGGAAAGCGGCGGACCAGAAGCTGGCCGATCGACCCATTGCCCTGTCATACGCCGCGAATCCAGACGGCCCGTGGCAGCAGATTTCTGACTGGCTGCCGAATACCGGCCAGTACATCTGGAACGTCGGTCCGGGAATTCCGCCGAGACTCTACATTCGAGTCGTGGCTCGCGACGCCGCCGGCAACCTGGCTCGCGTCGACACCCCGCAACCAGTTCTGGTCGACCTGGCTAAACCAACCGCCCGCATTGTCGACGTCGAGTCGTCAATCTCAAACGGCTCGGGAAGCTTCTGATCCAGAATCCGAAAACATGCGAGGCAGAGGCAGCTCTACTGGTACCAGATAAAGGTGTTTGCCTTCAGCAGGTAGTCTTCTGCTCGCGATGACTGAGTTTCGGCGGCCCACTTGAAATACGCCTGAGCACACTCAAAACGGGCATCCCGTAACTCTCGGCAGAATAGAACTGACGAGTCCAGCTTATACAGCACGTGAAACGCCAAACCGCGAACCGACATTGGCACAGTTTGGCAGTTCTCTCGCTCTCGCAATGCCGCCGCTCGGAGCTTGGGGATAGCGATCTTGGCGAATGCGGCGAACGGCAGATCACCGGGGAAACCACTTCCTGGTTCGAATTGGCGAATTGCTGCGGCGGCAACGGAGCTATTTTCACTTAAACAGAAGCAAGCAGCACGTCCCACCAAGCGTTTTGCGTCGAATGCTCGTTCCGTGATCCCCTGCCGAATTACACGGAATATTCCACACACGCATCCATCAATTGAACGGTCCGGTTCATTAGTCGGGACTGAGTTCCACTCACGAATCGCCGCAAAAGCTGCGTTGAACAATCGATCTGTTACGCGTTCAACTTTGCCTCTGAGAATCAAAGTTCCCCATGATCGGCAGTAATTCTGCCGGTCTGTGAAATCGAGGGAGTCTACAAATTCATCAGGATCGATTGGGCGCATTTGGTTCGCCCCACAAAATCAGGCGGCTTCGGCGACAGCCGGTTTGGAAATCAGGATGCGGCTTTCGACCAAAGCGAAGCAGCCGAAGAGGACCGTGTTGAAGAACAGGTCGCTGGCGATCGTGTTGCGAAAGAAGGGCAAGGCCTGGACGTAGCACTCGGTCAGGCCAGCGAACGTGGGAGCGTGGAAACCCATTGTCAGCCACCAGCCGAAGTTCGAGGCGACGAAGAAGATCAGTGAGCCGACCAGCGAACCGCCAGCGATCGCAAAAACACTGCGAGTTCGGTTTCGGAGAAGCATTCCCAGTGACACGACCAGCACGAAGGCCAGGTACGTGAACGCGGTCAACTTCCAGGCTTCCGACCACAGGTTGCTGTGTCGGGTCAGGTTCAGCAGGACGTCGCTCAGCAGCATCGCCGACAGCGGAACCAGAAACGCGGCTTTGCGGGATGCGAAGCACGCTCCCCCAAACAACGCGATGGCTCCAATGGGGGCGAAATTCTGAGCACCGTCGATCAGCCGGACCAAGGCGGCCAGCAGAACCAAAGCCGTGAGGATCAGGAATCGGGGCTGTCGGATGTAAGATTCTTTGGATGACTGCACGACTCGCCGCCTCTGTCTAAGTATTCTGATGGGATTCGACCTCGAATTTGCAGGCCCGGTTGAATCGAACCCGTATCAAGAGGCAGAGCATAGCGTGCGATACTTGTGACTCAAACGGAAGCCGGCTTGAATCCTCGGAAAGCTTGACATCAGGCCCGTTGCAGCCGCCAGGAACGTTCGGCTACGCTTTCCCGTCTGAGCGTTGAAATCGCTGGTCGCGGTGAATTTCAAACACAATTCTTCTCACTGAAACTCTTGAAAGACTGACGAAAATGGCCACGGAACGAACATTTGTGATAATCAAGCCGGACGCTGTGCAACGACGACTCGTGGGAGAACTCTACAGTCGTTTCGAACGAAAAGGCCTGAAGACAGTCGGCCTGAAAATGCTGCAGGTCACGAAGGAACTCGCTCAGAAACACTACGAAGAGCACCTGGAACGACCGTTCTACCCGCTGCTCGAAGAATTCATTACGTCCGGCCCAGTGGTCGCCATGGTTCTGGAAGGCCCGGAAGCCATCTCTGTCGTGCGAGCCATGCTGGGTTCGACCAACGGTCGTGAAGCTCCGCTGGGCACCATTCGAGGCGACTACGGTGTCAGCCGTCAGATGAACCTCGTTCATGGCAGCGATGGCCCGGATGCCGCCGCTCGCGAAATCGCCATCTACTTCAGTGATGCCGAGCTGTGCGATTACGACACGACGCTCGGCAGCTGGGTTTGTGCCGACGACGAAAAGTAGGGCTAAGTTTGTTCCGAGTTCCATCTTCCGGGTTAAATGTTGGGTATGCTGAATGCCTGACCGGGAACATCGAACTGGGAACCTATCGTTGAGGACAAAGCTGTGACCAAGCCAGCATCGTCAAGACTTGCCACCATGAATTCCGTTCCGCACGTCGAGCCGGCACTTAACCGGCGAGACATGCTTCTGCGGAGCGGTGCGGGATTCGGCGGTCTTGCGCTGGCCGATCTGCTGAGTGGTGACGTCGGTGCCAGGCTGCTCGCGACTGACGCGAAGGCACAATCGCCGGCGGCTCCGAAATTGCCGACAGGATTTCCCCATGCGAAGAGCGTGATCTTCCTCTTTATGGAAGGTGGACCTTCGCACATGGATCTGTTCGATCCAAAACCGCTGCTGACAAAGATGGCCGGGCAGCCGCTGCCGTCGTCGTTCAAGCCGGTCATCACGCCGATGGGCGAATACAACGCGCCGTTGCTCGCTCCGAAACGGAAATGGGCGCAGCACGGCGAGAGCGGTTTGTGGGTTTCCGACTGGCTGCCGCACACGGCGACCTGTGCCGATGACATCGCCGTCCTGCGTGGCTGCTGGACGAACGGCATCAACCACTCTGGGGGTGTCTGTCAGATGAATACCGGAGTGTTCACAGCCGGTCGGCCGTCACTCGGAGCGTGGGTGAGCTACGGACTTGGGACGGAAAATCAGAACCTGCCTTCATTCGTCGTGATTCCTGACAAGCCTTCGGATCCGGTCAACGGGCCTCGCAACTGGGGTTCGGGTTTCATGCCGGCGGCCTATCAGGGAACCAGACTGAAGTCGGGCACCGAGCCTATCGCCAACCTGAAGACACCAAAGGGCGTTTCTCCGGAACGGCAACGCGCAAAGCTGGAGTTTCTTACCGAGCTGAATCGGCAGCACGCGAAGACTCGCCCACAACAGACCGAACTGGATGCTCGCATCGCCAGTTACGAACTGGCGTTCCGGATGCAGGCGACGGCACCGGAAGCGGTGGATCTTAGTCAGGAAACGGCCCGGACGCAGGAACTTTACGGCATCGCAGACAATGCACCGACCAATACCTTCGGTCGAAACTGTCTGCTGGCTCGACGACTGGTCGAGCGGGGCGTCCGCTTCGTCCAGCTTTATCACGGAACCGGCAGCAAGTGGGACGCTCACTCGGCCATCGAGAAAAATCACACGACCAACTGCGGAGAAAGTGATCAACCAGTCGCCGGGCTGCTGAAGGATCTCAAACAACGAGGCCTGCTGGATTCAACACTCGTCGTCTGGGGCGGCGAATTCGGCCGCACCCCGATGAGCGAAAAAGGCGACGGTCGAGACCACAATGCCACGGGATTCACGATGTGGA
>JABMPE010000310.1 GCA_013203845.1 Rhodopirellula sp. | reverse complement strand
GGCTCGCCCTCTCCCGAGCCCCCTCCGCCGCCGAATCAAAACTCGCCCAGAACCACATCCAGCACCTGTCGGCGCTCTACGAACAATCCGGCACAAAAGCCGACGAGGCCCGCCAGCATTCCTTCGAAAACTTCGCCCACATGCTCCTGTGCTCAAACGAGTTCCTGTACGTCGACTGACCGTTGGCTGGATCGCGTGTGGTCGTTTGAGCGAAGAGCGGCATGACTTCAATCCGGACCGGACACCTGTTGCCGGTAGTAGCCAATCAAACTGTGGTCGACAGCCCTGCGACACGATTTCGACGCGTCGGTTCATGGGACCGACGCAGATTAGCGGCGTGATAAGATTCCATCCGGTGGAGTCGCCCAAACCACTTCTCGACACGATCGCATTTATGAGGAAGCAATCGACAGAAGTGTCCAAGAGTTCTTCGTCCCGATCTCAGTGGCCACAGCCCTCGCATTCAACGTGATGCTGGCAGGCATCCGGTTCTGACGTGAATTCTGTCGGTCAGCAACTGACGTCCAGGCAAATCAGCCCATATTAACCGGAGAGGTTAGCGGTCATTTCGATCCAGAGATGGTCCAGTTCAATTTCCGGCGATATGGCGTTCACTCGCGAATGCGCCGATCGGCACACCGCGACCCGATTTCGACGGTCCATATCAAGGTCTGTGAGGCAGTCGTCATGGCGCCAGACACTGCTCGGTTCGGCAGTTAGCTCGTCGATCCACGTATTGATCGAAGTATGCCACGCGCCGAAGCTGTCACCTTGCACGTACCCAATCATTGCAGCTCGGGTCAGCTTGTCGCCGTGCAGGCCGAGTTTGAAACGCTCGATTCCTCCCGATGTCTTTTTCGTACCGATAACGTATTCACGCTCTCGGTCGGACGAAGGCGACGGCAACCGCTTGCCTTCCATCACAAGAAATGGCTGGTACTTCGTGTGGCCGACAAGAATGTCACTGACGGCAGAAAGATCGACACGACGCCGTTCGGCCTGACGTTCTTCGTGATGGAACTGAGCCATCGGAAACTCCGACCGCGCGGCAAAGTTAAGGAACTTGCAGAGTTGGCCATTGAGCGCTTCTTCGGCTTCAACCAATTCGCGTTCCGGATCATCGCGCCATGCGGGCAACTGGTTCCGGACAAACTCGATCGTCCGACGCGCGAGCGTCCCCGGCTCAAGACCGATCGAAATCCTGCCGTGGACCGGCTGCTCGTCAGAGTCGCTCATCTCAATATCCCTGCTTCTGGAGATCGATGAGCGTGTCGTCGGCGTCACGAATTGCCGTTGAGCGAATCCAGTACCTCAGCCGGTCCGGCTTAATGATGAACAGCACGTTCTCGTGGTAGAGGCGGACGACTCGAATCGTGCGAAGTGATTCGAGAGTGTCATCGTGCAGCAGTGATGCAAGGTGTTCTTCACAGTCAGGCCCGAGCCATTCGACGCGCGGTTCGTCACCGAAGAAAAACGGTTGGACGATCATGCCAGAAAGGAAGGTGGGTTCTGCGGACTGGATGTTGGAGTAGACACAGCCCAGCAATCGACAGAACAACTCTGAGTATGTGGTAACGTCCGCTCGGTCAGCATCATTCTTGAGAAGGTCAGACTTGTGTCCCAATCGCACGTACGGTGAAAGATACTCAACCACGTCGTCAGCTAACGCCGACTCCCAGTAAGACAGAGTCAGATCATCCGTAACAGAAAACGGGAGGGATTCAATGTCGCCTTGACGAATTGCGGTTGCCTTCCCAACCAGAGAACGAGACCCCGCCACAGAAATAATGAATCGATACAGCTCGATTCTCTCCTGTAGTTGCTCGAAGAACCGTTTCAAATCATCTTTCTGCTCTTCGGGAGCGTGAATACCTACAATCTGCTGGTCATACCCGAGCCTCCCGTGATCCCAGAATGCCATTGCCAGCGACAGATTTTCATGGACTAATACGAGCGGTGCTATGAACAGCGATTCCGTACGCGGCCATTGAAAACGCGTGTCTTTGACCAGAAAGACCTTGTCGGGATCAATGCCATCGGCAGTCAATGCTTTGGCTGTTATCGCTGGACTTCCGGTAAGGTAAGCAGCAGCGTGGACTTGCTTGTCCGGCCTGCCGACGATGTAGCCCTCGCCCATCACCCACGCGTGTTTTTCGACGTGGTCTCTGATTGTCGGCAGCTCTTTGAAGCGTTTTCCAAGCTGATGCAGACGTCCTCCGCCCAGCAAATTGGCTTTCCAAACAAACTGATCAGCAGCCATTTGCTCGGAACGAACCGTGTGACAATCGTAATGATCGATCTCGAATCCAAGTCGCTCGAACGTGCAGAACGTTCGGCGGAATGTCAGGTGGCGAATTCGATCATCAGGGCTGCTGGCCCCCAGTCGCGCAAGCACCGCCACCGTCTTCGGATCAGCTCCGTCGTAGAGGTTGCGAATAGACGTGAAATCGAGGACGGCTGTCGGCGTTGAAATCTTAAGCAGTCGTTGACGAAACCTGTGAACCTGACGGTTGTAGAGCACTCCAGACGGCTGAATCAGGCAGACACGTCCATCTTCATTGAGCATGCCCAGCGACTGTTCCAGAAACAGGTACGCGGTCTGCTTGTCCGGCGTTCTGGGTCGCTCGGTCTGGAACAATTCATCGACTCGCTGGCCTGGCTCCGTAAGTTCCGATTCGAACGGTGGGTTTCCAATCACGACGTCAAATGTGCCAATTGCCTCCGCCGTGTCTTCCACTCGGGCAAGAACCCAGTCGAAGAAGTCGCCTTCCAGCAGGTTCGTGCCTCGGAGTGGATCGAACCGCAATTCATTCCAGATGGCATTCGGCTTCAAAGCGTCGCAGACCGCCAGCGCCAGACTGAATGCGGTCAGATCAACCGCTCCCGAATCGAGTTCGATGCCGAAGATGCTGTGTGTCAGAATGCGTTTCAGAGACTGGACGTCCGCTTGTTTCCACTGGTGCTTCGAACGCCAGACATTGACTAATCGGCGGAATGCACCAACAAGAAAAACTCCCGACCCACACGCTGGATCGAGTACTCGCTCAGTGCCGGTCATTGACTCATAGGGCATCGCGAAGTCGAGTAGCAGTGCGGCCAGAAACGGTGGTGTATAGACTGCCGTCGAGCCATGCACGAAACGCTGGTACAGATGGCTGATCACCTCGACGGGAAGGTGCTCGAACGAGTACTGCTCCCAGAGGTATCGCTGCTGCTCGATTGCGCGTGCTTCGACGAGGCGGGCGAATTTGCGAAGCGAGGACTTTGTCAGCGTCTTTCCCGTGTCGAACGGCAGTGCGAATACATCGCCGTTGAATCGGTCTTCCAGTGTCGCAAGTAGACGCAGAACGCATTCCGGATCGTCGCTCTTCAGGACATCAAAGAATGACCGGGCTCCTGCGTGGAAACGGCCAAACCAACCGGCGGTCGGAAACACTCGGCGGTCTTCGAGATACTTGATCAAAACTGTGAGAAGCAACAGCCGACGCAGAACCGGGTTTTCGGCTCCATTCAGTTCCGAATCGACATCAACGATCGCCTGAATCAGCGACGCGTGAGCCGATTTCTTCTGATTGGCCAGCCGTCGATTCTGAGGGTCATCCCAGAACGTGCCGTCCGCGAGTCGCATTGCGGAGAACCGGTGTCGTCTCGAAAGTGCAGAGTCGACCTGAGCGGCCACTTCAATATGCTCGGCAGGGCTGTAAACGTGCTCGTCATTTCGCCAGAAGTCGGCACCACGAGCACAGCTTAGCCTGCTTTGCGCACCGGTGTGATGGCTGTCTGGGTTCTGTTGTCGCTTGGCGTGGTGTTGGCGGGTCGGAGCGCCGGGTGCGGGCGAGAGGGGCTGAT
>JABMPE010000309.1 GCA_013203845.1 Rhodopirellula sp. | reverse complement strand
TGGCGGAATAGGCAGACGCACGGGACTTAAAATCCCGGGACCCGAATGGGTCGTACGGGTTCAAGTCCCGTCTCGGCTAATGAATATCAAAGGACTTACGACGATTTGCCGTGAGTTCTTTTTTCGTAATCTGGCGGCTGGGTGCGGCACTGCTTTGCCGGATGCACGCAGCTCCGCCGATGGCCGAGACAGCAGGTGTTCTGAAACTATTAGCCCGGACAATTATGACATCGTGTCGTCTATGCCACCGTGTCGTCGCTGTCCCAGGTACTCAGGGCGTCCTCGTTCAGCATGTCGTCGAGGATGTCGATTTCGCCATCGTCGGCAAAGAATCGATCGATCCCGGCACCGCCCATCAGAGTGTCTCGGCCTGAGCCACCGGTCAACGTGTCATCATCACCGCCCGCGTCGAGCATGTCATTTCCGGTTCCGCCATTGATGACATCGTTTCCGGCATGGCCTTCCAGAAAGTCGTCTCCAGCATCGCCGTTGAGCGTGTCGTTTCCGCCGAGCCCTCGCAATGTGTCATTCCCGTCGCCACCGTTGAGCACTTCGTTGCCCTTCGCATGACCTTCCAGAAAATCATCTCCGGCGTCTCCATAGAGCGTGTCCTGGTCCTGGCCACCTTTCAGCGTGTCATCGCCATCGCCGCCCCAGAGTTCATCGTCTCCGTTCAGTCCCATCAACATGTCACGACCGCTGCCCCCAAACAGGACGTCATCGTCGTTGTCGCCACGCAGTGTGTCGTCACCATCACCACCGTGCAGTTCGTCGTTCAACCGCCCGCCAGCCAGCTCGTCGTCACCAGCTCCGCCGTAGATTGTGTCGTTCCCTTTGTTAACCGCTGACGAGTCACCAAGATCGCCGTAGAGAAAATCGTTGCCGTCGCCGCCGTCCAGCCAGTCGTCATTGGCAGCTCCCAGCAGTAAATCGTCGCCGCCGCTTCCGATCAGCGTATCGTCTCCACCAAGACCGGAAATGGTGTCAGGTCCATCGCCGCCGTCGAACCAGTCGTCACTGGCCACATGCCCTGTCATCAGGTCCGCACCAGCACCACCGTAGGCAGAGTCCGCGCCAGTACCTGTATTGATGACGTCGTCGCCGTCTGCGCCAAAGATCACATCGTCACCGTTCAGGCCAAGAATTGAATCGTTGCCGCTTCCGCCGTCCAGATGGTCGTTGCCGCTATCACCAATGAGCGTGTCGTTTCCCGCTTCGCCGCTCAGCGAATCGTCCTGGGAATTTCCATAAACGAGATCATCACCGGCCCCCGCGTTGACTGTGTCACGCCCCGTACCGCCAGAGATCGAGTCGTCACCCGCTCCCGTTGCAATAAAGTCGTGTCCACTGCCCCCGTCGACGTTAATGCCGAATTCAAACGCTGACGCTTCCAGTTGGTCATTACCGTTTCCGAGGTCGACCGACAACGCGGCAAGCTCGGTTCTCGCTCCCGCGAACGATCTGACCGTTAACAGGTCATCGCCACCTTGCAATTCGAATCGCACATCCTCGACACCGCCAACGAGTAGAAACTCGCGGAGAACGCCGAAGTTCCCAACAGAAGCGACGTTAAGCCAATCCGGCTCCCCTGGGACTTCTGTCGAAACAGCCGGTTCGAGCAGCAGATTATCGGCTTCGCCGCTTCCGTAAACCACAATTGAATCGCTGCCGCTTCCGCCGGAAACCGTCACGTCAAAGGCACGTGTGTAAAGCTGTAGTCTGTCATTGCCACCGGCCATTTCGAACCGCACACCTGCAACCGACGAAATCGGATGGCGATACTCCTGTGGCCCCGATGCGCCGCCACTGACCTGAACGACCAGCTCGCTGGTATCCGTATCGATTGCAAGCGTGAATTCCTGATCGCCGTCATCATCATCGCCGAACTCAAGTATGACCTGTCCCGACGTTGTCATCTCTGAAGTTACAACCTCAAGGTCAACAACGGCTGCTCCATTCTTCCAGACCTCGAAGCGCTTGCCGTCAGCTACTGAGGTACCCGATCGCGTCCATCCTTCGTTCAGCCAGACTCGATCACCATCTTCCTGATAAACACGTAGCCTGTTGGTCGCCGACGTCATCTCGATGACACTGGCCACGTCGAGCCTCAAAAGATTTGGTCCGCCGTTGCGAAGATCGATTGCCTCGATATCTCGTAGCCGCAGACTCACATCGGAATCCTGGCGCAGGTAGGGATCAACGTCCCGACTGTCGACCAGCAGCGTGTCGAAACCATTTCCACCGTCTGCCAGCAGAAACTCGTTGCCACCGTCGGCTGCAAGATATTCATTGTCAGTCAACAGAAAAACGTCGTCGCCCGCTCCGCCCAGCAGCGTGTCAAAACCTCCGTCGCTGGTCAGTGTGTCATTACCCGAAAGCCCAACAACAAGATCGCTGACTTCTGCACCGCCGGATGCGGTTAACAGGTCGTCGCCCGAAGTTCCTTCCGTCAGCACCGCATCCTCGTGAGTGGACGAGCCAAACAGAATGTAGACGCTGGCTGAGGACGACGAAGTCGTCATGGCGAGATCGTCATAGCCGTCGCCATTAAAGTCTCCGATGTCTGTCACGTTGCGGATGTTTTCTCCTTCCAAAGCCAGGTAGATCGCATCGTGCGGTGACAAATCCAAAGGAACAAAACCGGTGGTCAGGCTGAAGTCAGAGGTGCCACTGCCGCTCCCTGAAGCGTCCTCGTCTGACGTTCCCAGCACGATGCCCCACACCCCTGCTCCATCCACGTACGCAGACGCGAAACCATCATTCAGCCCATCGCCGTTAAAATCCAGATCCGTATTCTGCCATTCCGGATAGACGTCAAGCACCCTGCTGTCAGGTATTGAAAGCGTCTGCACTTCAGCCAATGGACCCGCTGATCCCGGAATCGTGTGTACAAGAATCAGACTGCTGCTGACCCCGTAGGTAACGCCAACGAAATCATCGAGACCGTCGCCCGTCACGTCGCTGACTGGCCGAAAACTTCCCAGTCTGCGGTCCGGTTCTGCCACAACTACTTCGAATCTGCTGACATTTTCGGACTGAGTGACTTCGATGCGTTCGGGCCAGTTTTCCTTTCCGTAAACGACAAACTCGTGAGTGACACGGTTGAGCGAATAATCCACTTCATCGTATCGCCAGGCACTCAGAACAAGATCGCCGAAGCCATCTCCATTGATGTCGATTCGCTCGGTTTCACTCTGATTCAGGTTCGATAAAGACAGATAGTCAGCCGCATCAATCCTGACTCCATGCGACTGATCAAAGCCATCGAGCGTGAAGGACTCAAAGGTGTCTGCGGACTGACCGAACAGGAGATACGCCACGGCGGCACCGTCACGATTTGCAGCGAAGTCCTCAGGGCTCTGCAACCTCCCGGTAAACAGAACGTCTTCCAGCCCGTCGCCGTTGATGTCGCCCGGACTTGAGGCATTGAAACCTCGCAAAATCGAGTCCGTGTCCATTTGAATCGAGAACCCATTGGTTCCATCAAGCTGATCCATATCCAGATTGGATACGAAAGGATCAGGCTGCCCCAATACGACATGCATCTGATGACGGATCGGTGAACTCACCGTTTCACCAACGGCCGCGGTGTCGGCAGTTGTCACAACCAGATCGGCGCACCCGTCGCCATTGAAATCACCCATCGGCACGACACTCACCACGCGGTTGTCGGAAGATCCTGCCGAAACTTTGAATCCATTCGTCCCATCGAGATCGCTCATTGGGGCAAGCGGCGAAGCGAATGCACCATCGCTTCCAAACACGACGTAGTAGGCCGTCCCCGAAGCCGAAGAAGATCGAGGCTGAGTCCTGATGAGAAGATCATCGAAACCATCACCATTCACGTCTCCGGCGCTCCGCAGATCACCGCCCAGATATCGATCGCCACCTCCTGGTACAATTTGGATTCCGCCGCCAGCATCGATCGTCGGCAGAATACTCGGGACGGGCACCTGCACTTCCAGCCGTGCTCCGCCCTGCACATAGACATCAAAGACTCTCCAGTCGTCCGAGATGGTTTCAGCTTTTGTCCAGCCGTCGCCCATGTTGACAACATCATCGACGTCTTTGAAAACCCGCACTGTGTTCGTTGTCGAGCTGAGTCGAAGCACCTCGATCTGATCCAGCGTCAGAGTGTCCGTGCCGTTGTTTCGAAGATCGATGGCCTCAATGTCGATGAGGCGACGATCTGACATCGTTGTCAGGTCGAGCGTCGCTGCGAGACTGTGGTCCGGCACGAACGTGTCAAAGCCGCTGCCGCCGTCGACGACGCGGAACGTGTCATCCTTGACTCGCAGCACATCATTGCCCGGCCCGCCGAAGAACGAATCCGGGCCGCCGTTTCCAGTCAGCTCGTCATCACCTGCCAGCCCGACCAATGCATCCGCCGCGTCACCAGACGAGATGGCTCTGATCTGATCGTCTTCCGCCGTGCCCAAAAGCTGGTTGCCTTTAACTGCAACGCCAGACCCGAACACAACGTACAGCGACTCCACACCGGATGACGACTCGGCTGCAAAGACGGCATCATCAAATCCGTCACCGTTCAGATCACCCATGCCGCTCGCTCTGGTGATCGTCTCGCCTGACGCTGGAGTGCCGACAGAAACGAAGTCAAACCCGGTCAGGTCGTACGAATCTACTGGCAGTGACCGTTCGCCAACATGCCCCAGTACGATCCGTTGCTCTGCTTCCGAGTCCGGGCTCGTCGACGTTATTCCATCGGGAATTCCGTCCGCGTTGAAATCAAAATCCAAGAGATAAAAACTCTCGGCATCGTTTTCTGGTCCAAACGTCGGCAACTGCAGCTCGGCTCCGGCGAAGTCCGGCGAACCGGCCACCACCTGAAGCCCACTCAGCGTCTGGACGACCAGGTCATCCACACCGTCGTCCGTAATATCTTCGACAGGAAAAGGCCCGAACACGTCCTCGCCCGCATTTTCGTGGACAATTTCGTAACCGTCCGTGCCGTCCAGTAGCGAAACATCAACATTACCGAGCCTGTCACTGTCGCCGTAAATGACAAACGCCGATGTGGTTAGACCAGAATCCGCCAACGGTCCCGTTCGACTTCCAGAATCATCGACAGCGGCTGCTGCAACGATGAGATCGCTCAATCCATCCCGGTTAACATCCGCCCCATCGGCGACAAACAGAATGTTCCCCGGAACCGTGACCAGAAATCCAACGTCTTCAGGCAAAGTTCGATACAGCGCGACATCCTCAAAAGTCTCACTGGAATGTCCGTAGACAACAAACCCTTCCGCCGGAGGACTCGTCGATGTTGTCCAGACCGCCCCGCCAACAAAAACATCATCGAAGCCGTCGCCGTTGGTGTCTCCCACTCCACTCGCCGACAGTAGTGTCGACGCTGCAACCGTACCAATACTGATGGTAAACCCAACAGTGCCATCGAGCTGCCGGGCGTCCAGTCGCGAAGGAAAACTGCCGGCGTGTCCCAGGATGATCTGCGCGTCGTTGA
>JABMPE010000308.1 GCA_013203845.1 Rhodopirellula sp. | reverse complement strand
TTCCGGCCAGGCAAACATCTGCGGTCGTCCAGGCAGCGACTTTCCGTAACCGCGTTTCTGTCGCCAGCTCGGTGCAGCGAGATCGTGGTGACAGGCGGAACAGTCAAACACAGCCAGTTCCGGCCATGCCTGCGAGTCCTGATCCACTGCCTGCGACGCAAACAGGTTGACGGTTTCTCGAAGCGCCATCGTGCCGCCGATGATGACGGATTTCGTCTTCGCCAGATCGTTGAGCGGCGAATGCGTGAGTCCCGGAAAGTTCGACTTGATGTAATCTTCGCGGAACTTGAACTCGCCTTTCTCGTGGAGAGTTCTCCAGTGGGTCGGCATCTGCTGTGAGAACGTTTCGATCTCGATGCCCGGCAGCGGCGGATGTCCGGCAGCGTACATTTCATGTGTTACGACTTTGCCTTCCTGCACATTGCCAACGTGGCAGGAGAAGCATTGCTGAGCACGTCGGACGGGATTTCGAACGTCGATCATCCCGTATTTCTGCTCCTTCTCTTCCGCAGAGATTTTACGCCAGCGAGGGTCGTCGTGCGGACCTTCCCACAGCGAACTCGGACCGTGACAGGATTCGCAGGTAACTCCGAACTCGAACAGCGGTGGTTGTTTGAAGCCTTCCTTCCAGCGATAGTTGGCATGGCAGGCCAGGCACTGTTTGTCAGTCGTGACTTTGTATTGGAGATCCCCCTTGCTGTGGGCGAGGATCTTCTCCATGTGCAGACCAAGGTCGCCCTTGAGCAGCTCGTAAGCCTGTCGGTGTTTATCGTTGGCGAAGATGCTGACTTCGTTGAGTACGCAGAACTCGCGGCTCATCGTGATGAAGGGATTGTTCTCGCCAATCGATTCGTTGTGGCATGGAACGCAGGACCGAAGCCCTTGAAACTGCGGCGTCGTGCTTCCCAGCTCGTCCTGAGCAACCACCGCCGATGGCGTTATCGAGACATCGGGACTGAATGCCTGAAAGACAGCAACGACAGAGAGACCAGCAGCGCCGGTCCAGATTACTCGCTTCGTAAGTTTCATAAGCCGGAAATATGTCGGCATCAGGCAGTCCTTTTCATACACCACGAGTCAGGTCGCCCCTGCCGGAGTCTGCTACTCAAGAACGTCGTGAATCTTTTGCAATTCGGCGGAGATCGCTGTCGCGGGATCGGACGAAAAGTTTTCCGGACTATCGAAACCGGTCGGAAATTCGAGATGGCTGCGAATTTTCTCCAGCGAGGCGTTGATCTGTTGGCTCTTTGCTGAAGGCTTTTCTGTAGAACCCGTAACGTCAGTGAGTCCCTGATGAATGGCCGTCAGGGAAAGCCACGATTGGGTCGCGCCGTCCCAGCTCTGTTGCGAGGCGGAATTGGCAACTACCGAAACACCCTTCATCCAGGCAGCGATCTGGTCAGCGGTGAGTTGCTGACTGTCGAGTTTGTGTGCCGATTGAGTCAGTACGGCCTGCAACTCTTTCGCATTTGAGACGACGGCGTTCCGGTTTGGATAGGACCGAGCCATTTCGCGAGTCAGCTTTGACAGAGCACTGTCAGCACTTCCCAGATCAGCAGTTCCAGTTGATTCAACGACAGTCGGCAGGATCGGGAACAGCCAGGTTCCCCACGGATATCCGCCCGCATTGCGAGACGCGTAGCCTCGTTTCTGACGCCAGCTGGGTGAATCCAGATTGTGATGACAGGCGAAGCATCCGGTTTCGGCAAACTCTGGCCAGACAGCCACGGTTTCGCCTGATGGGTACTTCGCGGCTTTGTCTCTCAGCACGAAGTCATCGCGGGCGTTGTCCGCTCGGTGTACCAGGAGATCCAGAGCGGCTTCAGCGGAGGCCAGCTGTCCGATAGCCCAGAGTTTCGCCTCGAAGGACGACTTGCCGCGCTCCGGTCCGGTTCGTTGCCGATCGTCGTTGCGGTCCCAGTGAGCCGGCATGTTGGCATGGAAGGCCGACATCTCAAAGAACAATCGAGGATGCCCGGCTGCGTACAGGTCGTGATTGACGTCTCGACCGGGTTCGCCAACGTGGCAGTCAGCACAGACTTTCGAGCGATTCCACAGGTTCTTTGTGTCGCGGAATCCCAGTCTGGCTTTGTCTTCAGGCGACTTCTTCGCCCAGTCGTGTCGCACATGAGGTCCGAGCCATTCCGAGGCTGCGCCGTGACAGGCTTCGCAACTGACACCGTCCAGCAAGGCGGACAACGAACCGTGCGGATTTTCATTCGAGAACGGCGGATCGTTCTGCGGCGCGTGGCAGTTCAAGCAAAGCGTGGCCTGGTGGGCTGGCTTATCAAGCTTGAGCAGCTTCGCCATACGCTGCGACGTTTCGTTATAGAGCACCGAAAACGCCTCGGCGTGTTTGTCATTCTGAATCCAGATGCTGTATTCGCTGCCGACCGGTCCGCGAGTGCCGTCTCCACCGTGGCAGTTGGCCGCCGAGCAACCGCCAACCCCGACGAAATGCCGGGCACGGTCAGGTACCGCTGCACTGTCAGCTGCTGGTGAGTCGTCAAGGGTACGCAGCGCGACGCGGTCGGACGTGGCAGGTTCGACACCGGATGACTTTCGGGCGAACACAACAACGCCAGCAAGAGCGGCTGCCATGAACAGAACTCTGAATGTCACATTCCAGCGCATGAACCTCTCCGGTGCTTCCGGAACCGAACAGCCGCGTCCATGCGACCAGCCAGCTGAATAATTGACCGATCCCGACAACCCGAGTGTGCCTCGACGGATCGAAGTGCTTTCTGACCTTTAGTTCGTGTTTTTGTCCTTCAGAATCGCGTCAGGATTGGCCTTCGAATCACCAAGTAATGAATCCAGTGTGCCGACAAACCTGTCTTCGCCGTGATCGTGGTAGACGTGGCATTCGACACAATCGTTGCTCGCCCCAAAATAACGCAAGGGCGCACCAGCAGGCGGCTGTTCCGGATGTCGCGAGTGGCACTTCCCGCACAACTCCATCTTTGGCAGCATCACATCACCGGTATCTTTGCTCTCTCCAACAGCTCCGTGACATTCGACACAATTCATCATCTGATGAGCCTGGTGACTGAAGATCGCATGAGGTTCCCAGCGGTCCGGAATGTTCGGCGGCACGATTTCCCATGCACCCGGCTGGTCCTGATTATTGACGGTATGGCAATAGGCGCAGCCGCCCTTGGCCTCCGGTCCGAACATCGCATGGGTATGTCGCAGCGTTTGAATTTCGGCTGACTTGAGCTGCTCTTCGACCCAACCGACCTGATCCTTTGAGAGCACGGGCCGCGACTTGCGACCTGGAATCGAGCGAACCGGCTTTGCCTCACCAACCGATGCCGGATCGCGCAAAGCCGTCAGCGTGTAGTTATCTGTGAGAAAGCCGCGAACCACCTCCGGTCGCTCGTGAGGAACCTGCAGACCGGGGAACTTCGCATTATCGAACAGCAGCGGATGACACTTCTGACAATGCTGTTCGAACCGTATCGGCAGCATGTATCGGCCCTGGGCATCCTTCTCGTGGCAGGCATGGCACGTTTGCGAAAGGTCCGTGAAACGTTCTTTACCGAGTCGCTGATCCTGACCAATGAGGCCGTAAACAAGCTGGCCTGATTCGTCGCGTTCGGACTTCAGATGAGCGGAATGGTTAAAGCGAATATTGGCTCGATCCTGCCAGCCGGCCTTCTCGTCGAATTTCAGAAGTTTAAGTACCTCATGCTTCTTCCCGATTCCGGGTGTGTCTGGAGACTTACTGTCTAGTAACCTTGCAAACGCAAATTCCGGATGACCATCCTGGCGACCGAATTCTCTGACGGACGTAACGAAAGATTTCTCGTTGTCAGAGGTTTCGATGTGCGCGTGACATCTCAGGCAGACATTGTCTCCGACACTGACCAGCGAGTGATTGCCTTTGTGTTCGAGATGACACTCGGCACAGGAAAGCACATCGTGAGCTGGAATCTGATTTGTGTGATGCACAGACCCAGGATGGCAGGCCAGACACGCTTTGTTGTCGACCGAGTAGACTTTGTGCGAAAAGTCCAGATGCAAGGCTCGTTCCAGAGGGGCCCACGTTGTGTGACACTTCGCGCAGTCGTTCTCAAACATTCGATGAACGTGTGCGACATCACCCCCTTCGAAGATGTGATAGTCGCCGTGAGCCCCTTCGTACGCCAGCCAGACAACACAGGCGACGCTGAGCCAGAACGCTGCCCACCACGTCCGACGACGAAAACGGTTGGGGCGTTTGTGCGATTCAATTTCGACCCGTTCAGAAAGTTGACGGCTCGTGTATTGCACCGGCATAGCTGACTTTTCCACTGCCAGGACAGAGTCGAAACGACTCTGAAGAAGATTGCTGAAACGTAAACAGGGGCGTTAACAGATGCGAAGCGGACCTCGCACCGCGATCAGAAACGAATGGGGAAATCCCACGGGACAACTCGCAGAGCCAGGATGACGTGAGCTGCAAACAGGACGAACAACGCGATCGAAAACGGAATGTGAATGGCCAGCCAGTAATGCAACCACGCTCGGATGCGAAGCTGCTCGGTAAACTGTCGGTGCTCTTCGCAGAAAGCCTGCAGGCTTTCGAGAGTTTCGTGCAGCTCAACCGGCAACGTTCCACGCATTTGAGCGAACGCTCGCGACGCTTCCGTGATGTCTGCCAGCCGGCCGCTTCGTCCGTTGCCGGCAAGGAATGGACGAACGGTTTTCAGGTAGAACGTGCGAAGCTCGGCGGTTCGCAGCACCGGTCGCCTGACGACGACTTTCTTCTTGACGGGAGCTGGCGGTTTCCTGGCGGCTGGTTTTGCGGCGGACGGTTTGTCGCCAGCAGGTTTGGCGGTCGTGGCTCCGGCTTTGCTCTTCATCATGTCCAGCGGTGACTTCGGCTTGTCGCCGCCAGCGGCTGGTTTCGCTCCACCAGCCTTCGCCTTCATCATTTCGAGTGGAGACAATGGTTTGCCGCCTGTCGCCGCTGGTTTCCCGGCAGCAGCCTTCGCTTTCATCTGCTCCAGAGGAGACAGTTTTTTGTCGGACGCCCCGGCAGTCGCGGCGGCGGCTTTCTTTGAACCGCCGCTTCCAATGGCACCTTGCTGGCGAATCTGATCCAGCTTCGACAAGGGCTGTCCAGCGGCGGGTGAACTGGCTTTCTCGGGTTCAGAAGCGACTGCCGGTGGAGCAGCGGTCGCCTTTGCGGCGAGTGCTTTTTCTGCTTTTTCCGCGGCGGCTTTCTCTGCCGAACCATCGACGAAAGGGCGAACTTTCTCAGCGATTTCAGACGCCTTACTTTCGTCGTAGCCGTACTTGTCGATGAACAGGGACTTGATCGCCGCAACGTCAGCCTCGGGATCGGTCGTGAGAAATTTGCGGGTCTTCTCCGCGGCTGATCGGGCGAGTGCCGCATCGAATCCGTATTTCTCAGTCAACAGCTTGTGGACGGCAGAAATTTCTGAGTCAACGTTGCCGACCATGACAGTTGCCGGTTCAGGCTTTGCTGGTTTCTTAGGAGCTGGAGCCACCTGTTTGACCGGTGCTTTTTCAGTCGGAGCCGCAGGAGCCAGTGCGGTTTTCTTTGAGCCGCCGCTTCCGATTGCTCCCTGTTGTTTCGCCATTTCCAGTGGAGACAACTTCGCAGCCGGTGCGTCACTGGAAGCTGCAGCACCTTCACCGCCTGCCGCTCCCATTTTGCGAGCCATCTCCAACGGCGATGGTTTTGCGGCTCCCGCAGGTTTGCCGCCACCTTTCGGGCCAGCACTGCGAGCCATTTCGAGAGGCGACATGGGTTTCGGCTTGTCACCAGCCGGCTTGTCTTTTCCTCCCTGCGCTCGAGCCATTTCCAGCGGAGATTTGGGTTTCGCTTTGGCCGCGTCACCGCCTTCAGCCGCCGCGACTTTCGCTTTCATCTGCTCCAGCGGAGACATCGCCCGCTGCGCCTTCATCTGATCCAGTGGCGATGCCGCTTTTTTCGCCTTCATTTGATCGAGTGGCGATGCCGCTTTCTGTGCCTTCATCTGATCGAGTGGCGAGTCGCTCGTCTTGCCAGTCTGTTCTTCTGCTGGCGTTTCAGAACTGCCGCCCGTCTTTTTTCCTGAATCTGCGCCGGGGAGTTCATAGATGGCGACGATCTGGTCCGGGAAGTTTCCGATCTTGTTGATCCAGCCCTCGTTCTTGGCGTGTTTTGCCAGATCCTGAAACAGACCAATATCGTCAGCCGCAATTTTTTCGAGCCATTTAGATTTCTCTTCGCCGACTTCTTCCTTCGCCGCTTTGCCTTTGGCCAGCTTTTCTTTCGTGAGGATTTCGGCAGCGAATTGTCCGAGCCGAGTCAGGTCTTTCTGCATGGGGTCGCCATCGAGCGGGACCTTTCCGCAATCCACCGAGACCATCCTGTCGGCGAGAATGCGATTGCGTTTTCGGATGTAAGGAATCTGAACCGCAAACGTTTCGCGACCGACCCGCGAGGTCAGCAACTTCGGCATGAAGTGCTGCATCGCCAGTCCGAAGAATCCGCTGAGCCAGACCACAAAAAAGAAGCCCATCAGGATCTGTTCGAGCAGTCCGCCAAGGCCAAACCCGGCGTGAAACAGAATGAGTGGAAAGCTGAGCGTGCCGAACCAGATGTGACCTCGCAGCCAGAATTGAGCGCTGCCCAGTCGCCAGAACGGGAATTGTTTGCGACCTCCGAGCAGGCCCGCGTAAATCATCATGAGCGAACCGACGACACCGTAAATCAGTCCCATGAGGCTGCCGCCGCTGGGGCCTTTGGGTGTCGACTCCGCATAGATCACGTAAGAGACCGTTGCCACAGCCATGATGGCTGCAGAGATCAATGCCCACGTGCGATGTGTCCTGTCAAGCAGCACTGCGAAACCTCATGTCGCTCATTCGGAGTTGGTCCAACCTGCGTCTAAATCGCCGTATCAGAATCAGTGTGAGTGTTCAAAGAAAAACTCCAGCGCGTTGACCCGCATCGCCGCATCGTGCGGGCATGCGTAAACACACGAAGGAGACTTGCTAGGGAGTGAGCTGCACAAATCGCAAACAACCGCTCGCTCGTTAACTGTTTTGATATCCTCGCCGCCGAGCAGCGCCTGCTGACTGGCCGTCAGCTCCAGGCCACCTTCCAGCGCATTCATCTGGATCGAGCCGTAAGGACACTGATCAGCACACAGGCTGCAGCCAATGCACCAATCGCGAATCTCGATCTCGCCATTGTCACCTCGATTGATCGAACCGACCGGGCAACCAATCATGCAGACAGGGTCCATGCACGAGCGGCAGGACAGCGGTACCAGATATTTTTCAAACCGCGGACCATCGAGATAAAGCCTCGTGCGACCGTCATCGTGAGCGGAGACGCAGGCATCGACACACTGCCCGCAGCGCGTGCAACGGTCCAGATCGATCAGCATCAGTTTCTGACCCTGGATCAGGCCCAGTTGCTCAAACTCCGGCGACTGCGATCGAACTTCGACGCGATCGTTGAGCGTATCCTGCTCAATCTTTGCCTGCTTCTGATAATCAGCAACGATCCTATCGACTTTCTTCTTCAGCGACGCCGACCGGCTGGTCAGCAACAGGAAGTCTTCCCGGGACATCTTTACCAGTTCGACTCGTGACGGGATCGCGCCCGTTCT
The DNA here is from genome assembly GCA_013203845.1 of Rhodopirellula sp. Taxonomy (GTDB): domain Bacteria; phylum Planctomycetota; class Planctomycetia; order Planctomycetales; family Planctomycetaceae; genus JABMPE01. The sequence goes on along the minus strand of JABMPE010000308.1, from coordinate 3,747 downwards.
GGAGTCAGGCAGTCGCTGGTTAGCTCCGCCGTCAGGGTGGTCGTATGCGAAGATGGTCGCACTGCGCGGCGACTGAGTGACAACCCCGAGTTCGCCGAAACCCTCACCACGTCCCATGTATCGCAAAGTTTTGCGGGCGCCCGACGAGGCGGCGCGGGCCGGAATTCCCTGGGGATAAAGGAATTCAATCAGCGACCGATGGAAGGTTCGCGATTCAAGTTCTGACCATTTTTCCGTATTCGTGGGGAAATGCTCGCAATCGACGGCCACCTGAGGGCTGTCTACGGCGACACAGGCTTCCTCGGTAGTCTTACCCAGAGCTGTATGCAGGTTGCCAGACCGAACGATTTCGTTCAGCGCGTCGATCAACGCCTTTTGCAGGTCCGGACCTGGAGGATTCTTTGCAGCGTCTTTGGCAGCCGCCTGCACATCGTCGGGCAGGCGTCCCCAAATCTGAGTCCCCAGACCTTCTTCCGAGTTGTCGACCAGTGCTTTCCAGGTGCTTTTCCAGTGTTCCGGTTTGAACTCTTCGGTCCGAAACAGCGTCCAGGCGTGTTTGACAATTTTTACCAGCCCGCTGCGCACGACGTAGAAGGAGTCAGACTCCTCATGCTCTTCAAAGACAACCGAGCCCGCCTGGTATTCAACCAGCTCAATTCGATCTTTGACCTCGGCAAAGTGCTGGTCCTCAAGTCCTTCGAAAATCGGCAATTGACGAACGTGCCCATCGAGCACGCGGGCTCGATAAATTGCGTCGAGCTTTTCTTTATAGGCAGGGTCGCTGTGCAGCATGTCCAGCACGTTGCGCAACATTTCCAGCATGTAGCAGTCTTCTTCGGCCACGACCGTTGCTGATCGAGGAGCTCGGTTCATGCAGCTCATTTCGCCGAACAGTTCACTCTCGTGCAGCGGAGCCTTCTTCGTCGCGGCATCAATGTCAGACGGACCATCGATCGGAATCGACGTCGGACCTTTTTTTGCCGACTTTGACGATCCCGAGAACATCTTTCCCAGTCGATGTAACAGCCCGGGCCGAAAACCGGAATCCTGACTCAACAGCAGATAAGCCGTCGCGACGTGACGCTCCTGAGGAGGCTTGTCCAGCTTCGCCAGTTTCTGCTTCAGTTCGGTCAGTTCCTGCTGATGCTGTTTCAGCGTTTGCTTCAACTCGGCAATGGAGCCCTTCGCATAGTATGAGTGCGAACCGTTCCCAGTTTTTGCTTCTTTGGCCGCGATGGCGGCTTCCAGGGACTTCACCTGGTTCTCGCGAAGTTCGATCACGTCTTCGGTCGAGAGAATCGAAAATGCGGTGGCCCCAGCCTCACCCTGGTGAATCAGCGCCCGGCCTTTGGGGCACTTTCTGAGGACGGTTGTGCCTGGGAATCGCTGAAAGGAGGGAGTCTTCTTAACTTCTTCGAATATCGAAAGCTCCGCCAGTTCATCAGCGATGAGCAGCTCGTCTTCGGATTGCAGGGGGTTAGTGACCTCGGCGAGTTCCGCCGGCAGCATTGCTAAAGCCATAGCGCGTCCCTTGCTCTCCTCTCATGGCAGTCAAATCAGCAGTGCCGCCCCACTGGGGATCATTTCAAGAATTCGAAGAAATCAGACTCGAACAAAAGGGCACAAGGCTGGCAACGTAGCGTCTGTGTCCAAAACTGACAAGAATATCTTCAATGATGAAACTGCTCGCCGCCTTACGACGACATTTTGGCGCCCTTTGACGCAAACATACAGACTGGCCTGAATATAACGCCGCGTCAGACTCTGTCGGCGAACCGTAATTCAGCCGTTCTATTTGGGTGATTGCCAGGAATTATCGGTCAGTCTCAGCGATTTGCTGAGCCCAGTCACCTTCTGTACGCTCCGCAACTCAGCCGAACGTCGATAATCCTCACAATTGAACCATCAGCGATTTTAACTGGCTGGCGTTTTAACTGGCTGGCGATTGTAATTGGCTGGCCCATCGTCGCATGACAACCAACACGTCGAGCGAGGACAACCATCATGTCATTCAGATTTTCTGCCCTGCTTGTAGTCGTCGGCGTGTTCAGCCTGGGAATTCCTGGCTGCGGTGACATGGTTCCAACGCCTGCGGATAATCCTCCGAAATCCGGCACTGACCTGCCGGCAGCGGCATCTGCTCCGGCAAATCCAGGAGGAGTCGGTGACGAGCCGGTTCCCGAAGGCAACCGGGAACCGCCACTTCCTGACGTCACCAGCGCCGTTGATTCGCTGCCGTCTGCCGACTCAGCAGAAATCACTCTGACCGCCGTGACTCCGAAAGAATTCAACGCAGTCGTGGCCAGACACCCGGGCAAAGTGGTGTTTGTCGATTTCTGGGCAACATGGTGCGTGCCCTGTCGCAAGGCGTTTCCTCACACTGTCGAGCTTGCTTCAAAGCACCCGGATGATCTCGTGGTGATCTCGATGAGCTTCGATGATCCCGATGCTTACGATGACGCACTGGCCTTTCTGAAAGAGCAGAAAGCCACTTTCGAGAATCTTTCGTGCTCACTCGGTGGCGGCGACGAATCGTTCACGGCTTACGACATTGGAGACGCTGGCCTGCCCTACTTCCGTCTCTACAACCGCAAAGGCGAGCTGGTCCAGGTCTTCAAAAACGACATCGACGCCGGCAAGGGCGTCGACGAAGCTGAAGTCCACAAAGCGATTGAAGCTCTGCTGGCTAACTGACCTTTCCGTAACGTCACCTTTGAGTCTGACCGGACATTCAGCCTGACGCCGCGAGTTACGATGGCAACTGGGTTGTCGCCGTCAGCGAGCTGGAAACTTCGCGGCAGTCATCCGGCCATAGCCTTTCGTCCACTGAGTCTTCACGATGACCTGGCCAACGAAGTCGGCATCGCTGAGTTCGGCGGTCAGCTCTTTTCGCAGTTTGTCATTCTGGTCGACGTAAATCTTTGCCAGATATTCGCCAGCGGGAAGATTCAACTCGCGACTCATTTCCTTAGCGCGACCCGACTGTCGAGGGGCCGTCAGGGTGAGTGTTTGCTGCCAGAGGTTGCCTTTTCCGTAAACCGCGCGATCAGCCGTTGCCCAGCGGTCTTTCGACCAGCTTCGACCATCGCGGCGATACAGATCAACCTGGAGCAACATCTTGTCATAATGCGCCGGGACGTCGGTCAATTTGAGCCAGGTGCCGTTGTCCATCGGCGTCGCGATGGCGAGTTCGTTGTCTCTTTGAGGTAACTCACCCGCAGTCTTGTATTTGCCTTTGACGACAGCGGCGTAGTCATCGATGAAACGCCGAAACTGCTTATAGGTACGATCGCCGACCAGCAGTTTCTGTCCGCCCTTGTGCTCGACCTGCAGGGTTGGCTTCAGAAGCAACAGACTTTGCTCGGGCTGTTCGATGTCGATGAGATCCGCTTCCAGCATGTAAGCGAGCGTGGCTGATGGGTCACGAAGCTTGATCCAGGAGACCTGCTCGCCGAACTCTTTCACCTGCTTGCTGTTCAGGTTTGGAGAATGGCAGCCGCTGCAACGCGCAACTTCCGTCCAGATGTTGTCGATGAATGACGCCATGACCCGGTCCATGCGGGCGTGGCGAATTACTTCATCGGGCACCTGCGGCCCCAGCCGTTCCGCGTCGGCTGCGGCTTTCAACAGTTGCGGATCTTTCACCGCCGCGGCGATCCAGGCTCGAAACGCTTCGTGCTCCTGATTGCGGACTTTGTCGTTGATCAGACCCGGCTTGTCCGGTTTACGGGCGATGAACTTCAGAAT
>JABMPE010000307.1 GCA_013203845.1 Rhodopirellula sp. | reverse complement strand
GGTGATTCGTAGGCTGGAACAAGCACCGCGCAGTTCCGGCATTTCATGATTGTCGTGTTGCCGGAACTGCGCGGTGCTTGTTCCAGCCTACCGTAAGAAAACGGGAAGTTAATTTGAACACGGTCCTAAGTCTGACGAACGGAACTGCTACCACTCGTAAATTTGAGTGATCTCAGCGCGACCATTTGTAAACGTAATGGGAATCAGTAATTCGGTTTTACCACCGCTTTGACGTAGGACGGCAGATTTCGCCGTCACAGCGTCAAACGTCAGCTTGAGATGGCCGTCGAGGACAAAGCTGTCAGCGATACGTTCAATTTTCGCCGCCGCTGCCGCCCGGTAGAACATGCCTTCCACAGGTGATGGCGCATCCAGTGTGAGCGTTCTTTCGAACGAGGCCAGCTTTTCTTTGTTACGCCGCGGCACGATGGCATCGGTAATCGCGAGACGGTCGATCGAGTATCGGAACACAGGCTGCCGACTCGAATTGAAACGATAGCCGAGGAAGCGGTAGCCCTGCTTCTCTGCTGGGTCGGTCGGCCAGGTGACTTCCGCGTTTTCCAGCGTGGCGAACGGGACGCCTCGCACGAGGTCATAGACGTTGTCGCCCAGCGGTGGCTGAAATCCCTGACCGCGACCATTCCAGTGTTTCGACGCATCAATGAAATCGTTCTCCCAGATGAGGGCGAGCGAGAACGTGTCCGCGTCGAAGCACAGATTGACGCGTTCAGGATAACCAACGGCGATGCCGCGTGGGCTGACGCCTTCGATAAAGTTGCGGTAGATGATCGGAGCGGTTTCGGGTTTCAGGATGATTCCACCCTGATTGAGCCCGGCGGGAATTCCGGCTTTCTTACCGTCTTCCAGAAACAGCCAGACGGCTTCTTTTTGTTGTGCGACCTGTTGCTCAACATTGCCGACGTCAAGCACGTCTCGAATCGTTGCCTGACCGAACGGCCAGGGAGCCGGCATTCGAGTACCCGGTCGGTATGTTTGAGGATTCGCCATGTAGCGGACGAACCAGTCCTTCCGCAGACGCTCGGCCATGATGGTCAGGTCGATTGACTGAATGCCGGTTGCTTTGAATTTGTCAAAGGTGTGGCACTTGATGCAGCCGAGCCCTTTCTCTCCGGCTAATTGGCGTCCGATGGCTTTCATCTTTGCGTCCGGCAACTCGTAACTCGGGAACTTCGCTTCGGTTTTCTGGTCGACTACCTGCAAGGCTGCCTGTAGATGTCCCACGTTTCCGCCGCCAAACTGCGGCATCATGGCCAGCATGTAGGGCCGGTCTTTGGCTCCGTTTTCCAGGATTCGCTTGAGCCATTTTTCGGTGAGTTTGTCAGCGACGCCGTCGAGCGGCGGCGGAATACGGCCCTCGTCGCCCATCTCTTTCATGGTCGATGTGAAGAACTCATTTCGAGCCTCTTCAACACCACCGATCTTATTTCGCTCGTGGCAGGCATAGCAGTTGAATTGAGCCAGTGTGCGGTGAATGGATTTCTGGGGAGTGTCGTCAGTCTGTTGCGAAAGAGCTGTCAGTGCTGCGGCGATGTGCTTTCGCTGCACGTCACTGAGTCGGTAATGCGGGATACCTTTCATCGGCGATGCGGCCAGGCATCCGCCTTCAAAGTTGCCTAGGTTAGACAGCTTCTTTGCCGAAGCTGTGGAGGCGATCTGCTGTCCGCCCAGCTTGAGCTGGTGGCACGAGGCACAGCCGATCGACGCGAAGAGTTTTTGTCCCTGTTTTGCCAGCGTGTCGTCAAAAGTAAAGACGGCGCCCGCGACTTCCTTCTTGGGAAGCTCTCTGGCGATCGTCGTGACCGAAGCCAGCGGCTGCCTCGCCAGTCCGGGACCCTGCACTTCGACGGTGAGACTTTCTTCGCCGCCGCCTTCGAAATAATCAACCTGCACTTCGTGAACGCCGGCTTTCAGAGAAGCTCGACTATCCTTCACATTGTGAGGATGAATGTCGTCGTTGATGACGATCTGCTGACCATTGATCGTCAGCCGACTGCCGTCGTCAGAGCCGAGAAAGAACTGGTAGTCGCCATCCTTTGGCAGATGAATGAAGCCGGTGAAGCGGATTCCGAACTGATCATTGCGCTGGCGAACGCCGACATCGAAGCCGCTGGCCTGGCCTTTGGTTTTGGGTTTCAGCGAGTCGAAGTCCGGCAACTTCTGCCAGTTGCCTTCGTAGTAGGCAAAGTTGACGTTGGCGGCGATCTTCTTATCGCGAAAGAAAAACGACGCAATATCGCGAGCCTGCTTGTCGTCAAGTTTGAAGTTCGGCATGCGACCGGAAGGGCGGACAGCCAGTGGATTCTTCAGGAATGAGGTGAGACTCGTCAGCGAGTATTTGTCGGCGATGGCACCCAGCGGAACCGAATTCGCCGGCGTCTGAACGCCGTCAGCAATGGACGCGTGGCAGGCGACACAGCCGACGCTGTGAAAAAGTTGTCGACCTCGACCCACCGCTGCTGAATCACCCATCGCATCTGCGACCGTTCCTGTCTGCGCGAGGAAGTGAGTGATCGCCGTGACCTGCTTTGTCCGTTCGGCATTGTCGAGCCCGGCGAACAGATCAGGCATTGTCGTGCCGGCTTTCTCCGCGTGTGTGGACGCCAGAAACTTCTGCAGCCATTCGATTTCGACGCGTGCGCCGACCTCGTCGAGAATCGGAGCCTGTTTGGCTTTCAGTCGTTTCGCCGAAGCTCCGTCGGCCTTGTGGCACGACACGCAGTTCAATTCGGTCAGCAGGAGACGACCGCCTTCCACGGCGTCAGCATCGGCGACTGAAAAGAGTCGGTCGAAACCGGGAACGATCGGGTAATCGGGAGACGCGGCCTGAGTGAAGTTGGTGCTGCTTTGCAGAATCAACAGAGGCAAGGCAAGAGCGACGAGAGCGGTGTACCAGAGGTGTCGACGTATCGCTGGCATGAGAAAGTCCTGGTGGGAAGTTTAAAGTCGGGCACGCTTGATTGAATCTGCGTCTCGAAAAGAACAGGTGCGGAGTCTAGTGACGCCCTTTCCAGCCGAACAAGCGTCATGATTGTGTCGCTGATTCTGATCGGAGCCGGGTGCAGGTGGTCGAGCCCTGGCGATCCCTCAGAGTTCTGAAGCGCTGGAGCGGCTCGCAAGCCCGACCACCAGCCACCCAGGATGAACAGCAGGAAGCGGGCCCTGTCTCGCGCTGGGATACGCCGGGCGGAGTCCTTAACCTGTGCCACGTTCTGTCATTCGTTTCGAGGGAAAGAAATGAGCCGTCGTCACCACATTGCTCTTGCCATCGTGTCCGTGCTGACGCCTTCGCTGGCCGCGTCGGCTGAACTTTCGAATTCGATCAGTACCGAACGAGGTGCGATCCGGGTTCCGGACGGCTTCACCATTGAGCGCGTCGCCGCGTCGCCGCTGGTCACGCATCCGATGCTGGCGAACTTCGACGAGCGAGGTCGGTTGTTCATCGCAGAAAGTGCGGGGAAGAACCTGCGGCCGGCAGAACTGGAAACGGAACTGCCGAACTTCATTCGTATGCTGGAAGACACAAACGGCGATGGAACGTTCGACAAGAGCACGATCTTCGCTGACAAGATGACATTACCAATGGGCGCGTTGCCGTATCGAGGCTCGGTGTACGTCGCCGCGCCGCCGAATATCTGGCGACTCCAGGACACGAACGATGACGGTGTCGCTGACCAGCGGCAAATTCTGGTGGGTAAGTTCGGCTACAGCGGCAACGCGGCGAGCATCCACGGTCCGTTCCTCAGTCCAACCGGTCGAATCTTCTGGTGCGACGGTCGGCACGGCCATGAGTTCCGCGACGACGTTGGAGCTGTCACGAGTCAGAAACGCGGCTCGGGCATCTTCTCGATGCGCCCTGACGGCTCAGACATCCGCATGTTCTGTGGCGGCGGGATGGACAATCCGGTCGAAGTCGATTTTATGCCAACCGGAGAAGTCGTTGGATCCGTCAACATTCTCTATACGAATCCGCGCGTTGATTGTCTGGTCCACTGGCAGGATAGC
>JABMPE010000306.1 GCA_013203845.1 Rhodopirellula sp. | reverse complement strand
TCGCCATCATCGCCATTGGTATGACAATGGTGATTATCACGGCGGGGATTGACCTGTCGGTCGGCAGCCTGCTGGCTTTATGCGGAGTCACAACGGCAGTGGCGATCCAGCAACTGGCAGGTGGCGTGAATGCTGGAGCGATCGGATTGCTGGGGGCGTGCGTGATCGGGACAGGTGTCTGCACGCTGTGTGGAGTTTTTAACGGCGTGATGGTGACGTGGTTTCGAGTACCCGCGTTTGTCGTCACGCTGGCGATGATGATGGTCGCTCGGGGGCTGGCTCTGATCGTGGCTGTGCAGTATCAAAGTGCTCTGCTTGGTGGCGGAACAGAGGGAACTCCCGAAGCCGTCAAGATCGAAGCCGCGTCGTTCGGCTGGCTCGGCAACGGAGCGACGTTAGGAGTTCCGAATCCGATTCTGCTGATGCTCGCCCTCTATGTCCTGGCCCATATCACGATGACGAAGACGTCAGTCGGGCGTTACATCTATGCGGTCGGTGGGAACCCGGAAGCGGCAAGGCTGTCGGGTGTCCCCGTGTTCGGCGTGCTGATTCTCGTTTATGCCATCTGTGGAGCGATGGCCGGACTGGCGGGAATTGTCGATGCGTCACGTTTTGAAGGCGGACGTCCCAACGCGGGCGAGATGTACGAGTTGCAGGTCATCGCCGCAGTGGTCGTGGGAGGCACCAGCCTGGCGGGTGGCGAGGGACGCATCTTCGGAACACTGGTCGGAGCAATGATTATCGCCGTCATCCAGAACGGCCTGAACATGGCCGGCGTCGCCAGTTACGAGCAGAAGTGCGTCTTCGGCGGCCTGATCCTCGCGGCTGTTCTGCTGGACCGGTTCAAACGAAAGTAACCGAAACGGGCGGTTCTCAAGGCGAGCGGTAGCCGTCAGGCTGCCAGCTATCCGACGAATCAACGTTCTCGTTGAAATTCCTGGACCACCAGACTGACGTCCGCCGCTCGCCTGCACGGCAGGGAACTTCGCCGGAAACATCTCAGTCGTTGCCGTTTGAGGTAGAAATCGTCATCTGCTGCGACCGCTTGATCTGATCCGGCCCAGTTCCGCCCGCAAGTCGCTGACGAGCTGACGGTGCTGTTCGTAGAGGTTGTTTGTTTCCGAGGGGTCGTGTTCCAGGTCGTAAAATTGTCCAGCCGGGTCACCCGCTTTGGGTACGACGACTTTCGGAGCACTGAAGCCGCCTGATCCCAGGTTATCCACCACCAGTTTCCAGTTGTCGCGACGGATGGCGAACGTTCCACCGAGTGAATGATTGACGACCGGCGGTCTTTTCGATGATTCGGCGTTGCGAGAACCAGTCAGCTCAGGAAGTAGCGAGAAACTGTCTTCGCCCGCGTCAGACTCAAGCTTCGTCCCTGTGACATCAGCAGCTGTTGCCATGAAGTCGGTCAGGCAGATCGTTTGATCTGAGGTCGACTGCTTCGCGACGTGGCCGGGCCAGCGGACGAGAAACGGAACTCGATGGCCAGCTTCCCAGATATCCGCTTTCTGGCCGCGATAGTGCATGTTGGCCGCGTGGTTCCATTTCGTGATGTCAGTGGCCGGCCAGTGAGAACCGTTGTCGCTGGTCATGACGATCATCGTGTTTTCGGCCAGACCTTTGTCGTCGAGTGTCTTCAGGATCTGCCCAACCACCCAGTCGACCTGAGCGACGAAGCCACCGTAATAGCCCACCTTCGAATCCTTCATGAATTCCTCAGTCGGCACCCACGGCGTGTGCGGAGCCGACAATGGGAAGTACAAGAAGAACGGTTTTTCGGTTGACTGCCTGCCGAGCCACTCGGTCGCCTTTTCGGTAATTCGAGGCAACACATCAATGTGCCTGAAAGAGGGGGCAATTTTCCCGGCTCGCCAGACTCCACCGCCGCCCTGTCGACGATGAGCCGAACGAGGGATTTCAGACCTCGCCGCTTCGATCACATGGTCGTTCTCGACATAGACGTACGGATTCATGTCGAGCGACGCGGGAATGCCAAAGAAATAATCGAAACCCACTGAATTCGGGCCGGGTGATAGCGGCTTTGAATAGTCGACGGCGTGCGGGTGATCTTCCGGCAGAACTTCGCTGGCCTCCGGAACCGGAGCATTGACACTTTCATCCGTCTGTTGCAGACCCAGGTGCCACTTGCCCACGGCGGCTGTTGCGTAGCCCTGTTTCTTCAGCAGCGAGGCCACGGTTTCGCGACCAGGTTCGATCAGGCTGCGTGAGTAGCCCCACAGGACTCCTTGCTTCAATCGCGACCGCCAGGCGTAGCGGCCGGTAAGAACTCCATAACGAGTCGGTGAGCAAACCGACGACGGCGTGTGCGCATCGTTAAAACGCATTCCCTCGGCAGCGATCCGGTCCATGTTTGGTGTCGCGACTTTTGACTCTGAGTTGTAGCAGCCCAGATCGCCGATCCCGAGATCGTCAGCCAGAATGAACACGATGTTCGGTTTTGATGGGGCTTGATTCGACTTTCCAGCAGCCTGAATCTCGACACTTACCGAAAGACCGGCTAACAGAAGCATCCCCGCTCCGACAGCTGCACGGGCACGAAACGTCCAATTCATGGCTAACTCCGAAAAACGCGTTTTCACCGACGACACCGCTTGAGACTGTTCAAACTGGCTGGAAGTGGGAATCATTGGCCGATCTGACTTCAACTTCAATTCCGGCGACCCTTCCGGCAACTCCGTTTACGTCGCATTCAACTCAAAGGAGAGTTCCCATGAGCAATCCACAAGACGGCGAATTTACGCGACGTGACATTCTCAATCGTGCGGCAGGTGTGGCGGCAATTTCGGCGCTGTCGTCACCTCTGGCTTCTTCAGCGGCCGAAACGGAGCAAGCTGCGGTGAACGGTCGAATCAAGCAATCCGTCGTCTTCTGGTGCTTCAACGTGGCTGGCGACAAATGGGATATCGAGCAAACCTGCCGAATTGCAAAGAGCCTCGGCTGTGCCTCCGTCGAGATCTGCGGACCGGAAACCTGGCCAACACTGAAAAAGCACGGTCTGACCTGTGCGATCGCTCCCAACGGGATGCCCGGAGCCCCATTCATGAAGGGGCTGAACAATCTCGACTACCACGACGAAGTCATCACCCGCACGAAAGAGATGATCGACAACTGTGCCGACGCGGGTTTTCCCAGCGTCATCGCCTTTACCGGATACAAATGGCGGAAGGCCGAAGACCCGACCAGCGGCGAAATTCCGCTTGAGGAAGGCATGGCGAACTGCGTCAAGGGTTTGAAAACGCTCGCCGCGTACGGTGAGAAAAAAGGCGTGACGATCTGCCTGGAACATCTCAACACACGGG
>JABMPE010000305.1 GCA_013203845.1 Rhodopirellula sp. | reverse complement strand
GAATCGCACCGGGCGGTTTGAGGCGGCTCACGGTGGGACCATTTTTCTCGACGAGATCAACTCCGTCAGCTACACGCTGCAGGTCAAGTTGCTGCGGGTTCTGCAGGAGCAGGAATTCGAACGTGTCGGTGACACAAAGACGATTCGCGTCGACTGTCGGATCGTCGCAGCCACCAATCGCGATCTGCTCGACGAGATCGAAGCCGGCCGGTTTCGAGAAGACCTGTATTACCGGCTGAATGTGGTGCCGATTTATCTGCCGCCGTTGCGGGAACGTCCCGATGACATCCCGGCTCTGATTGAACACTTCGTCAAAATCTATGCCGACATTAACCGGCGGCCTGTGCCAGTCATTGCGAAAGAAACGACCGAGGCTCTGAAGTCGTACTCCTGGCCGGGAAATGTTCGCGAATTGCAGAACTACGCGGAGCGGGCTCTGGTACTGATTCGAAACGGCGAATTTACTGCCGATCTTCTGCCGCCGCATGTTCGTGGGTTGGCGCCGGTCCGAATCGGGCGGCATCGAACGGGCGGGGCCGAGAAGACCGCAGAAGAACTGGTCACTCTGGGGCTCACCGAGTACGCTGACGACCCCCGACCCTTCGAAAAAGTCATGGGTCTGGTTGAGCGGCAGTTGTTGACTCAAATGCTGCGACAGTGTCAGGGAGTGCAGATCAAGGCGGCTGAGCGGCTGGGTATTAACCGCAACACGCTGCATAAAAAAGTGACTGAATACGGTCTGGATTCCGAAAGCCGTTAGCGGACGCTTTCGAATAAGGCTTCGAAAGTGAAAACTCAGTAGAGTGCGTCTTGACGCACCAATACGCGTTGGGCAACGTTAGTGCGTCAAGACGCACTACGAAGTGTCATCCATACCCAGATCACAGTTCATCAGATTCCAAGGCGTTGGAGAAGCCGTTCATGTGGATGGAGAAGGTCAGTGTCTTTTGCTTCCTCGCCAGTTACGTGATCGCTACGGCGTTCGCGTTTCTGAGGTTTCGAGGGCAAAGTCGACTGAACCACACACTGACGGTTGGTGCGTCGATCGCTGGCCTGTTCGCTCATACGGTCTACCTGCTCGTCCGCAGCCGGAATGCCGACCTGCCCCCACTGATGGCTTCGTCGCACGATTGGCTGCTGGTGCTGGCGTGGGTGGCCGTACTGATCTATCTGTTTCTGACGATGCTGGACTGGCAGTTGCCACTGGGTGCTTTCGTGCTGCCGGTCGTTCTGATTCTGGTGAGTGCTTCACGTTTCATCAGCCTGGAACCGAATCCCCTGGTCAGTGCGAAGGACCTTTCCGCGCAGGCCACACGCGGCTGGGTGATGCTGCACGTTTCGATGTTGATCTTTGGAATCGTCGGGGTGATCGGCGGACTGATTCTCGCGATGATGTATCTGATTCAGCATCGCCGACTGAAACACAAACAGGGAATTCAGGAAGGCGTTGCTTTGCCGAGTCTGGCCCGGCTGGCCCGCTGGAACTGGTGGGCCGTGGTGATTTCGGTGCCGACGCTGACACTGGGACTGGCCGCGGGAGTTCTGTTGGGCATCGTTGCGAAGCCCGAAGCCGTGCAGGTTTCCTATGGCGATCCACTGGTGGTCGGTTCTGGAATCAGCTGGTTGGTCATGCTGGGACTTTTCAGCTGGCTGATTTCGACCAAACGCGCCGCCGCAAAACAGGTCGCTTTGTTGACGGTGTGGGCCTGCGGTTTTCTGTTGCTGACGATTGTGGGCCTGCAGGTTCTAACCGGCAGCGGTCATAAACTCCTGGCCGGATAGTTCCTGCCGATTACTTTTTGAGATGGCGTCCGAAACGACAACTCCAGGACGGAGGTACCAGAGCCAGGATGAGTTGCCATTCTCACGGACACGACCACAGCGGGCATTCGCATTCAACGGCGAATCGAAAACGGCTGCTGCTGACGCTGGTCCTGGCGGTCGGGTACATGGTGGCTGAGATTGTCGGCGGATTGCTCAGTAATTCGCTGGCCCTGCTGGCTGACGCCGGACACATGTTTTCGGATGTCGCCTCGCTGGGGTTGAGCGTGTTTGCTATCTGGATTGCCGATCGTCCGGCTGGCTCGCAACGCACGTTTGGCTACTACCGGGCCGAGATCCTGGCGGCACTGATCAACGGCGCGGCACTGGTTGTGGTCTCCGTTTTCATCGTCAACGAAGCCTGGCATCGATTCAGTGCTCCACCAGAAGTGCAGGGCGGGCTGATGATGTGGATCGCTGTCGGCGGACTGGTCGTCAACCTGTTCGGCCTCGCGGTGCTGCACGGCGGCAAGGATCACAGTCTGAATGTTCGCGGCGCATGGTTGCACGTCATGTCGGACACACTGGGAAGTGTCGCGGCAATTGTCGCGGGACTGTTGATTCAGAATTTCGGATGGTACATCGCCGACCCGATTATCTCGGCAGTGATCTCGTTGCTGGTCGTCGTTTCCGCCTGGCGACTGCTTTCGGATTCAGTGTGGGTACTGATGCAGGCGGCGCCGCCGAGCATCGACGTCCCGAAGCTTGAAGCGGCGCTGGTTGAAACTCCCGGCGTCATCGAGGTTCATGACCTTCACGTCTGGACCATCACCAGCGGAATGGATTCGATGTCGTGCCACATCGTTTCTGACGGCTCCCAGCCTCATAACAACCTGCTGCAATGCGTGCGTGATGTCGTCATCAGGCAGTTTTCGATCGACCACGTCACGATCCAGATTGAGCCGGAAGGCTTTGAGGAACCGGTCACGCCAGTGTGATCTTTGCCTGCGGAATCTGATTGAGTGGGGCGGCTTCGACTTTGCCGGATGTTCCCGTCGTGCACGCTCCGCCGGTACCGTCGCTTGAACCGTTACATACGGAGCTGTCGTTGACGTCCGCGTTTCCCTCGACGGTCTCAGTTCGGTCGCAACGGGCTGACAGAAAATCGCCGGGCGAGGACCAGGGAGTGGACTAGGTTTCTCACGTAGCCAGGTGGTGCTTGCACGCACGACGGCAGCGTCACGCTGCTCGCGGCCAGCAATGGCGGGCTCATCCTCAGCAAAGAATCAGAAAAGCAGAAGACTTCAGGGGCTCAGTTTGATGTCCGAAACATTAACGCCACATCAGCAGTGGATCCGGCACGCCGTTGCTACCGCAAAGGCAGGTAACCCTGCCGTCGCAAAAATTCAGTTGCAGAAAGCCGCTGAAGAGGCTCCCGGCGACCCTGCCGTCTGGCTGTGGATGGGCTGGCTGGCCGATTCTCCGGCCAGCGCTGCACAATGTCTGGAACTGGCACGTTCCGACCAGCGATTCGAGAAGATGGCCGACGCCGGAATCGAATTCACACGGGCTCTCGCAAATTTTCAGCTGGAAGATTTGCTCGAAGATCCCTGGGAAGCGGTGGCGGAAACTGACGACGAAATCGCCCCGGAAGCTGTCGCAGTCGGCCTTTCCATACTGGATCCGGTCGAAGCTGTAGAAGACGTGGCGGCCGTCGTTGATTCACTTCAGCAGGAAGACGCGGCGGAACCAGCAGTCGCTGACGCAACGCCGGAACCGGCAGAGTCGACCGACGATGTTTCTGTGGATTCACTGCAGGAAACGGATCCAACGGATGCCGACACTGCCACCGAAACAGAAAACGAGGAGGACTTGTCGGCCTTGGACGACGTCAGGCCGGAAATCGACGTCCCTGATCGAGACGTCTCTGCTCAAGCGGAAGTCGGCGAATCTCAGCAATCGGAAGTCGCACCAGCAATTGATATTGAGGCAGAGTTGCTGCAGTCAGCAAATGAACTCTGGCAGATCACCGACGAGAGCGCCGTCGAGATGACCGACGAAGCAGGTGCCGCTTCCGTGGAAAAATCACCGCAGGACAATCTCGATGAGTCCGAGGATGATTTCGTGTTTGCCACCGAAGAGGACGTGGCCCTGGAACCGGCTGAGCCTGCTTACGCAGAATCGCCGCCGCTCCACAATCGACGGAATCAGACGCCACACGTCAGTGATCAATGGTTGGCGCAGGTCGCGGTTGAAGAGCCTCACACGCCGGTGTGGCGCAAGGCTCAGTCAGACTGGTTCAGCGTCGACGGCGCATCGGATCCGGAACCAGAACTGACGCGTCGTGCAAACAATCCGGCGGTACAGCATCCAATAACGGCACCGCCGGTTGCTCAGTATTCAAACGACGTCGTTGAAGGTGAGCCGGCGTCCGCGGAAATCACGGAACCAACTCAGACAATCACAAAGGAAAGCCCGGTCGATTCTCCTCCTTCGGAAGTCGCCTCTCAGGCGGCGGCACCTCGCATCACGCCCAGTGATGTCTGGCAGACAGCCGCGATCGAGAAGTCCGCGTTGTCAGCAGCGTCCGTCGCTCAAGCCCCACTCTACACGGCAGCCATTGTACCGTCTTCCGTTGAGCCGACTTCAACCGAGGACAATCCGGTGAAAGCTTCGCAGGCTGATGCCGCGCCGCATTCGTCGACAGCTGTTTCCGATTCAGGCACGAGTCCATTCCTGGTTGCCGATCGACCCGGCGCACCGTTTCCGACGAACAGTTCTGCGACCGCCAAACCGTTTGGCCAGAAGACGGTTCTGGTCGTCGATGACAGTCCGACTGTGAGAAAACTCGTGTCGATCACGCTGGAAAAGCGAGGATACAAAGTCGTGTCGGCGTTCGACGGCGTGGCCGCCATTAAAGAAATTGCTGGTCACAATCCATCATTGATCCTGATGGATGTCAACATGCCGCGTCTGGACGGCTATCAGTTGTGCAAGCTGGTGAAGAAGCACGAAACAACACGCAATATCCCCGTTCTGATGCTGACGGGTAAAGATGGAATGTTCGATCGCCTGCGAGGTCGGCTGGTGGGTTGTGCTGGCAGCATCGCCAAGCCGTTCACGCCGGAAGTGCTCATCGAAGCGGTCGAGCAGCAGCTTGTGCAGGTGACGTAAGACCGTCCGGAAAACTCAACCTTCGCCATCGACCGGCGAGTCTCCGGTTGTGTTCGTCGAAAACCGACATTCCTGGAATTTCAAACATCGGGCCGAGCGGCTAAGGCGGCCCTCAGAAGTTGAAACCTTTCTGATGGATCTTCAGAGATTCGGCGAACAACTTGATGGCTTTCGATCGGCTGATCCCGTGGTCCGCGATCAGCGTCTGGAGCACGATGGCCTGCTGCTGCTGAGCCGGATGCAGTTACTGCTTGAGAAAATCGCGGCCAGGTCATCTCAGGACGACACCCGAGGGGCGATCGAAGCGGGCAAAGAATTGCTCGTTGAACTGCTCGAATTTGTGACGGTTCGATTCGGAGACAAAGCCGTCGCCAGTGACCTGACAAAGATCTGCGAACTGCGGGACTCGATGCGGGAGTTTCAGCGAATCATCGGACGAACGTTCTGGGCGCATCTGTTTCGCGTGGAGTCGTCGCACACCGACCATCGAATTCAGGCGTATCGTCAGATCGGTCTGGACTTTGCCGACGTCCTGAAAGATCTGATGTCCGTTGTCGACGGGCATTTCAACAGTCCGAAAAAGACCGCCGAGTGGCAATCCAGCTCGCGTGTCCTGATCGCCGACTTCCGCCAGCGCTGGTAAAGGCTTCCCCCTGCCGGCAGACTTCTTACGCTGCTGAACTCCCCTTCGCTTCTCACGGCTGGGTGCCGCGCTCTTGACTCGCGAGTGCTCGCCCTTGACGCTTTCGTCTGTTCGGCGAAACTCGGATCAGCCCGGCACGGAATCCGAGGCCTCTGTCGGACCTTATTTTCCCGTTCTCGCCACTCAGCCTTTGCGCTGGAGCGTTTCATGTTTTCGATCGGACGGATCCCGGTCCTGAGAAATTACCTGCTGACCTGCTGCGCGTTCTGCCTGCTGTGGGCCGGGCCGCCGCTGGTCAATGCGCAGAACGATCAGGCACAGGACGATCAGCCACAGGCGGAACCTCGGTCAGCACCGAATCCGAAACCACTCGTCGAACCTGAAGGAATTGCCGTACCGATTACCACGGCCAAACCATTGTCCCGTGTCGCCGAATTTCGCTGGGTTTCTCCGCCGGGGTACGCCACGGACCGCGAGTTAGTGATGCGACTGACTCGGTTTCAGGACGTGGCTCGCGGGCCCTGGCCGGAAGATTTGAATTGGACCGATGTACTGGAGAAGGTGCATGTTGGAATTCTGGCCTCAAGCCAGGACACGCTGGTCACTCCTGATGAGCAAAGCCTTGCCGGAAGCGTGCCACCAGCTCCTCATCCGACCCTCGGTCGTCCGCTGAAGGTTCTGCGAAGCCTGAAGGGAGTCACGGAGGAGATTATTGCGGACCTGCCGCCAGTTGGCCGAGACGCGTGGTTGCGTCTGGTCTCAGAGCGAGCGGAAGTTGAATTTGCCGTCGCCGCTCGCGACGACGACTGGAAAACCATCAACAGAATCGCGAGCCAGGACGCCCACACGCCTGCCTGTTACAACGCGATTGATCTGCTGGGGAATCGGTATCTTGATCAGAATCACCCACTGGCCGCGCTGCGACAGTTTCATCGACTGTTGACATCCGAGACCGCTCGCGAAAGTCGAGAACCTTTACTTTCGATTCGAACCGCGGTCGCCTGGAGCAACCTTGGTCGTCCTCAACAGGCACGCCTTACCATCATTGAGCTGGCCTTGTGGTTAAGTAAGCGTCCCGCGATTGCCGCGGCTGTTCCAGAAGAGCTGGTGCCCGATGTCTCTCACGTTTCCGAGTGGCTTCGGAACAATCCGTTGCCGGTGTCTCCACCCGAAATCGACTCAGGGAACGACCGTCGGTTCTACGCAGCCGGGCTGTTGCCTCAGGCATCGACGCCGGCATTCAGCCCGGACTCGCGAGTGCTCTGGAAGTCGTTGACATCAGGCTTCAACGTTTCGATCAGCGCTGAAGATCGCGCGAAGTTTCAACGACGATTCGACGACGAAGACATCAATGCTGAAGACCCTTACCCAGAGTCCGAATCAGAAACGGCGGCACTCGTTGAGGTGGGACTGGCACATCTTGCCAGGCGTGATCAACGCCAGAAATCGCTGGCGATGCCTGCGTGTGAACCGATCGTCACGAATGGTCAGGCCGTATTCCGAACGCTGAATCGAATCCGCTCCGTCGATCTGAAAACCGGGCAGCTGCAGTGGGAATCGCTTCTTACCGATGCGGCCTTTGCTGAGCAGTTTAATCTGAGGCAGGCCAGCCGATCTGTCAACGTCCCGACGGAATCAAATGATATTTTGAACCCCTTGAATCAGCGTCAATCCGCTGTCATTTATTCTCGAACCCGGCTGGACCAAACGGCAGGAACGCTCAGTACCGACGGCAGGACACTGTTCGCGCTCGAAGATGGCGGCGTAACGGCGAAGGCCACCTCGTACCGGCAGCCGGGACTTCGACAGGCCGCGCCGCGCAGCTGGAACCGACTGTGCGCATTCGATCTGAACAGTGGCATTCTGCGATGGCAGATTGGTGGTCCCGAAGGAGAACATGAGCTGCCTGCTGCGGGAATGTTTTTTCTCGGCGTTCCAACGGTGATCGATGATTCCGCTTACGTCATCGGAGAACAGTCAACATGGGTTCGCCTCTTCTGTCTTGAACCGGCTACCGGAAAAATCAAGTGGGTCCAACCCATTGGGACAGCCAATGTGGCAATCGATCTGGAAGGCCTCAGACGAGTCGGCGGAATCAGTCCCTGTTGCGCTGAGGGAATGATTATCTGCCCGACGATGTCGGGGCTGGTCGTCGCTTTTGATCCTCAGCAGCAGCGTCTCGCCTGGACCAGCAGTTACCGCACACTCATGACGGCCAGAGCGGTTGCTCGAGGGATGTTCCGAGGACCAGTTCCGATCAGCACGATCAATCTCGATTCACCCGATCGCTGGCGTCACGATTCAACCATTCTTCGTTCAGGGCGGATTATCATGTCGCCGCTTGATTCGCAGGAGTTGATTTGTCTTGACGCCATCTCTGGCGACACCCTGTGGACACAGCCTCGCGGTCGCGGTCTGTTTGTCGGAGCGGCTTTTGATGACCAGATTATCGTCGTGGATGATTCAGCCGTGCGATCGCTCAGTGTAAATGACGGAGCACTCAACTGGACCGTCCGATTGAATCAGCGAGTGCCAACCGGTCGAGGTTTGCGGGTTGGATCGCTGTTTCACCTTCCCGTGGCGACTGCGGCTTCAGAACCCACCGCAACAGAGAATTCGTCCGCAGGCGACGTCCTGACAGATTCTTCACCAGAGCAGAACGGGAAGCTGGTCACGATCGACCTGAGTGCTGGCAGGTTGCTGGCTGAGTCGAAGTCTCCGGACGGTCTGCCTCTGGGAAATCTCGTCGCCCACGAAGGAAGCCTCGTCACCCAGCGTTTCGATTCGGTGATCGCCCTGGAATCGTTGTCCTCTGTCGAGTCGCAACTCGCCAGGCAACTTGAGCAGAAACCTGGCGACTCCGGCGTGCTGGAAAGCCGCGCACGAATCAGATTGCACGAGGGCAGACTTCAGGAAGGGCTGAGCGATCTGCAGATGGCCGTGCTGGACAAGAACTCGACGTCAGCGCTGAATCTGTTGATCGAGCAGGCTCTTGAACAGTTACGGCACGGGCAGAAACTGAACAACGCGACGCAGCAGGTTCTCAGCACAGCCCCGCTGGATGCCAGACAACGAAATGCGATCGACGCCGTCCGCAGTGAGCGTCTGATGACAGACGGCAACTTTACCGCTGCCTTCGATCTTCTTCTGGAATCGCCGCGAATTGATCCTGCGACCGGCAGGGAGTTTGTCATCCACGCGGATCCACTTTCCGTTTCATCGAAGCCCTGGGTCGCCGCTCAACTTCAGTCCGTGTACGGGAAAGCGGGAACCACATCGTCCGACTCGGCAGCGGCAGACGCCGTGAAGGAAATGGATTTGCGAATTCGCGAGCGGTTCAACAAGGCAATGTCCTCAAAGGATCCTGCTGAGTTACGTAACTGGCTGTCGCTTTTTTCCTGGCACAACGACTTCGCTGAGGCAGCGGTCGCTCTTGCCGGTAGGCTTGATTCAAAGAACGATGCGCTGGAGATTGACTCGCTGCTGGCAGTTCTGTCCTTACACCCGGATGCCCGATTTTCCGAAGATGGGAAAAGCCGGCGTGCCAAATCTGCAGACGCGGCCGTCTGGCCAGACGTCTCGCCGAAAGTGACGACGGCAAGCCACGGCCTGAATGCCGATCGCCGGATTCTCGTTGACGTATCCGGCAGACGCAGTCCTGTCATTCAAGGGTGGGAATTCGAGCTGACACTGAACGGCCTGACCGCGCTGTCTCCGACAGGCAATCCACTCTGGACACTTTCAGACGAGGACCTGGGAAGTGACCCGCTGCTGACGACAAGCCGGCACGGCAGCAGTCGGATTTTCAGCAGCGGCCACTTGCTGGCGGTGTCCACCGGGACGGAGTTCTCGGTATTTGACCTTCGACAGTCGCCGCCGCGTCGGCTCTGGAAGCGTTCATTCGTCAGCCGCGATGCTGAAGGTTTTCTGCAGATGCGACAGACGCACCTGCTCGGCAGCAGTGTCCTGATTTCGGGAAACACATCAATCGGCTCGCTCGATTTTCTGAACTCGCACAGCCTTGTTTATCGAACCGGTTCGACGCTCCGAGTGGTCAGCGCCACTTCCGGAGAGACGATCTGGACCAGGGATCACATTCCGGAAGACGCTTTAATTTTTGGTGATGAGCTTGTTCTGTCGGTCGCGCATCTGCGAAGTGCGCATTGCCAGTTGTTCGATATCCGAAATGGCCGGCTGATTAAAGAACATTTCGATATCCCACTGGCCATTCTTCTGGCAACCAGCGGACCAGATCCCATTGTCCGCCAGAATCGCGGCACAACTCACGTCATCAGCCGGTTCAACATGCGGACCGGACAACCGAGGTGGGAACACGAATTTCCCAACTATGCGTCGATCCTTCCCATTGAAGAAGATCGACTGGTCGAGTTCCATCCGGAGGGTCGCATACTCGTTCGAGAACAATCGACTGGAGCAGCCGTCTTCGATGTGCAGGTCGACAAGCAGCTGATTCCGGGCAGGTTCTTCCTGCACGAAACGCCGACCGAGTACGTGTTGTTTTCGGCCACTCCGCAGCGAGGAATTCAATCGAGAATCGGACCGCTCAACCTGCAGGGATCAAGACAGGACAAAGTCGAAGGCCCGGCCTACGGAATCAACCGCCGCACCGGCAAACTCCTTTGGACCGTGAACGTGGAACCCCAGTACTTCGCCGCCGGACAGCCGTCGCAGTTGCCGTTTGTCGTGCTGGCGTGCTGGTCAAGTCCGGAGCGACCCAATGGTCAATTCGGACAGTCAGGCCGAACGCACCCGATCAGAATTCTTGACACCAGGACAGGCAACACGCTCTTCGCCACCGAAGGTAAAGAGAACGACGACGTTGTTCTGAACTATCGCAGTGCGGGAGACGCCGAGCAGAAACAGGCCTCAGTCACATACGCGAAGACCGTGATTCATTTTGATTATTCAGACTCGCCGCAGGATTCGGCACCACCACAGGATTGACCAAATGCAGGACGTGATTGACTACCTGGCAAAAAATCAGAACGCGGCGCTGGATCAACTGAAAGAGCTGTTGCGAATTCCCACTGTCAGTGCCGACTCGGCATTTGCGGCGGACATGCTCAAGGGAGCCGCCTTCGTTCACAACGCTCTGGAAGAGGCAGGCCTGAGTGTCGAGACGGTCGCCACGCCCGGCCACCCGATAATCTATGCCGAATGGTTGCAGGCTGAAGGTGCTCCGACGGCACTGATCTATGGGCATTACGATGTGCAGCCGCCGGACCCGTTGGACTTGTGGACGACGCCCGCGTTCGAACCGGACGTCCGCGATGGTTGCATCTGGGCTCGTGGAGCGACCGACGACAAAGGGCAGTGCTGGACTCACGTACTGTCGGTTGCAGCGTGGCTGAAGGTTCATGGTTCGCTGCCGGTCAACGTGAAGTTCGTCATCGAGGGTGAAGAAGAAGTCGGCAGCGCGAACCTTGACAACTTTCTGGAACAGAACAAAGAGAAACTCGCGTGCGACGTGGCCGTCGTCAGCGACTCTTCTCAATACGCGCCGGGCATCCCGGCCATCACTTACGGCTTACGAGGAATCCTCGCCTGCGAAGTGACGGTGATCGGCCCGAATCGTGACCTTCACAGCGGCTCGTTCGGTGGTGCGGTCATCAATCCGATCAACGCACTTTGCCGACTGATGAGCAAATTGCACGATGATCAGGGACGCGTTCAGGTTCCCGGTTTCTACGATGCGGTCATCGCGCTGACGGAAGAAGAGCGAGCCCAGTTTGCGGAATTGCCGTTTAACGAATCGGAATGGCTGGCTGACCTGGGCACCGATGCACCGTGGGGCGAAGCCGGCTTCTCGTCGAACGAACGCCGCTGGGCACGACCGACGTGCGATATCAACGGCATTTTCGGCGGGTATTCCGGAGAAGGTCCGAAGACAATCGTGCCGTCGAAAGCGACGGCCAAAATCACATGCCGCCTGGTGCCTGATCAGGATCCCCACCAACTGACCACAGCATTGAAGCAGTTTCTGATCGACAATCTGCCGTCGGGATTGAGGTTCGAATTCACATCGCAACATGGAGCGCCCGCCAGTGTGGCGGACCTCAACAGTCCTTACATGGCCGCTGCGAAGTCCGCAATCGAAAAGTCATTCGGCAAGGTACCGGTGATGGTTCGCGAGGGCGGGTCGATCCCGGTCGTGGGCAGTTTCAAAGAGCTCCTGGGAGTCGACACGCTGCTGCTTGGCTGGGGCCAGAACAGCGACAACCTGCACAGTCCAGACGAACACTTCAACGTTGAAGATTTCCACCGAGGCACCGTCGCCAGCGCGTATCTCTGGCAGGAACTTGCGAACGGTTAGCCAGACAACGCGTTATTTTTTCCTGCCGCGTTTGCCGTTGCCGCTGCCTGATTTGGCTTTCGGTTCGTATTGCGGGTTGGGCGTTGCGGGAACCGGGGCATTGACCTTCTTGCGCCAGGCGAGCATGGCGTCGTGGAGTTCTTTGCGTTTGTCATCGTGTGACCTGGAAAGATCGTGTTTCTCGCTGATGTCATCGTGCAGGTTGTAAAGTTCCTGACGACCGGTTTCGAACCACTCGATCAGTTTCCACCTGCCCATGCGGATCGCTCCGGCGGGAGTTGTTCGGAACGGGCCGCCGTTCGGGTCTCCGGAACCCTGCAGGTAACACGGGAAGTGCCAGAACAGGGCGGGGCGGTCCAGTGAACTTTCTGGAGCACTTAACAGCGGAGCGAAGCTGACACCGTCGAGCGTGTAGTCGTTCGGTCGCTTCGTGCCGGTGACTTCGAGCAATGTCGGATAGAAGTCGACGCCGATTACGGGTTCCTGACATTTCGTTCCCGGTTTCGTAACGCCGGGCCAGCGGACGATCATCGGCTCGCGGATTCCGCCTTCGTAGAGCATGCCTTTGCCGCCTCGCAATGGGTGATTCGAGGTCGCCCCCAGAAAGCCTCCGTTGTCCGAGAAGAACAGCACGATTGTTTCGTCGGCCAGTTTGAGGTCATCCAGTTTTGCTAACACATCGCGGACGCTGTGGTCGACGCTTTCGACCATCGCTGCGTACGCCGCGTTCTTGTGATGCTTCGGCGTCGGCTTTGCCTTGTACTTCTTAACGAGGTCCGCCCGTCCCTGAATCGGAGTGTGGACTGCGTAATGTGTCAGATAGAGAAAGAACGGACCGTCCTGATTTTCTTCGATGAACTGACAGGCTTCGGCAGTCAGCCGATCAGTGAGGTACTCGCCGGGTTCCTTGTTGACGAGATTTGGATAGTTGTACGGGCTGTGGTAGCCGCCGCCGCTGGGGCTGCCCCATTCTTTGCCAGCGATGTTGATGTCGAAGCCTTGTGTGGTCGGGTCTGCTCCCAGGTGCCACTTGCCCATCGACGCGCTAACGTAACCGTTCGTATGCAGCGATTCGGCAATCGTGACGAATTCGTCGTCGAGCACCGTTTTATTTGGAGCCGGTTCAAGCTTTCGCTGTGCGTGGTTGCCGCGTTTGGGATCTCCCACGGTGAAGATTCCGTGCCGAGGCGTGTACTGTCCGGACATCAGACAGGCTCGGCTGGGAGCACAGTTGGGCGCACAGGCATAAGCGTCGGTAAACACAAGACCTTCAGCGGCGAGACGGTCGATGTTTGGCGTTTCATGATTGTCGCTGCCCATGAATCCGACGTCCGTCCAGCCCAGGTCGTCGATGAAGAAAAAGACGATGTTCGGCTTCTTCGTGACGTTGTGCTTTCCATTTGAATCCGCTGCGCTCGCTGTTGATGTCGATGTGGCGAGTGTGCTGATCGTGAGTAAGACTGCGATTGCCTGGAACGTCAGGATACTTCGCAGGGACTGGCTGGTGATGGTGGGCATGGCAAATCCTTCGCAGCGTTGACGATTGAGTAATCCACGAATACAGATCGAGTCGTTGCAGATGGTCATGCGACTTCGGCTGACCGTAAGCTTTCTGCAACCGTGAGAAAACTCAAAACAGAAATGCTCCCAGGCGGACGCTCTGAATTATCCGTTTTTCGAAGCTAACCCTTTTCGAAGAAAGGGCTCTGGTTTAGAGTCCGTGGAACAAACGTTCTCGGAAAGTATACGCAGTGCCTCACTCGACACATTGTCGGCTATGGGGTCACGCTTCAGCCAGGTGGGACACGCTGTTGTCCCACCTGGCCGAAAACGCTGAATTATGAGTTTGCATCGATCTTGTGAGCGTCGATAAGAGTTGGCAGGATTGGCTGAAGCCTTTCTGCGTCCATTTCGCAGGATTTGGTGAGGACTACGGATTCACTTTGGTTGTGGCGGCACAGCCCCGCTCAGACGCATTTTTATTTGCAGACAGAATGGAAGGAATTTGACGCATGGCATTCAAAACGTCGTCGCGCAAGAAGCAGCCGACAGAGCCAGAGGGTCCGGTAAACCTGACCAATACGCTGGGACTGATCGAGAAGGCATTTGGTCAGGGCTCGATCATGCGGCTCTCCGACGATCGGTCGCAGGCGATTTCGGGAATCGCGACCGGCGCCTTATCGCTCGATCTGGCCCTGGGCGGTTATGGCTGGCCGCGTGGTCGAATCATCGAACTCTTCGGACCGGAATCGAGCGGCAAAACGACACTTGCTTTGCATGCCATCGCGAATGCTCAGAAGGCTGGCGGAATCGCGGCCTTTATCGACGCCGAACACGCGCTTGATCCGTCATGGGCCAAGCGGCTGGGCGTGAATCTCGAAGACCTGCTGGTCAGCCAGCCGTCGTACGGTGAAGAAGCGCTGGCGATTGCCGAAATGCTGATCAAGTCGAACGCGGTCGACATTATCGTGGTGGACTCAGTCGCGGCTCTGGTTCCCAAGGCGGAACTGGATGGCGAAATCGGCGACACGCACGTCGGCCTGCAGGCTCGCGTGATGAGCCAGGCCATGCGAAAGCTCACCGGAGCCATCGCGAAGTCCCGGACGACCGTGATCTTTATTAATCAGATTCGCGAGAAGATTGGCGTGATGTTCGGCAGCCCGGAGACGACTCCTGGCGGTCGCGCTTTGAAGTTCTACAGCTCCGCACGAGTCGATGTCCGGCGAATCGCCACGCTGAAAGAGGGCGAAGACGCGGTCGGCATTCGGATGAAGGCAAAGATCGTCAAGAACAAGGTCGCTCCACCGTTCAGAGTCGCCGAGTTCGACATGCTCAGCCGGCGTGGTATCAGCCTGGAAGGCGACCTGATCGACATGGGCGTGGAAGATCGCATTGTCCAGAAGAGTGGTGCCTGGTTCAGCTACGGCGAGACCCGACTTGGGCAGGGCCGCGACAAGGCTCGCCTCTTTCTGGAAGAGAATCCTGAGATCACCTCAGAGATCAAGGCCAAAGTTCTGGTGGCAAGAGGTCACGAAGACCTGCTGAATCCAGCCGAAGAACCGGCACAGGAAGCAGAGGAGTAATACGGGTTTGACCTTCTGTTCCAGAAGAGGGTCGATTCGGCTTCTGATAACGGGTAAAAGTTACGGGCCGGCACGGAGAGTAATCTGCTCCCGCGCCGGCCCGTTGTTGTTGAGAGAAACAGCTTTGACACTCGCCTGTCCAGTTTTCGATTGCGGGAGAATCACTCGTGGCATTTACCCGGACAGCATTTCTGCATCTGCCTGTGCGGGGCTGCCGGTGTCTGTGTTTCATCGTCGTCGCCCTTGCGATCGTTGTTCTGTCGTCGCGAGACGTGAATGCTCAAAGCTCTGCCGACATCTTCGCGGCGATTGAAAAGTCCATTGAGGACGTCGTCGAGAAAGCCGAGCATTCGATCGTCGCCATTGCTCGGATTCCCATTGCTCCGGAGCCGCTTGATCGACAACCGGCCCGGGCTCCTTTTGGACTCCAACCGGACCTTCAACTGAACGACCCGCTCGCCCCCGGGTATGTCCCGAAGAATCCCGGTACAGGAATTCTGATGGCGTCTCCGGACAATCCGCGGCTGCGGCTGATTCTGACGAACTATCACGTGGTTCGCGGCGGTCAGCCGTTTCGGAATGACGGCATCATCCGATCGGAAAGTCGAATTGCTGTTCGCTTCAGTCGAACTCAGGCAGCCTGGGCGACGATTTACGCGGCGGACCCTCGCAGCGACCTGGCAGTGCTGGCATTTGATCCTTCCGACATCGAATCCGCGCCGGCGGATATTCCGGTCATCCACTTTCCTGATGACTCAACAATCCGCAAAGGGCAGTTTGTGATCTCGCTGGGAAATCCTTATGCAATTGCCCGTGACGGATCGCCCAGCGTCAGCCTGGGGATGATCAGCAATATGTCGAGGTTTCCGTTTATGGAAACAACTTCCGAACGGGAAACCATTCATCAGTTCGGTACTTTGCTGCACGTGGATACTCGGCTCGGCCCCGGCACCAGCGGTGGTGCCTTGCTCAACCGGGATGGGCACCTCATCGGAATCACGACGTCGCTGGCCGCGCTGGAAGGCTATGAGACTTCGGTGGGATATGCGATTCCGTTGAATTCGTCGATGCGGAGAATCGTTGAAGACCTGCTGCGCGGATACGAAATCGAGTACGGGTTCCTGGGTATTGTTCCAGGAGTGCCCCGCGAGGCACGGGCGACATTCGGCAGCGTAACGCGTGAGACGCGCGGCGTAGCCATCCGGCAGGTGGTTCCAGATTCGCCTGCTTTTCGAAAAGGGCTCCGTCCCAACGATATCGTGCTGGCCGTCAATGGCGTTCCAATGTTTGAGCCAACGGACATTCTCAGAGAAGTCGGCTTGCTGGCTCCGGGGTCAACGGCTCGGCTGCGAATTATTCGAGCGAGCAACGGCAGCGAAAAAATCGTTCCCGTTCCGCTGGCCAAATGGCCGCGCCGGCACGTTGATCAGATCATCGTATCGAATGATCGTTACCCGCTCTGGCGCGGGCTGAAGGTCGACTGGCCGACATCACGCACTCGGCACTTCGATTTCGATCGTCCATACCCGCGAGCCGTCGTGGTGGACCGAGTGGAGCCTGGCAGCCCGACCGAGATTGCCGGTCTCCGTGAAGGCGACCTGCTGACTGAGGTTCATGGAGTCGAAGTGGAATCGCCGGTGGAATTTCTGAAGGCGGTCGCCAACTCCAACGGGCCCATCCAGGTACGTCTACTCGAAGGAAGCCGGGAACCATTGATTCGAACAATCGGCCCGAACCGGTAGCCGATCTGGAAGCTTTTCAGATAAAGAACCGACTGCTTCGATTCGATGATCCCCTTTCACGTTATTCTTTCAGACTTCGGTTGTTCAATTCGCATGGTCGGTCAACGTCGAAAAAAACAGCGATCGAATAAAGCCATGATGGGTAACCATCAGAAGTCGTGGCTGTACGGTCGCAATGCAATTGTCGAAGCGCTGGAAGCTGGACGCTGGTTGCCGCACGAGCTGATTTTTTCAGATCAGCTTACGGAGGAAGTCGCCCGACCGATGATTGATTCGGCGTCGGCACTTCAGGTTTCGTTTGAAGTTGTTCCACACGAAAGAATCACGCAGCTATGTAACACGAGAGATCATCAGGGCGTCATTGCTCGCATGCCGCCGTTTCCTTACTTTGATGTTGAGTCAGTTATCAAGCGAGCCAGTCGGCCTGGATTGTTTCTGGTTCTCGACAGGCTGCAGGATCCGTTCAACTTCGGAGCGGTGTGTCGCAGCGCCGGCGTTTTTGGTGTCGATGGTGTGTTTGTTGCGGAAGCCGGACAGGCTGACGTTAACAGCCAGGTCGCTCGCAGTTCTGCCGGGGCGGTCAATCGACTCAGAATCGCCCAGACAGAAAATCTGTGCGATACGATTGACCGGTTGAAATCCTCGGGCGTCCGAACCGTCGCCACATCGCCACATGCGGAACTTCGAATCGACCAGCTGGACGGCACAGTGCCACTGGCCGTTGTCATCGGAAATGAAGGCGAAGGGGTCAGCGAGGACCTGCAGAAACGCTGCGACGAGCTGGTGACGATTCCGCAGGCAACCGGTTTTGAATCGCTGAATGCTGCGGTGTCGACCGGCATCGTGCTCTATGAAATCCATCGTCAGCGCACGTCTCGACCAGACATTACAGCGGGCGGCGAGCGAGACTGAAGGACTGGCCTGTGGGACCTTTGGCAGACTGCATAGCCAACATTACAGCCATCGGAACGACATCCACTGGATCTTTGACCCACTCGCTGGAGATCCCAGGATGAGCCTGATCTCTGGGAAAGATGTCGGCTGTCAGTTCGGTGTAGACGGGGCCGGGAATCAACTCGTTGACGGTCACGCCAGCTTCCCACAACTCCATCGAGAGACAGCGAGTCAGCATCCACACGCCCGCCTTGGCAACGTTATACGAACTGTTCTTCGCGCGCGGCTGATGGCCCATTCCCGAGCCGACGTTAATGATCTTTCCGCCACCGTCCGCTTTGAGATGAGGCAACGCAGCGCGTGTGCAGAAATAGGTTCCCAGCAGGTTGATCTCAATGACATTTTGCCAGACATTGGGATCGTCTTCTCCAACCAGCGTTCGTTCGAGGCCTCCGCCAGCGTTATTTACGAGAAGATCCAGGCGACTGAATTCGCTGACGGTCCGATCAATCATCGCTTCGACCGACGCCCGGTTAGATACGTCGCACACAACGGCAATTGCTCGTCCGCCTGCCTGATTGATTTCGGCGGCTACCTGATCGATTTCTGATGACGTGCGAGCTGTCACGCAGAGGTGCGCTCCGGCTTCTGCATACGCGATCGCGATGGCTCGACCGATGCCCCTGCCTCCACCCGTGATGACAGCCACCTGTCCAGCCAGAGGCCGCTGTGAATCGGAGCGAGTCGTCGTCATAATCGAGCCTTAAGATTCGCTGGTCGTCGAATGGCTGCCACAAAGCCGCTCGATGTGATAGCCGCTCGATGTGATACCAGGAGTGACGTCGAATCTCCACCATGCAGGATCAGGTTGAAGGAATGCCCCGTTGAATAAGTGCTCGATGATATTTTTCGGAACGACGCTGGCGTTGCTGATGAGCAGCGGATGGCTGACGCATGCTGATGACGAGGCCAAACCGAAAAAGCCAACGCCATTTGTTGATCGAGTCGTTTCTTACCACATCGGATCTGGGGGCGGGAAAGGTGAAGACAAGTTGCCCGACATCGTGCTGGGGCCTCCGCAAGGCGGCGGCAAGCTGAAAGCGGGACAGGACGTTTTTTCGCTGGGCAAAGACGGAAGCATCACGCTGGAGTTCGTCGACAACGAAGTCTTCGACGGCGAAGGGCCGGACCTGATCGTTTTTGAAAATCCGTTCCTGGCGGCACCGGGTAATGATCCGGACTTCGGCTTTTTTGAACTTGGTAAAGTGGAAGTCAGTCTCGACGGAATCACCTGGCACGAATTTCCCTACGACACCGCATCCAGGAAGAACTGCGCCGGCTACAAACCAGTACTGGCG
>JABMPE010000304.1 GCA_013203845.1 Rhodopirellula sp. | reverse complement strand
CCGCGTGGGATCGCGATGATCGGCAAACGCCGACTCATGAAGCCGGTTCCAGCAGGCATCGACGACTGGAGTCACCCTTACCACGGACCGGACAACAACCCGCAGTCAAATGATCAACTGGTGAAGGGAGCGTTTCAGACGCAGTTCATCGCCGATCCGAAATTCAGTCCGATGCCCGAGCAGACGGTCATTGCCGGTGGTCGCATTTTCAAAGCGATGGGGCATATCGCTCACAAGGCGAATCAGAACGAGATGCTCAACACCCTGCTCTGCATAAACGCCTACAACGGAACGATTCTGTGGCGACGTCCGCTGCCCGAAGGGTTCATGATTCATCGCAACACGATGATCGCGACGGATGACTCGTTGTATCTGGGCGATCATGAATCGTGCAAAGTGATCGATGCCCGCACGGGAGAAACAACTCGCGAGATAAGAATCGGCGAAGACATCAGCGACGGACCGACCTGGAAATGGATGGCGATGCAGGACGACGTACTGTTTGCGCTGGTGGGCAATCTGGAAATCAAAGTGGAGACGATGCGGTCGGCTCAGCGAGGCCTCGGACACTGGCCGTGGGGCATGTGGAAAGGGCACGACTATAAGGACCCTCGCACGGCGTTCGGACACGGTCGCACGTTCGTCGCGCTCGATCGAAAAACCGGCAAGCAATTGTGGCACTATCGCGATAAAGAGTTTCTGGATGCCCGGGCGGTCTGCATGAAGAACGACCGCATTTACGTCTGCAGCCCGGAACATTTTCTCGCCTGCCTGGATGCGAAGACCGGCAAGCTCCTGTGGCGAAACACGGATCAGGATCTACTGGCGGCGATCGGTCCCAACGAAAAGGCTCAGCATTACATCACCGGATACGCGACGACGTGCTACATGAAGTGCTCGGATGAGCTGCTGTTCTTCTCGGGCCCTCAGCGCAAGGAAATGGTCGTTGCTTCGGCAGTGAATGGAAAACTTAAATGGACCAACGCCGTCGGTAATCTGCAGCTCGTCCTGCGGGAAGATGCCGTTTACGCCGCCGGACCTCAAAACACCAATGGAATGAGACTCGACTATAAGACTGGCAATGTGCTGGCGAGTTTTCCAGCTCGTCGCGCGTGTACTCGTGCGACAGGCTGCGTCGACAGCATCTTTTTTCGAGCCAGCGGCGGGACGGTTCGAGTCATGACCGAGTCGAACCAGGCCACGCATATCGCTCCCATGAGGCCACCCTGTCAGGACGGCGTGCTGGTTTCCAACGGACACCTTTACTGGGGACCGTGGATGTGCGGCTGCCAGCTTTCGCTTTACGGAAACATTGGACTGCGACCGGTCGGCGAATCAGCGGAGCCTTCGCACAGGACGGGCGAGAACCCTTATGACAACGCGTTGACCGTCTTTGGCGATCCGTCACGTGTGCCGGACGTGCCGATCGGAGACGCGGACTGGACGACGTGGCGAGGCAACAACGAAAGATCAGACAAGACTTCGATCGACCTGCCAGACGGAATCAAGCTGGCATGGCAGACCCGCATTTGCAATTCGGAACTGCCCACCGCTCCAGTCGCCGCTGGAGGACGGGTCTTCATCGCGGACCGGACAGGCGTAGTGCGAGCAATCGACGCAGACGGTAAGACCGTCTGGAAGGCCTACACCGCCGGCCCGGTTTACTATCCGCCATCGGTTGCGAATGATCGAGTCTTCGTCGGATGCGCGGACGGTCGCGTCTACGCCTTTGCCGCGAAAACGGGGCGTCCGCAGTGGACCTTCCGCGTCGCGCCGCAGGACCGCTGGATCAGCGTTTACGATCGACTGCTGTCTCGATGGCCCGTCGCCGGTGGAGTCGTTGTTGAAAACGGAATCGTCTACGCCGCGGCCGGGATCACTCACTATGACGGTACCTATCTCGTCAGTCTGGACGCAGTGACAGGGAAGCTGAAAGCGAAGAACGACACATCCGGAAAACTGTCCGAGCAGGTTGATAGCGGAATCAGCATGCAGGGCAACCTGCAGATCGTTGATGGAGAACTCCGGTTCCTGGGCGGCGGCGTCTATGAAACAGCCCGATACGACCTCAAAACGCTGGAGTGCCTGAACGAGCCGCGTGCCGACGTCAGCTCGCAGTTCCGCACGGCTTTCTATCCGTACTATCCAAGTTACGGAAAGTACGTGTCGCTTGAATACAAATGCGGAGATGGCAACACGCTCTGCCACGACGCCAGCTATGAAGGCAGCATGTTCGGAAATCTGTCGCTGCAGACTCCGCTGCCACCTGGAACCCAGGGAATGGTCAAAGACGCCGCGCGAGAATTTCTGCGGAGGCGAGGTCGAGACAGCGCCGCTCCGAAAAACCTCTGGCGGGACAACGTGAATCGCCGCTTTACCAGCTTTGTCGTCACCGATGATCGGTTGCTGGGTGCGGGACATCCCGACGAAAAACCTGACGAGAGCTTCCTGGCCGCTATCAACGTCAAAGACGGAAGCGATCTGTGGATCGAGAAGCTGCCAGCCACCGCCGTCAAAGGGGGAATTGCTGTCGACGCAGCGGGTCGAATTCTGGTTTCTCTTGAAAATGGTCAGTTACTCTGCTTCGTCAGCAAGAACTGACAGATCGAATTTCAGCGATTTCCCCGAAATTCGGCGGACAATGAACCTTGAGCGTCCTGAATTTGAGCCCCCTGAAGAAGTGGTGCCGTCTGGCGTTTTCAATACGTCGATGGTAGACTCTCGCTCTGTTGTCAGCTTTCTTATCTGAAAACTGAACCAATCCGATCGGATAAAGCGAGTAACGCTGTTCGAAAACTACAGAACAGGGTTTTCCGATCGAACGGGTCATCTGGCAGAGTTGGATTCTCTTGCAGCCCGTT
>JABMPE010000039.1 GCA_013203845.1 Rhodopirellula sp. | reverse complement strand
TTTGACCCGACCACCAAAACCCCAGCATCAGAACGAAAATCTCCTCGCCCACATCGCCTGACTTACCAGATGCCCTCTATGAAAAGGGACGCACTCACCGGGATCTGAAGCCCTCCAATCTGATGCTCGACAAATGCGGAACGGTCCGAATTCTGGATCAGGGACTGGCTAAGCTGAGAAGCGATGTTGATTCCGACGGTGAACCTCTCACAGCGGCCGGTCAGATGATGGGAACTCCAGACTACATGGCTCCTGAGCAGTGGGAAGACAGCAGCACCGTCGATATCCGAGTGGACATTTACAGCCTCGGTTGTACTTTGTTCTGCCTGCTGACTGGCCCGGAAGTTCTTCGAAAGCAGCAACAATATCTGAAACGAACGAGAGCCAGCCATGAAGCCGTTGCCCAGGCGTTCGGTACACTTGCATTTTTCGTGGTTCTGTCACTTGCCTGGCCATCGTTGAGTCGTTTAATCGGGAATCGACTGCATACGCCACCGCCGCCCCGCGAAACGATAAATGGTCCGGAAGTCGCTGCCCTGAACCTTTGACGCGCTCAATCGCTTGTTCAGATGCTGAAGCGCTTTCGACGCCAGCCAGGCATCGACTTCGGCCTCGCCGCAACGGAACTTGCTGCGAGCGTGTGACCGTTCCAGGCTTTCGAGCCGGAAGTCAGCCGGAAAGCGAATCGGCGACAATTCGCGGTCAGCCATTCAAGCCTCGCCCCGCATGACAGCCCCGAGATTCCGCTGAGCGGGCGTCAGCGCCGGTTGCTGGCTCAACGCATTCCAGAAACTCAGTTGCTCGTCAGGACTCAAAGCAATCGTGTTCTGACTGGCTTCGGCGACTTCCCGCTTCGCCTGGGGCACCGTCACCGTCCGCACGTAATCACTGAGACTGATCTTCCGCAGTTCGGCGGCCTGAGTCAGAGCCGCTTTGCTGTCCGCATCGAGCCGCACCGTCAGGCTGGCTGACGCGCCAGACTTTCGTGAAGATTTCCCCGATCCCATCGCCATTTCCCCGAATCGTTGAATTACAGACACAGCGTATTGCACTTTGCAGTATCGGCAATCCTTATCAACCTGCAACTCGTCGATCGTCTCTTGCTGGTCACGCACCGTCTGCTTCAAATCAGCGACCGACTGCCGCAATTTGCCAACAGTCCCCTTCAGTTTTCACACCAGTTCGACAAGCTGACCGACGTTCAACGCCTGCTCGTGACGCGACACATCCTGCTGCGTCATGAACCGCAGCAACTCGGCGACATAGCGTTCGAAGGCCCGGGTGTGCTGGCGACGCGGCTCGGAAAACGACACGCGGACACGCCGCCGGGCGAAGCAGGTCTGGCACTTCACTTTGGGCACGCTCAGCTCGATCCAGGTTTCCCGCGAACCAATCGGAACCGCCCGCCAGCGACGCTCAAAGCGTTCCACAATGCGAACTTCCCGACTCCCGCAGGTAGGGCAGCACAGCGACTCGCGAGCCTGAGCAATCCGAATCGTCATCCCACCGGCGTGATATCGTGTGGACTGATACTGGTAGCCACGGATGCCGAACGCGTGATACAACAAACTTGTGGACATGCTGGTGACTCCGGTCTGAGGAAGGTGTCGCAACCACCCCAGTGGAACTCGGTATATCCGACTTTTGCAACTCACAGCCCCGACTTACCGGATGAACCAAAGAAACTCAGGCCGGAGACCGACCTGAGTTTCTGACGAAGTGCGTCCGGTTCAATCACCTTCCGAGCAGCTGAAACAGATCGTCTGCGGCGAATGCGTCGTCGAGAAGTAACGCGTCGATGTGGTCAATATGTGAGTGCTTACTGCTCACCCTCCTGGACGCCGAGGACCGTGACTCCTTCGAATCTGAATCTTCTGTCTCGTCCGACTCAGTCTTCTCTGGCGAATCATCGTCTTCGATATGAGTTCTGACAGCAGGCGTCGGTGGCAGCTCAGAAGCGTCGTTGAAGATTGAGTCTGCCGTGGCTTTTGAAGTGGGAGTCACCACTACGGGGAATGACGTCGCGGCTATGGGAGCCGCTGGAATTGCGGCAGCGATGCCTTGAGAGTTTCGATCCGCGGAATTCAGAGCGAACCAGATGTCGGCCGTTGCTGAAGCAGAAGTCAGTTCTGCGGCTCCGGTGTACCCATAAGCCTGATCGGTGCGTGAATCAACGATCCAGATGTCACCAGATATTCCTGGTGCCAGCGTGATTCCGGTAGGTTTTGTGTTCGCAGGATCGATCGTCCAGCTGCCCTCAAGCTGACCGGTCATCGAGTAGCGGAAAACCTGGTCCGTGGCCGCAGTATCGTTCACAACCCAGATATGGTTGCCGTCAGTGACGAGGTCTGTGGCATTTCGATTCGCTCGATTCAACGCAAAGCTGGACGCAGGATGGGCTTTACCTGAACGGAGATCGGCACCTCCGGCGAACAGGTAGACTCGGTCGTTGCTACTGTCAACGATGAGCAGATCGCTTCCGTTGACTGTAATGCCTTCCACCTTATCCACGCCTTTAATTTCCCATGAACCCAGCAGAGCATTTCGATCGTTGTAAACGAAGACTTCTCCTTTACTGTCGACTACCCATCGCAGGCTGCCGTCGCTGTTGACGGCGACGCCCATCGGGTCCTCGTCCTCCGTATTGAGTCGCGGATTCGTCAGCATACTTCCCGCGTTGTCGTATTCGAATGTGCGACGACTTGACGTATCCACCACGTAGAAGTGAACGTCACCTGTCGGCGGAGGCAACACGGGATTGACGGTGACCGAGACAGTCGCGGCGTTGGAATCAAGCGTTCCGTCATTCGCCTTGTACGTGAAGCTGTCACTGCCGCTGAAGCCAATCGCCGGTGTGTAGGTCAACGAGCCATCTGAATTCAACGTCAGAGTTCCGTTTGTTGGCCCTGCCAGAAGGACCGCCGTCAATGCGTCGCCATCAATGTCGCTGTCATTCGCCAGAATGCCTGGCAGCGTGACGTTCAGAATTGCTCCAGCATTCACGGAGTAGCTGTTATCAGCAGCGGCGGGTGCATCATTCACTGGTGTCACAGTGATCGTGACAGTGGCAGGGGCTGAATCCTGACTGCCGTCATTCGCAACATACGTAAAGCTGTCGGTACCGTTGAAGTTCAAGTTCGGCGTATAAGTGAAGCTTCCGTCGACATTGAGTGCGAGCAGACCGTTCGATGGGCCGCTCACCAACACAGCCGTCAGTGGAACGCCATCGACGTCTGAATCGTTGCCCAGAAGTCCAGGAATGGCGAGCTTCAGCTGTGTGTCTTCGCTTGTTGAGTAACTGTCGTCTGCTGCAACTGGTGTGTCGTTAACTGGCGTCACTGTGATAGTGACAGTTGCTGCAGGTGAATCGACGGTGCCATCATTGGCGACATAAGTAAAGCTGTCGGTTCCATTGAAATTCAGGGCTGGTATGTAGCTGAAACTGCCGTCCGGGTTGAGCGTCAATGCACCGTGTGATGGGCCAGAGACGACCTTCACAGTCAACGGATTCCCGTCGATATCGGTGTCGTT
>JABMPE010000303.1 GCA_013203845.1 Rhodopirellula sp. | reverse complement strand
ATCGCCAACGGTGGAACTGCGGGAAGCTCATACACGATTGGGCTCCAGGTAACCGACAACGAGGGAGAAACGGCAACTGACACGTTCTCCATCTCGCTTGGAACCTCTGCTAATCCGATTGCCGTCATTAACGGCGACTCGTCACTCGACTTCGGTTCCGACGGGTACTTTGACGGATATTCGTCCTACGACCAGGACGAATCCGGCAGCAGTATCGTCTCGTATGACTGGGACCTGAACGGAGATGGTGTCTACGGTGATCAATCAGGTGATTCACTGTCCCTGTACTGGTCCGATATTATCGCCAACGGTGGAACTGCGGGAAGCTCATACACGATTGGGCTCCAGGTAACCGACAACGAGGGAGAAACGGCAACTGACACGTTCTCCATCTCGCTTGGGCAGGAATCGGAAATGACTGGCTGGTCAATCAGTTCACCTGCATACGATAGTACCGTAGACATCGACCAGACTGGAGGCTTCGTCACAATTTCAGGTGACAGAGGAACTAATCCAGATGGGAAAATCGTGGAGCTTGTAATCTGGGATCTCGATAGCGAAGAATCCTCCCCTTGGGCTACTTATACCCTGGATTCTGACACCCTTCCGACCTGGTCAGTCACCTTTACTGGCTCTGCTGGCAGCTTCTACGCCGAACTCACGTGGGACGGTATTACATTCGCGCCATTCGACGATCCACGAACTATCGAATTCACTGTTATCGGAATCGGTGGTGATCCGACTCCGTGATCCGTATCAGTGTGACTGAGCCTACTCCGACGCCTTAGCTGCAAAGCTGAGCGGGACGAAAGTAATACCTCTTTTGTTGGATTGGAAAAAGTCATGCAGAGAAAACTCTGCTGTTTCACATTCTTAGCACTTTTGATCTTGTATGGCCCGCAAGTCGAGTCTCGACCACCATACTTCTCTGCTTTCAAGAAGGTGTATCCGGAGCTGGCAAAGAAGAAAATTAGTTGTGCCATCTGTCACCCGACTCGTCAGAAAACGGAGCTCAATCACTACGGAGCTGCATTAAGGAAGGAACTCGGGGAGAAGCGAGTTAAAGATGAGAAACGGATCACGGAAGCCATACGCAAGATTGAAGATGGCAAGTGTCAATCTGGATGTTGGAGCGAACGGTTAAAATCCGGGCTGGCACCGTGCGTTGACCGCGAAATCGTTGAGGAACACAGCGTTATCACTCGTTGGCTGAATCAGCCGTTTGAGGGCTACAAACCGACTGATGTCATACTGAACTCGACAACGCAACGTGTGCCGGTACGCCGCCAGTGACTTTTGCAGTCCTTGCGGCTTCCATCATGCGATCCTTCAGTTCCTCAAGTTCCTGCAGCGGCAGTCTTGCCTTGAGTAATTTGCGAACTTCCCACGTTGCCGAGTCGCTGCCCAGCTTGCGAACAAACTTCAGCTTCTCCAGCTTGTTCAGCTCGGCAACCAGACTGCGCCGCAACTGCACTTCATCTGACTCTCCGGGAAAGAACGGTTTCCAGGCATCCAGCAGAGACGCGGTTTCTACAACGCAGATGCTGTTATCCACGTCTTCGCCCTCGTACTGCCGATACTCATCACGCAACAGGACGCACAACAGCGTGGCTGCGTAGGTCAACGGAGTCTTCCGAAACAGCCGGGGCAGTCGTTCGTAACCTTCACTGCGCTCGTCGTCACCAAGCTGCTTGAGATACGCAAGCCCCTCACTGCGGTCGATGATGAGCGCCAGTCCGACCTTCGAGAACCACGTTTCAAGACGGGACTCATTTGACAGCAATACGTCCCACGCCACTGCGTCGTCTTCGTAGACAACGCCCTGAAGCAGTCGAACGGCGGCGATGCCCATTTCGTCGAATTCAGGAAACTCGTGATCGGTCATGTTGACGACTCTCCGATCTGCAGGCCATCGCGGAAAGCCCGTCGCTGTTCAGACAGAAACGTGACATGCGGAACTTCCCATGACTCCGACTCATCGGCGGCGTTGACATTGGCACCGTCAGCACCGGACCGATCCGGAAGCTGGATCACGTCGGTCATCAACCCGTCCACGTCATGACCGTCATCGTGGGCGATCTGCACGTAACCCAGAACTTCGAGCGTGCCGGCGCTCGGCGGGTAGCTTTCCAGCAGCTCCGGCAACGTGACCGACTCTCGGTCGTCGGCCAGACTTTCCGCAATCCTGGAACGCATACCTTCCCAGTCGAGCCGCCGCATGGCCGCCTGATGCTTGAAGATGGCGAGACGCTCATCCTCGTCTGGCTGGTGAGTTTCCAATTCCGATTCCGAAAACCGCGACGGTGAGGACCAGAACGATCGTTCGCCGACATTCAACAAATCGAGCTGCGTGTAGAGTTCAATTCCAGCGACTTCGACCTCCGGGCGTTCGGCCAGCCGCGTCGCCGCGCCGCGAATTTCACGCAGGACTGTTGCCAGTCGCGCGCGGCCTGCTCTCGCGCGAGTGTCGAGCAGTCTTCTGAGTGTCGAACTCAGCCGCCGCGTCGTCCGCAGTATCTTCTCCGCTTCATCCGACAGACTGCCCATCATCCCGCGGATTCTTCGCAGACCGTCCACCTGATCGGCGAGAATCTCGATCTCATTGAGCTGCTGCACAATCGTCTCCAGCTCATCCTGCTTCCGTGGCGACAGCAGAAGACGGACGAACGCATCGAAGCTGATGCCCTGATCCTGGGACTTCAGCGTGTCCTCGGCATCAAGAGCGAAGCCGAGAATCTCGCCCCGTGTTCCGTCCGTTTCAGACTGGCGCTTCTGGACGGCGCGAGTGATGTCCCGGAACGCGTCTTCGACGGACCGAAAGTCTCCCTGCAATGAAGCAAGGTCCGAAACAACGTCGCCAAAGCGTTCTCGAATGGCCGTTGGACTGTAGGTCTCGACCGCCTTGCCGGATTCGATCGCCGCGATTTCCTGATCGATCCGTTCCCGTTCGGATCGCAGATGCTCCAGCCGCCTGGTCGGGTCGGCTGAGCCTCTGACGACGATATCGGACAGCGTGTCGATAATTCGCTGGAGCCGGGACTCAGTTCCGACGAATCCGAGGTTGCGCTCCAGCACTTCCGTCAGAAACTTGAGCACATCTTCGGTGTGCGGTGTCAGCTCGTAGATCGGTTCCGAATGCTCTGCGTCATGGAACCGCCGCAACCACCGGGTCTCTCCCGTCGACCATTTGGCGACGTAGGTCTCGGCCTTGTCACCGAGAATATCCGGCTCCATGACATGGATCGTTTCCTGAAACTCACTCACCTTCTGTAAGAGGCTTGTGTGGGAAATCGTGATCGCCCCGCCCGCTTTGAAATGCGAGTTCAGGAAGTACACGATGTGCGCAGCCTGAGGTGACCGCAGCAGCTTCGCGGCTGGACTGGTGGCAAAGAACGAGCTGAGTCTCTCCAGCTCCACAGACAACTCCCGTGATCAACGACCGTGACAACCTGATTCCTTTGATCACCATGATGCCATAGGCCCCAGTATTTTTCACGCAGCATGTAGAAACCAGCAGCCAGAATCGCTCACACTGGCCTGCTTCTGAGCGGAGCTGGAGCGATTACGTAAGACCTGACGCCTTGTGCTGCAGCTGAGAACGGCCGTTTTTCGCCCAATTCGCTGTGTTTGTTTGAATTGGTGACTCCGTTCCCTTTGAGTCCTCAAAGGGAACGAAGTCGCGTTTTGAAGTAAAACGCACAACGTCTTCATGCCCATTCGAAATGGGGCCCTGCCTCGCCACAGCTGACAACACCAACTCCCGGTGAACAACGAGTTTCTGAAGCCGGATGTCTTTGACTTTGCTGCTGCACGCCACTTCAAAACGCTGTCGATAGTTCCTGTTCGCCCTCCTGCTGATTCCGCGTGATGTTCGCCGGAGTGCGGGTGTAGCGAAACTCTGCGCGCGTTTCGCTACGTTCTTCTTTCTGATTCGGCCACTTCTGACTTCGAGAGGATGCTCATCATGAAACGTTTTGCGATTGTGCTGCTGACGGGTTGTGTCTGTCTGCTGGCTGGATTGGCTGCGGGGCTGCAGAGCGGTGTGGCTCAACCGGTACCTGGTGGCCTGCCCGGTGCCCGGCCAGAGATCGATGCCGCTCGATTCCCGAGTCTCCAGGCGGCGTTTGATGCCATTCCGGAAGGCGGCGGCCTCGTCCGGCTGCCGGCTGGCACGTTCGAGATCACTCAGCCGCTGGTTGTTCGCCGCGGCGACGTCGTCATTCAGGGAGCCGGCGGAGCGACGCACATCGTCAATCGCAACGAAGACGGTCAGCCGGCGCTGATCATTCAGCATCCGGACAAAGAGAAGGTCAAGAAGGAAGACCGACTGTGGCGCGTGATGCTCAGCAACTTCCGCATCACGGGCAACGAGAAGAGTGGCCACGGCATCCTGGCGCACCTGATCGAAGAGGTCTTCATTCAGGGAGTCACTGTCAGCTATCACGGCGGCGATGGCATCCGGCTTGATCACTGCTACGAAGACCCGCGCGTCAGCGACTGCCTGATCACTTACAACAAGGCAGTCGGTCTGAACCTGCTGGGCTGTCACGACATCGTCGTCGCGGCGAATCAGTTCGAGGAGAACCTGGACGCGGTCCACTGCTTCGACGGGTTCAACCTGTGCATGACCGGGTGTTGCGTCGACGATCATCTAGCAGCGTGTCCGGAAAGCTGTTGTGTGGCGTAGCCGGTGAGGTCTGAAAATATCTGAATTCCTGTCGCTGTCCTGTTTGACTCAAGGGCTCTCGTGAACGACGTGGAAGATGGGGCGACCACGTGGAGTCGAGGCTT
>JABMPE010000302.1 GCA_013203845.1 Rhodopirellula sp. | reverse complement strand
GCGTAGGTGTGCTCGGCCAGTGCGACCTCTTCCATCGAGATGACGTTCGCGTTGAACGTATTGGTTTCGATGATGTCCGAGCCAGCTTCCAGGTACTGCCGATGGATCTTCTCAATGATCTGCGGCTGAGTCAGACACAGCACGTCATTGGCATTTTTCAGATCGATGGCGTGATGCTTGAAGAGTTCGCCGCGGTAGTCAGCCTCGGTCGGCCCCTGCCCCATGATTAACGACCCCATCGCCCCGTCAAGAAGCAGAATTCGGTCTTCAAGCAGATTGCGAAGCGTGTCCTGAGTTGAACTGGTCATGGAAGCTCGGAAAAGAATAGACGTTCAGAAAACGGGTCGTTATCAGACAGGCTGAGCGGTTTCGAGGTTCGATCCGATCACCCGTGAGCGACACACTTTAAGAGTCTGAAGGCACTGCGGAAACGCACAAAACGAAAGAATCCCGGCCTGAAACACAGACCGGGATTCGAATCAGCGGATTCTGCCTGAGCGTCGACTCTCTGTCCTACTTTGCTTTCTCGGCTGCCGGCTTGTTTTCCGCCGGCGTCGGATTTGCCGGAGCCAGCTTTTTGAGCCGGATGTTGCGAAACTCGACCGCGTCACCGTGGCCAGCGAAGCCGAAGTATCCGTCAACTCGATCAATCCCAACGTGACGTTTGCCGCCCATGTGCTCTTCCGGTTTCGTGACGTCGGCATCGACGATGACGGTTCCGTTCAGCTCCACCTTTACCCACGAACCTTTCACGGTGACTTCCTGATAGTTCCATTCGCCAACCGGTCGCTGATAACCGCGTTGAGCGGCGACCACTCCGTAAACCGAACCGTGGTATTGTCGCGGATCGAGTTTGGCGTATTTTTCGGCGGTGTTGTCGAGCACCTGCAGCTCACAAAGACCGACGTATGCGGTGTCGCCGCTGCCTGGATAACGGATAGCGAGACCGTTGTTGCCGCCGGGTGGAACCTTGAATTCCAGCCGTGCGACAAAGTCGGTCAGGTTCTCGTTGTAGTAGATCGTGCCGCCCTTACCTTGTTTGCAACGAACCGCGCCGTCGACGACTTCGTAGTTGTCGGTTGGCCCGGCCCAGCCTTCGAACGACTTGCCATCAAACACCGACTCGAAACCCTCATCACTGTTGGCCAGTGTCTTCGCGGCTTCGTCCTGACCGATTTCCCGGATGAAAATGTTTCGCCAGCGAATCTCGCCACCGTGAGTCTGAAGCTGAATCGAACCTTTGGGCAGCAATGGAGCATCTCGCTTCCAGAAATTCTCCATGACAGCGTCTTCAACCACGAGCTTGTCGTTGAGCCAGACCCACGTTCGAGCGCCGATCTGGCGAATGCGGAAACGATTCCATTCGCCGAATGGTTTATCAGCGAGCACCGACGGATTCTTGCCCGGCGCGCCTTTGCTGTTGTTCCAGAGACCGCCAGAACCTTTGTCGGCATCCAGGTTCCATTTCCCGCCTTCTTCCGTGTAATCCCAGATCTGGACCTGCGGAGTAAACTTGAGATAGATGCCACTGTCGGCTTTGGCGACGGTCTTATAATCGATCCAGAATTCGAAGTTGCTGTATTCCTTCTCTGTTGTCAGATAGACGCCGTGCCCGTCATTAACGAGTTCTCCATCCTCAACCGTCCAGTGTTGCACCACGTCTTCCTGGTTCTTCTTCCACATGGCAGCCCGATCTTCCTCTGACATCTCAGCCAGCTTGTAAGGGCTGAAATGTCCAAGGCCTCGCCAGCCACTCAAATCTTTCCCGTTAAACAGAGCCGTAAAGCCCTTTGGCGGAACGTTCTGCGCCGCATCCGCGGCCAGAGAAACACTCGCCATCAGCGAGCTGGTGACGAACGCGGCAATCATTAACAGTGATCGATTCATGTGGTGAAACTCCGGCAGCGCAGAAAATCAGAACGCCTGTGGAGAGTCGGGACCGTTCCCGAAAGGCGTCGTGGTGGAAGCGGGAGGCTAGACGCTGAGAACGAAACTGTCGAGCCATCGACGCTTGTGGATGCGATGAGAACTTCCGTAGCTTTTGACAAGCTCAGCGCAGGCATAACAAATCGAAGCCTGAGAGGAACGAGTTATGCCAGCGCTGACGGAAGTTATGCCAGCGCTGAGCTTGTCATAACCTACGCTGCTGGAAGCCGACGACTATCCGGCGAGAAGTTGCTGCTCGATGGAGTCCATGATGTCGCTGAGGTGCCAGTTGCGGCCGGCGAAGGTCAGCTCTTTTTCGGCTCGCAGCCAGGTGTCGACTTTTTTCTCGGCGGCAACGACCGTGCTGTGATTTCGACCGCCGAAGAAGTCGCCGATTTCCTTGTACGCCGCCTGCGTGTGACGCCGCGCCAGAAACATGGCCAGCATGCGAGGCTGGCTGACACTGCGGGTCCGTTTGTCAGACTTCAGATCGTTAGCGTCGATCCCGAACAGCTGACACACCGCGGCTTCAATGTCGGGCAACCGGACGACGCGGATGCAGTCCCGCTCCAGTTCGGACAACGCCTGCCGAGCTGTCTGAACGGAAATTTTCTTCTTCGTCATCGCATACCAGGTTTGCAGCGTGTTGAGCGCTCCCTCAAGTTCACGCACGCTGTGAGTAAATCGCCGCGCGACGAAGTCCATCGCTTCTTCAGATACCTGACCGGCGAACGGCAGCATTTTCATGCGGGCGATCTGCCGTCGAGTCTGCAGGTCCGGCGCTTCCAGCCGGCTGACCAGTCCACACAGAAACCGCGTGGTCAGTTCGCCGCTCATCTTTGACATCAGCCGCGGATGGCAATCTGCCGTGACGACAATCTGCTTGCCGTGGCTGGAAAGCTGCTCGAACGTGTGCAGGAACTCTTCCTGCATGCCCGGTTTGCCGTTCAGGAAACCGATGTCGTCAACGATCAGAACATCGACGTTACGGAATCTGGCCCGGAAGCTGGGCAGCGACTGATTTCGCAGAGCG
Source organism: Rhodopirellula sp. (assembly GCA_013203845.1). Lineage (GTDB taxonomy): Bacteria > Planctomycetota > Planctomycetia > Planctomycetales > Planctomycetaceae > JABMPE01. The sequence continues at coordinate 10,640 of JABMPE010000302.1, read as the reverse complement.
TGCGTGAACTGATTTCCGAAGCTCTCGGCCGTCATAAAGACAACCTGCATCTCGGGATTCTGCTTCCGAACCTCACAGTAGATGGCCTCAGCAAGATGAGTTTTGCCGACGCCGACGCCACCGTGAATATAGAGCGGGCTGAAGCGTTCGCCTGGATGACTGGCGACCTGCCGAGCCGCGGTGATGGCCAGCTCGTTGCAGGCTCCCTGAACAAAACTGGCGAGTTTGGCAAAACGACGACCTTCGCGTCGGGTCGCGGACTTTGCCGACGTCGCTCTGGCGGAGTTTTCAATGGCTGACTTAACCAGCGCCGCCTGCGTTGATGCCGGGCGTGAGTCCTCAGTCAGGCTGGAAGCATCCGACGCAGCGGTCGTGGCTTCGAGCTTTGCATTGATGTTCCAATGGACGTTGCTGCCCGGCACGATTTCGCGAGCGATCGCCAGGACGTCGCCGCTGAACTGCCGCTGCATCCACGTCGACAGGAACGCGCTGCCGACCGAGATACAGAACGTTGAACTGTCCAGACTGATCTGCGAACGAGTCGCAAACCAGTGCTGAAAGTTGTGTTCGCCGATCTTTATTCGGAGCGCATCCAGAAAGCGTTTCGTGCTCTCATCATGCGATACTGGCGGAACGCTTGCCAGAATATCGGGCTGCATCTTGCGACCCTCGATGCGCACCCCCCTCAACACAGGATGAAGCTCATCCCTGTGATCCATGTCGTTGGGCAGACCCGTTACTGCGGTAACGGTCTGTCGGGAGCAGGGTCCAAAACGAACACACAGGAATCGACCAGTTGTCGATCGCAGGTTCGCCCGAACGGGCACTCCGTTGCCAGCGATAGAATCTCGAATCAGGAGATACGATATGACCAGGAAAAAAAGGAATCGCCGACCTGCCCGGTAGCCGATCTGGTCCGTCAGGCACCACCCTCGAACGGATCAATTCGGCTGTCAGACACCACCTGGCCGGCGGCTCCCGTCACTCACTCAGGGCCGATACTACCCCCACAAACCTGGATGTCAAACCTGAAGTGTCGGCATTCCGGATGACTTTCTTTCGTCCCGTCGAAGCCGGCCAGAATCCTCACGAATTCGTTCTGTCCGACTTTTCTCCTACGAGAATCACGACGCAAGGCGTGTTAAGAAATTGTCGATCAAAGAGTGCCTGCAGGGGCTTGACAGTTGGCAGCAGATTGAGTGCTACGCTTGTCGATCAGGAATCTCCCGACGGGGATTCGTCCAACACGCCCAGATCGACCAGGCGACGATGGTAATCCAGAAGCAGACGGTCCTTTCTGTCACTGAAGTACCAACAGAGTCCATGAAACAGACCGTCCAACGACGAGAAAAAAAACATCCAACGAATAAACCGATAGTCGCCGCCACTTGAACAATAGACTGCTTCTCATCTGGAATCAGCGGCATCAGTCCAGATTCGATCGATCGAATCCAGTACCAGCCCAAGCCAACGGATATGGATGAAAACAAAATCATTGAGATCGAAAACTTACGACGATGATTGTGAAAGCGTTCAACACGCCGAACAAATTCTGCGTCGGAAACTCTTGTCGGCCACTGCATGTTCCACCTCAATTTCTGGAACTGGCGTCAACGGTTTCTGGTCCTGCCGAATCAATAATTGCCGATTACCAGATGCCAGCCGTCGACAACATCGACTTCCGTCCCGAACTCGATCGACGGCGCGTCTTTCACGATGGCAAAGTATGTGTTGGGTGACAGTGGCTGGTGGCGTTCGACATTTTCTCGCAGCGCGGCGATGGTGCGTTCCATCTGCCCTTGAGAAACCTGGAAGTCCTCCGTGTATCGAATTCCGCGATATGGAAAGAAGGCCGCTGTACTGAGCGACTGAATATCGTCTTCGTGTTCGAGTTCCTCGGGGTTGGCGGGTGCCGAGCGGTCGACCAGCTTACAGAATGTCTGCCGGTCTGAATCGCTGATCGGTTGAAGCGGTCTTCCGCTTCCCGCGGCCAGATCGCTGGCGAACCACAGCTGGCCATTCTGATCAGAGACGATCAACGACTCGATTGCCCATTCGAGACCGTTGGTCACCGGGAGTTCGGTCCCGGTGGCTGTTCCCACCGTCAGTCGGCCTCGCTCCGGACGCACACTGGTGGTCAGGAACTGCGTGCGGGTTCGTGAGCGGAGCCAGCCGGACCGCAGCCATTGCGTGTCGGTCCAGTCCGTACGGGCGGATTCGAAAACTTCGCCGGAGGCTCGGATCGGAATGACAGCGGTCGCCGGTGAGAAACTCAGCCCGGTGGAAGGCGTCGTCCCCGCGTACAGGGCGAGCCGCGTCGTCGTCACCGCTTTTCTATTTCCCTGGTCAATCATCGTCAGGCTGCGAACGCGGGACTTGACCGAAAAACCGTGCGACAACACGGAGTAACCAAACAGGCACAGGCTCGTCACAATCGCGATCGCCGGAATTGTGATCACCAGATAATTCAGCTTCTTCTTTCGCGCCAGCACAAAGTAATTCAGCGGCCCGATCACAAACGTGAACAGTGAGATGAAAACCAGAAATGCCAGAACCGGCACGCTGCGGATTCCGGCGATCAGAAATTCCAGAAACTCCGCATTGTCCATCCGACCTGCGACACCCAGCCGTCTGGTCTGCCACAGTACTCGAAACGGAAACGATTTCAACAACCAACCCCAATCCTGCAACGTCCCGGTAAACGGATTGTCGACAAAGCCAATCAGTCGCCCATGGCCGAGTGCTCGAATTTCGAAAGGTGACTCGTCGGCTGGCCAGGTGAAGTTCACATTTCCAGCTTCGACGACTTCGGCCGTGAGTTCTTTCAGATTCCCGTTTTCATCGAGTTGAACTTCGCGGATCGCAGTCCGAAGCTTTGATTCCGCTGCCTGCCAGTTGATGGCTGCCGATTGCGCATCGGTTTCGGTCAGCTGAGTCAGTTTCCGCGAGCGATGAACCGGCTCGCCGACCGAGTAGACCAGCAGCGTGCCGCCAGTTCGAACCCAGTCCAGCATGGCCGATCGCTGCGTTTCGGGAAGTTCTTCTAAAACGTCAAGCGAAACGGAAACGAGGTCTACCGACGAGTACGCCAGCCAGGATTCCGGCAGACGAAAGGGTTCGATGGTCTGGTTGTCCTGCGTTGTCCGAGAGCCGTACCCGTAACTGCTAAGTGTGTGACCAGCATTCGACAGCGACGTGATCGCGTCTTCCAGAGGCTGCATGGGTACCGGAGTTTTCGAAATCGCCAGCAGTGCCGGACGGGCATTCTCATAATCCACGTCAGGGAGCGAGAACGTATTCTGCAGTTTTTTCAGTTCGCGACCGTCGTGCGAAACGGACAGGTTTCCGTAGTTTCCATCGCCGACCAGCGGAATCAGCAATGTCAGTCTCGCCGAAGCATTCTGGTCGATGGAAATCCGTCGGGAGACGACCGGAAGTCTCGTGCCTGACAGAGGCTGGAAGGAAATCTCAAGTTCCCGCGACGGTCCTCGATTCTGCAGACCGATTCTGATCGGGTAATAACCACCGACCGAACCGCCAGCCCAGCGATAATCGACGGAGATTTGAATGTCATCTTCGCTGGCCCCGTACTGGTCGCCGATGGCCAGCGCGATCCGCTGCGGAAGCGCCGCAAACATGGTAAACATGGTCAGGAAGAACATCGCGACAATCTGCTTAGCCGATCGACTGCTCATGTCGTCTCCAATTACTGCCGTCGAGGTTCATCATAATGAAGCACCCGCCTGACGCATTCGATTTTCAGTCAGGCCTGCAGGTCCGCCGGAATCGCACGTCCGACCTCAGGTACAGAATCCAGCAGCGAGTCCACCATGCGAGCCGTCGTCCAGCCTTCCATTCGAGCGGAATAGTCCAGAATCAGGCGGTGACCCAGTACGTGCGGAGCAACTCGCCGGACCTCATTAAATCCGGCATTGGGCTTGCCGACGAGCAGCGCGGCGGCGCGAGCTGTTCCTGCCAGGGCGATAGCGGCTCGTGGCGACGCGCCGTAACGGACAAAACGCCGCACCTCGTCCGGAGACTCTTCCCGATCCGGATGAGTCGCTGTGACCAGACGCGCAATGTAATTCGCGACGGCGGTCGGCAGGTGGACTCGATCAACCAGACCGAACAGACGAGTCAGGTCGTCAGCAGTCATGATTTCGTTAAGCGTCGGAGCGATTCCGTGCTGCCGGGTATTAATGATCTCTTCCAGCGTGGCGCTCGTCACACTGCTGACGTTGATCTTGAAAGTAAACCGGTCAATCTGAGCTTCAGGCAGCGGGTACGTGCCTTCCAGTTCGATCGGGTTCTGCGTGGCCAGCACGAAGAACGGCTGGGGCAGCGCGTGTGTTTCTCCCATGACGGTCACACGGCGTTCCTGCATGGCTTCCAGCAGAGCAGCTTGAGTTTTCGGCGTGGCGCGGTTGATCTCGTCTGCCAGTAACAGGTTGGCAAACACCGGCCCCTGATGGAAAACGAGTTTCCGACTGCCACCCTGATCTTCCAGGATCGGCGAACCAAGAATGTCGCTGGGCAGCAGGTCCGGCGTGAACTGAATGCGTCGGAACTGCAGACTCAACAGCGACGCCAGCGACTTGACGAGTTCTGTCTTTCCAAGTCCGGGCAGGCCTTCGAGCAGCAGATGGCCGCGAGCCAGCAAACAGGTGACGACTCGTTCGAGCAGCACGTCCTGCCCGAGAATCGCCTTGCCCAGCCCGCCGAGCAGCGACTGAATCGTGGCCTGAGCCCGGCTGACATCGTCCGGCGAAAGAAGCTGAGAACCGACAGAATCTGACATGCAGCACCTTTGAAAGACGTTATACAGCGCACGGTCAACAGTGAGACGTTATGACGCGGGAGTCTACTGGCGAATTGTCTCACGCATGCGTCCGGGATAGTTCTTGGCTCCTGCTCGTTTTCACGCAGCGAACAGGAACGAGTGTGACCGCTCGACTCTCAGCCCTTGACTCTGGACTCTGATAAAACCTGAATCATGCCTCGACAGAAATTCGGCAGGTCGTCCGGCTTGCGGCTCGAAACAAAATGCCGATCCACGACAACTGTCGCGTCTTCGAACACGGCCCCTGCATTCACAAGGTCATCCTTGATACCCGGCGAACCGGTCACTTTCACCCCCGAATAAACTTTGGCCGAGATTGGAATCCAGCCTCCGTGACAGATGGCAGCCACGAGCTTTCCGGCTGCGGCGAATTCTCGAACCAGTTCCAGCACCTTTGAATCACGGCGAAGTTTGTCCGGCATGAAACCACCAGGACACAGAACGCCATCGAAGTCAGCCGAGTTCATGTCCGCGATGGCCGCGTCGGAGACACAGGGATACCCGTTCTTGCCGGAGTAAGTCTGCCCGGCTTCCGGCCCTGCCACGACGACTTCTGCCCCGGCTTCGATCAGTCGGAGCTTCGGGTACCACAGTTCGAGGTCTTCGTAGATGTCGCCGACGAAGGCGAGAACACGTTTGCCCTGCAACGGCAGATCGGACATGGGCAATGATCCTGATATTTTTGAGATGATAATTTCGAAAAGCCGCAAACCGATCCCTGCCCATCGACATTCGACCGTGTCGATTCTCAGGCAACGGCAAGGATCGCTGGTCGGTGATCACAGGGCAACCGTTCATTGTCAGCGGGCGATGAAGATGTCGCTGATTTTGAGAACCGTGGTTTCGGACGCGAGTTGCTATCTGGCTGGTGCTCCGCCGGAAATTCAGCACGCTTGAGTCAGACGCCCCAGCCACGGTGGTGGCATTTCCGGCACAAACGGACGACTTGCCGATTGCCGCTCGTGCTTCTCTGACCGGACGACTTTGCTGAAAGTTTCCAGTTGTCGGAACCCGATCAACTTCCTCAGCAGAAAGTATTTTCACCACCTTGCGAACGGCATTTCTGAAAAGGCCATCGCTGGTGATTGATTGCTGATCCAGAAGAATCATTGAGCCGACCTGACTATGAGCGACTTCAAAAGAAATCTGATGGAATCGACAGACGCAGCCGCCCGAGTGGGGGCTCTGTTTGTTGCCGTCGCCCTGTTCGCGGCCATGTGGGAGTCGGACTCGCCTGCCACCGCGAGTCACGACAACTGGCTGGCACGTCGAGCCGGAAGCCCAGCAACTGTCGTCGAAGTTCATGTCGAGTCATCAGGATCGGCTGACTCCGCGGTCGCTGAGGGAGTAACGAGTAACGAGTCGAAGCCGGTTTTTGGGTCAGTCTCGCTGCAAAGTGGAAACTCGCAACCCTATCCGATGCCTGCTGGTATCGCTCGCGGCGAGTACCGAGTCGTCGATTCTTTTGGCATGACAGACACCTTGCGAGTCACGACCGAAATGGTGTCAATCCACGACTCCCACAAAACTCGTGATCAGTACATCGTCGAAGACGGCGATCGAAAAATCTTCTTCATTCGAATTCGAAGAGAGCGTGCAACAGCACACGTCGGCTCAGTTCGAAGATAGAAACCTTCTCGCGCAGGACTTCAAACTGAAGAAAACAGAGAGAGTAGCGACAGGCATCGAAGATGAACTCTGTCGCCTCTGTTTTCTTGTGTTCCAGCTTCGGCATTCAGAACAGAAGCCAGCAGGGTGAGCACCGACTTTCCTGCGATCCCCCACTCAGTTCTGAGCTTCCCAGAGCCGTTGGATGACTCGCCAGCGTTCGGAAGACGACGGCAGCCCGGCGGCACGCAGCAACCGCTCGATATGCGGCCACTTGATCGGTTCCTGACCCTCGACCCGGTAGAGATCCCGGAGCAGAACCGAGTAGTTAAATGGCAGCCGCTTTGCGAATGCTCGCAGCGTCGGGGCGACTTCGGCAATCAGCAGCCTCAACTCGACGGCGAGTAGTGAGTTGCTTTTCTGTTTGAGCTGCTCCCGGTAACGGTGAATCCAGTTGATGTGAACTTCGCCGAGTTTTCTGACGCCGCAGGATTCAGCGATTCCGTGCAGCAGCGACCAGCTGGGAGTCTCTTCTTCCTGCAGGTACGCCCGCAGCCTTGGCGGAGAAATGCCGGCAAGTTCGGCGTCGCGAAGCTTTCGGCTCAGCGGCACCAGTCCGCCCTCGCGAATCGCCAGCAGGCGGATCATCTCCGAAACGGAACCTGGAGATTTCCAGGCCACGCGTTTCGTGTCCCGCTTGCTGCGACGTTGAAAGATCTCTCCAACCTTCTGGTTGCCGGCCTGAGAGAGAGCATCCAGAATTCGACTCCGTGCAGAATCAGAAAGTTGCTCGATCCCCCGCTCGATCTTCTGGTACTCAAGACTCGTATACCCAAGAATTCGTGCCGCATCGTTGACGTCAAATCCGAAGAACTCGCGTTGCAATCGCAGATCAAGCTGCATCTCTGGACGGTGACGCAAATGAAACCGAATGCGGCGCTGTTCCCACAGCTTTCTTAACTCTAGAGATTCTTCGATCTCCAGTCGGTTTGCCGCCGCAGCACGCGCCGCCTCGGTTCGGTCGACGATCGCCGTGCCGTTTCGTGATGCGGTTTCGGCTGATCCAACAGGAGTTCCGTTTACTGGAACTGCCGGACGACCATTCTTCGAGACGCTGTTTCCGGATTGGACGAGGTCAGTTGACTGGTCGCCGCTTTCACTGGATTTGGACTTTGCGTCGTCCCCCTCTGAAGCCATCGGATCGGTCAGCAGTGCGATCAACCCGGCCGGAAACGCCTGCTGAGAATAGTGCCCGTCCTCTTCGATGTGCTTGATGATCCGTGCAGGTTTCTTGCCGCCGACCAGAAACAGGTCTGACATCTCTCGACGAGTAATTCCCTGCTGTTCCCTCATCTTCTTCAGACGAAGCCCGAACGCATGCAGCCCCTCATCCTTCTGTCGGCGATAGTCTTCCTGCCAGAGGTCGCGCAGATGCCGGATTTCGTCATCATTCCGGCACATCGATTTGGCGACGCTGGCAATGCGAGCCCAGGGAAGCAACTCCAGGTAACACAGACGCCGCAGCTGCGCGGTTCCCAGTCCAAGTTCCAGCAGATCCGATTCCGCATGACCGGCCCGTAATCGCAACATGCAGAATTCTGCCATCGATTGAGGGAAGCCGCGTTGCAGAAAACGATCACGTTCGGAATCCTGCCAGACCGGTTCAACCGTTTCAAAATCAACCTTCAATGTCTTGCACATCTTCCGCAGGATTTCGTGCGGAACGGGAAAGTTGCCGCGACGGTACTCCCACAGTGTGGCCGCGCTGACACCAACTTTCTTTGCCAGACGCGGAGACGAACCAGCCTTCAGCTCCAGCCTCGCAATGACATTTTCCATCGAGTCAGCCGGGCCAGCGTACAGGTCGCGCAGTTCGTCCAGCCGCTCTTCCGGGACGCCAGCTTCGTCACTGAACTCGATGAATCGTTCGAGCGTGTTTCGTGTCGGCGTGTGAATGCCGAGTTCCAGATCCCGCAGCGCTCCCCGACTGATCCCGGACTGCCGGGCCAGTTCAATCCGGGTCATCTGCAGATCGGAAACGCGAACCTCGACGGCCTTCCGGGCGAGCGGTGGCGCATCCTTCGAGCGTTTCAGCGATCTTTGACACAGATTTGCGTTTCGCAACGCGTGTCCGGTAAGCCGATTAGATTTCTGAACAACGCCGCGAGGCATGGCTCCCTCCATACAACACACTTTAGTGACTTTCGACACGATCGTATCGGAGGCCGCTGATACGATCAACGCAACAGAATGTGTTGATTTGAGGCTTCAGTCGGGACAGACTCAATGACTGTCTGCTGTCGGTGACGGTGTCCGATACATATCCTGTAACTGCTGAGTCATGCCCCGGAGCGATGATTCAATTCGTTCGTTCGACACAAATTCGTGGACACATCTGAGGGCTCATTGCTCGATTGGCTTTGTTGTTTCAAATGTCGCAACCACTATCCACCGAACCTGCTACGTTCAGACTGAAGCGGTTCTTGAAGATTCTTTTGGTCGGTGTTTTGATCGTTGCCGCCGGTGAAGGCACGCGTCGATGGATCCACCGGGAACTTGATCCGCCAATTGGCGCCCAGACTGACAGCCGGCTCGTTGAAAGCGAAGGACTGATTCTCGAGCTGACGCCGAGATTAAAGGAACACCTCAACACCAGCGTGCTGAATCTCGTACTTCCCGATGCACTGGGAGTCGAACTTTTTGCGGATCAAGTGACGGTGCGAGACCTCGTCGACACGGCTCCTCACGAGAAGAAGAATCTGCCCGGACTGCGTGCCCGCAAGTTCTTATGGGACATTGACCGGAACTCCGTCGCCACGCCGCGGGACGAAGTTTCGTTGTGGCGTGCGTTGTTCGAGTCTGTCGACTATTTCGAACGAGCTGGCTTCAAGTTTGTTCGAAGCAACTTTGACGAGAACGACCGCGATCTGCTGCACTCGGAAGTCGCCTTTGAAGGATTAGCCCGTGACAGGGCCGGTCGGTTGATTCTGGTGAAGGCCGATCAGAACCTGAGTTGGCGGGCAGGAACTGCGGCTGAGAAAGGTTCCTGCGCTGGGAATGACTCGTCCATAGAACAATCCAACCGAGAGCGTACCGCGAACGCCGCGTTTCCAGCGGCGAGTGTCGCAGGGACGGCTGATCGGTGGCGGGTCGTCGAATGGGAACAGATTTCCTTCGAAACGATTGTTGCGGAGCAGACTTTCTTCGCCGAGTCGCTCGATCGGGTCATTCCTGACGCTCAACTGCGCCGACAGCTGCGGGACAGTATTCACGAACGCCACATTCTCGATCGGTATGCCGCGCTGTCGAAGCACGAAAAATGGGAAGGTCCTCATCCGTACTTTTCTGTCGTGTCACAGGATCGGCATCCATCGCTCTCGGTTGTCGACATCGACCAGGACGGGCTGGATGACATTTACGTGATGGCCCGCTGGGACAGGAATTTGTTGCTGCATAACAAAGGCGGGTATTTCGAAGACGTCGCACCGCAGTACGGTCTGGACATCGACAGCCACTGCTCCAGCGCCCTCTTTGCCGACTTCGATAATGACGGCGACGACGATCTGATGCTCGGTCGAACGCTCGTTCCCAGTCAGTACTTCGAAAATCTGGACGGCCAGTTCGTTGACCGGACCGATACACTGATTGATGGTGGTCTGCCGGCGCTGGTGACGTCGGTTTCCGCCGCTGACTACAACGGCGACGGACTGCTCGACGTGTACTTCGCGACCTACGCCGCCAACATGCAGGAAGATGAAATTCGTGAACGTGGCCCTCCGAAGCGGAATCCCGATGCGCCGGGCCTGCTGAGCGACTTTCTGCCGGAAGCGACGGCGGTCACGCTTCAGAAGCACCTTTCAGTTTCCAGTTACAAGTATCATCGTCACCTCAACAACTACGGGCCGCCGAATCTGCTGCTGATCAACCGCGGCGGGCGATTCGAAACGGCGCCCGAGAACGAGCAGGTTGCCATCTGGCGGCATACCTATCAGGCGTCGTGGAGCGACTACGATCAGGACGGGGACGCGGACCTCTACCTGGCCAATGATTTCGCCGTGAACTCGCTGATGCGGAACGACGGCGACGCTGGCTTTGTCGATGTCGCGACAGAAACAGGCACAACGGACATCGGCTTCGGCATGGGCGCGACCTGGGGCGATTACGACAACGATGGCCGAGCGGACCTGTATGT
>JABMPE010000301.1 GCA_013203845.1 Rhodopirellula sp. | reverse complement strand
ACCTCACGGTTTGCAGATGACAGAGTCATCCGCTCATGCAGTTGCTTTCACTCGCGGTTGCCTCCGACAGGCCCCGCAAAGGACTTTCACCTTCAATCACTCAACCATGCCCGACGCACCTTCGCTGGCTCCGCACGGTCGCCTGCTGATCCACGACGTCTTTCTGAACGACGCGCTGGATGGTCCGTTACCGATCGCGTTGTACTCGGCGTCACTGTTCTACTTCACCGAAGGCCGCGCCTACAGCGCCGCCGAATACCGAAGCTGGCTGACCGAAGCCGGACTGACGTCGGAAGAAATCATTCCGACACTGATTCATTGTGGAGTGCTGCCAGCTTCTCGCAGATGACTTTTGCCAAAGATGCCAGGCGATCACCAATACCGGCTGAGCATGTCTTTCGAGTTGGCTGCTCTTTGAAACAAGACCTCTTGGGCGTTGCCCACTGGTTGCGGGCAACCGTGCGTGCCACCCATTCAGTCTGGTTCAGGATCGGGATAATCAACCGGAGCACCCTGCGCGACATCCTGTGCCTGCGGCACCCAACCACAAGTGGTCGGGCGACCCAGCGAGCACAACTTGAACAATGCCGAAACATGGGCTTGAAAACTAAGACTATCGCTGACCCTTTTCTGCTTTTCCTGATACTTTGTCCTGATGGTCTGCTCATGGCCTCAATTCTTCTGAGCTGTCATAATCGGAGTTGTTATTGAGAGTGTTGCGTGTCGCAATGCGTTCCCCCAAAACGTGGATGCAAAGAAGGTACATGTGATGGATTCCGAAACTGTAATTAGATCTGATTGGCTTCCTCGCGGTGAACTTGCTCGCTTGGTAACGTCTCTAAACACCGAGTTTCCTTCAGTGACCGTTCGCGAAGAGTCGTCAGGACCTCGCGGAGCGGATCCGGCAATCGCCGTTGCGATAATCACATCGACAGCAATGCTCTTGGCACCATTTGCCACTGAACTTGCTAAGAAGCTCTTTTCGAAGGAGCCGGATTCAACTGTACTCCTCGTAAAAGAAGACGGGAGCGTTGCCGTCTCGGTTAGTGGCAACGAGCCTGAAGAGAAGCGTAAAGAGCTTTTCACGGAAGCAGTCGCGTCCGGCGAAAAGCTGAGCCTGATGATAACCAGGAAATCCGAGGCCGATGTCTAGCCTCGACGAACTGATACGATCGCTCGAACAACGGGCACCGGTCACGATGAATGAGGCGGCCGAATGCATCGACAGTGTGCTTGAGACGCCGATCGTGGATGGATGCGATTTACAGAACGCAGTCGCCAGCCTCGACAACGTCGCTGTGCATGCTCTTAACGGCCAGCGGTTTGAGATCGCACAACATGCACTTTCCGTCGCTGGCAGAACTGCTCTGCGAGGTCTATCGGATGGCCTCACCGCACAAGTTGTGCGGGTTCTTGCGAAGCGGATGCGAGATCTAGGCCACTTGGACAGTGCCATTGAACTATTGGAATTCGCAGTTGAGATCGCGCGGACACTCCCGTCCAACGAGGACCTCGTCACAATCTTGAATCTGCAAGGTGACCTACTCCGCCAAGCTGGTAAGCCAAATCGTGGGGCGCACGCATTAACTGAAGCGATCGAAGTCATCGAAGCCGATTCGAGCATATCACCCCGATGTCACAGCGTGGTCTTAAACAACCTTGGGCTAATTCGGATTGAAACCGGCGTCTTAGACGAGGCAGCAGCGTTACTCGAACGTTCGCTTGAAATCGACAGCGAGAATGGTGCATCCAACATTGACCTCGCAATAACCATCGACAACCTCGGTGCTGTAGAAATTAAGCGAGCGAAAGCGAATGGTCCTCTACACTTGGGTGAGGGTTACGTAAACGAGTTCGTCGCGAAGCACCTTCGCCAAGCCGAGCGATTCTTCACCAAGGCGAACGCAACCTTCGCTGATAACCTGCCGAAATCAGCACCGGATTACGTGAACTCCTTGCTAAACTTAGCTGATCATGCGAGCCTCGAAGGTGACGAAGAAAAGCTGGAGAAGTTCTCGAAAGAAGCGGTTGAGGCGGCGATCAACTATCGGGTGGCGAGCCACGTTCGATGGACCGCGTTGAACTCCCGGGCTGTGGGACTCGTTGACCAACAACGATTTAGTGAAATAGTTCAACTGGTTAGACCTTGGTATGAAAGGGACACTCCTCGTCCTGATCAGTACGTATCAAGCTGCATTATTTGTCTCGCTGAAGCTGCGAGCGCAACGGGTGACCAAGCACTTGCTGTGGAAGCAGCATCGGTCGTGGCCAGTATTGACACTCAATTACTATCCGGGCTCGTTCATGCGCTCTCTGAGGTCGAAGCACGCTACGTACTGTCGCCATTCTTCGAGCGAACAGAGCGAATCATCGGGTGCTGCATTCAGTTTGGCGCCGAATGTCCGGATTGGATTTACGACTTGCTACTTCAACAAAAAGGAATCTTGAGTGAGAAGTATGGCGCGACGATGTATCACGGGCACCTGCCGAATAGCCGAGCTGAGACCCTGGCGTCCGAAGCTCGGCGACTACGTGCGTATGCTGCGTCGCTGGACTTGGACGGGGCGAGGATGGAGTTCATTCGAGACGCACGCCGATCCCAAAGGGAGGCATGGAGGTCTGCTGACGAAGCCCAAATGGCGTTGCTCGCAGAGGTCGGCAGTCACGCACCTGAAGTAGTAAGGTTGGATGATGTTCGTTCTCGTGTTGCTCGGGATTCTATTTTCATCGACATAGCGGTTGCGCAGACACCAACCGGCGACCGCAATTATGTTGCCTTCACGCTGCACGCGAGCGCCCCGCTTCGTTGCCGATCGATCGGATCGGTCAAAAAGATCGATTCCCGAATCCGGGAGCTACACGAGACGATCAAACGGCGCGGCGAAGATTGGCAAGAATTGGCAAGCGAGCTGGCGTCGCGTCTATTTGGCAACGACAACGTGTGCGAATTCGATTCGGTGTTAATTTCGCCGACAGGTTACTGGAACTGGTTGCCGTACGACATCTTGTTACTGGGCCAGCAACAGTTGGTCAGCGAAACGGTTTTGACATGCGTGCCAAGCGGGCGTTGGCTTGCGCTTCACCGTCCGCGAGATCGACAAGCGCCGTTATCGTCCTCTGTGGTGATTGGCGACCCGGATTTTGACGGCGATTTCACTGACCGAATTGATTTCTTCTTGAGACAGCACCACGCGAAACTTCACCACACTCGGGCTGAGGCCGTCGAAGTTGCCAAGCTCCTGGAGGTCAAACCTACGTTGGGTGCGGCAGCCACGCGTTCTAAACTTATCGAGGCAAGCAGGCCGCGAATCTTGCACTTGGCCACTCATGGCAGTTTCTTGGAGGCACGTGGTAGTTTTGAGGAACAACGAGAACCGACAGTTGTGAAGTTGGAGTCGGTTGCAGGTGTGGTGGTGCAGCGCGATATAGATCTCGCCGGTCATGTCGGGAAGCGTTCGGGTGGAACGGAAGACCTGATAAAAAGACGACATGAAATGAGATCGAAGTGGCTCACAGAAATCGGCCCGAGTATGCCACACTCACGCTCGGTTTTGGTAATGGCCGGGGCCAATGCTTGGCTTGCCGGATTGGAAACATCCGACGATGTCGGGGTAGGAATTGTGAGCGCAGTGGAAATCGCCTTATTGGACTTGGATGGAACTGAACTTGTCTTCTTGTCGGCGTGTGAGGGAGGGATAGGTTTAGTTGATTCAAGAGACGGCAGCCTGGTCAGTTTGCGAACGGCGGCGTTACTCGCGGGCGCAGAGTGCTGCGTGGCTGCCCTTTGGGAAGTGGACGATGCCATCACGAACAAACTGGTATTACAATTCTACAATCAGGTGATTCAGGGTATTTCGAAAGCTGAAGCGCTTCGGAATGCCAAACTGAGAATTCGCGAAGAACATCCCCACCCTTACTTCTGGGCGGGCTGGATACTCGATGGCTCCGCGGCGACCACTCCGGAGTCTCCAACCTGAAAGCAGCGGCGGGTGCTGCGTTGCCCCGTCACTGTCTCACGTCACGACTTCGATTGGTTCGTACTGATCGTTCAGACGCTCCAGGGCGTCGGCGGGGTTCATGTTGAAGAGGGCTCGACCGCCTGTTCCCCAGTTGCCGTTTTTGTAATGAAACAGCGCGGCGGCATCGCGAACGGTACTCACGGCAGCCACGTCTTCCATGTCGCCGCCTTCAACCGCTTCGAATCGGATTTCGACAGCCGCAAAAGCAGTCAGCAGTCCGCTTTCGACTTCCCGGCCAAAAGTCACTCGATCCTGCCAGTCGCAATCCAGCCAGCGCAGATCGCGGGGTTTGCCGAGCCGGCTGGCGATGTCAAAAAACTTTGCTTCGAGCCGCTCTCGCTGAGTGCGGAAGTTCCTCACCGCCGTCTCGGCTTCACGTCTCTGAAGTGACTTCAGTAACGGCTGCCCAACGAGAAGAATCAGACCGATGACGGCGACGAAGATTCCAAGTGCGATGAAGAAGTACATCATGTGACTTGTGCCTGCTCAAGATCTGCTTCGTCAAGAACCCCGATAAACGGGAGATGTCGGTAGTCGTCGTTGTAGTCCAGCCCGTAGCCAATGACGAAGACATCAGGAATTCGGAAACAGAAAAAGTCCGGTTTCATGTCGACTTCCGATCGGCCTTCTTTGATCAGAAGAGCGACGGTTCGAATACTGGCCGGCTCGCAACACTGCAACGCCGCGACCAGCTTTTCCATCGTGTTCCCGGTGTCAAAAATGTCGTCAATCATCAGAACATCACGACCTCGGATATCCGGCATCAAACCCAGATCGACCGTTAATTCTCCCGGTCGAGTCGTCGCTCCCCGATAGCTGGATGCTTCCACGACGCCGATGCGGTGCGGGACGTCGATGGCCCGGACAAGGTCCGCCATGAAGAGCATGCAGCCGGTGAGCGCACCAATGACCGTCAGATTCTTCCCGCGATAAAGCTCGGACAGTTCCTCACCGAGCGTGTGAACACGCTGCTGAATTTCATCCTGTTCGATCAGACGACGCATCACACTCGCTCTTTCAAGCTGGTCGGAACCGCAAAGCGGAAGAGAATACCCGGAATGCTGGCTCGAATCATCTACGCTAACCAACCGGCAGTGCTTCGACACGTTTTGCAGGGTTCGCTACTCTCCGTCGCTCAAATCTTGCGGATCAATCCCGCCAGAAATTCATTCAGTCATGAGTACCCACGATGCAAATCGCTGACGTCTACCGAGACCTGCCATTTGGTCTGTCGATCGAGATTTTTCCGCCCAAAACACCAGCGGGTGACGAAGCTCTGTTCGCCACGCTGGAGCGGGCCTCGCACTGGAACCCGGCGTTCATTTCCTGCACCTACGGAGCCGGCGGCAGCACCCGCAACCGCACGATCGATCTGTGCTCGAAAATTCAGAACGATTTCGACATCGCAGCCACGGCTCATTTCACCTGCGTGGGCTCCACCCGTGACGAACTTCTGCAGTGGCTTGAGGACGCCCACTCAAGCGGCATCAGCAACATCATGGCTCTGCGAGGTGATCCGCCAGCGGGTGAGGAGCAGTTCGTTCAAGCCGAAGGCGGACTGCAATACGCAAACGAACTGGTCACACTGATCCGGGAAAACTTCCCGGACTTCGGAATTGGCGTCGCTGGCTATCCGGAAAAACACCCTGAGGCACGCAACTTGGAAGTGGACCTTGAAAACCTGAAACGCAAGGTCAATGCCGGAGCCGACGCGGTCTTCACGCAACTCTTTTACGACAACGACAGCTTTCTGCGATTCCGCGAAGATTGCGAAGGCGTCGGCATCGAGCAGCCGATTATTCCGGGCATCATGCCGATCACCGAGTTCGCCCGAATTAAACGCATCACGTCGATGTGTGGTTCCGAGATTCCGCCGGAGCTGTTTTCGAAACTCGAAGCAGCGCAGGACGACAGCGAAGCGCAATTTGAAATCGGTGTCGAATTCGCGATTGAGCAGTGTCAGAACCTGATCTACGAAGGCGTGCCGGGAATTCACTTTTACGTTCTGAACCGCATGGACGCCTGTGACCGCATCCTCGAAAATCTCGATCTGCCGACTGATTCCTGAACGGCTCAGTCGGCACCGCGGCGCCGTCGGTCACTTCAGAGTGTTGACCGCGTCAATCGCTGGCCAGGCGGCAAAGCCAATCAGCTGATCACCGGATCGGACCATGCAACTTCCCGCTCGAAGGCCAACGTTCCCGTCGTGTATTTCCGAATTGAACCGGAGTCGCTGTACGATCCTGCCGCTCGCTGAGTCGAGGATCACGATGGCTGGCGTCTGTAACGCCGCGTTCTGCCTCTCGGAATCCTCCGAGAACTCAATACAGATCAGCATGTCGTCCGAACGCTGAATTCTCCAGGAACCGGGGCCGGGGCCGAGATACCGCTCCCACTTCCTGCTTCCGTCTTCGAGTGAGAACGCACGGACAACTCGATCGGAAACAGCGTAAAGCACTTCCGAGGTCAGCACGGTCGCCGCCGCACCTGTCGTCAGCGGAGTTGCGCTGATCGGTCGTCGCCACACAGGTTGTCCAGTTTCAATGTTAATCCGAGTGGCAAACTGTTGGTCCTCAATGACGACGATCGTGCTGCCGGTGGTCAGAACTTCTGGCGGTCCATGAGTTGTCCCTGAAACGTTGTGTTTCCACTGAACTCCGAGTTCGGCCAGCGGCGTCATGCGAATCTGATTGTCAGGATCCACGCCGACAATCCCAACGTGCGATTGGGAGTCTTCTGTCGGAAGTTCGAGGAGTGCCGCGGCAGAAAACGGCAACGGGCCTTGACGAAGCACTCGTCCGCCGCGCAGATCGATCAAAGTGTGATCCGATGATCCCGCCGGTCGAAACAACAGCCGATTGCGTCCGAAAGTCCAGTTTGCCGGGAAGCGACTCGCGGCTGGTTTCGAGACGAGCCGCGCGCCGAGCGGCCAGCTCCACACTTCGCTACCGTTTCGAGAGTCCAGTTCAACGACCTGCGAGTCAGTAATCAACAGAAAGTTCTCGTTTCGGTCGACCGCCTGGACGTTGATATGATCTGATTCGCCAGCACTGAGAATTCGTCGCCATGCCAGGCGACCGTCATGTCGGTTTCTTGTGACAATCGAATTCGGACCAACGAGAGCCAGTCTGTCGCCCGCCATCACAACCTGATCGACTCGTTCAGCGATATTGACTGACCAGCGTGCCTGACCGGAGTCCGGGTCGATCAACTGCAACTGACCGGCGTTAGTGACGACGGGCTCAACCTGACTGACCGCGGATGCCGATTCCGGAAACCACACCTCTGAATTTGCAGACAGAGTTGTCTGCCAGGCACGCCGCGCTGGCCACAGGTTTCGCGCATTCATCTTTCGCATATTTATCTGGTTTGAAGCAACGGCGGCGAGTCTTTGGTCACTCTCCGGAAAAGACGAAACATAACCCGCATGACGAATAGTGACTGGCTGGGGATTTCGACGTGCGGTGCCCGGTGGAGTTTCAGGCGGCGGCACCTTGATCGCCGGAATCGTTTTCCGGGTCACGTCGTCGGTGGCCGCTCCCAGCGCGACGAGACCATCCGGCTGCGCGATCAACAGCTTCCCGTCGGCGATGACGAGATTCCCGCCGGTCTGACCGAAGTCTTCGCGTAATCGAATTCGGTCAACAATGTTTCCGTGGCGGTGGTCGATGCACAGGATTTCGTCGCGAGTCGGCCAGTACAGAAAATCGTGAGACAATGCGGGGCGACCGTAGCCTCGTCCGGCCGGGTCTGCAAAGCCGATGCGTTGCGGCCACGCAGAAGCTCCGGTGTCGGCATCGACGGCCCAGATGGATTGCCCACTGAGAATCAGTCGTCCGTCGACAACGCCAACGATCTGCAGAATTTTGTCAGGGGTCTGTTGCGTCCAGACCGGCTGCCCCGTCGTCGCGTCGAGGGCGTATAGCAGGTTGGAATCTGTCGGCGTGGCATAGACGATGCCTTGATGAAACACGCACGGTGTTAAACCATAACGGCGAGGGTCGCTGAGTTCGTGAGGTGCATCGTTTCCGTCGGTCTGGTAAGTGACGACCCACTGAATCCGACCCGTTGCCGCGTCGAGCGCCGCCACAGCACCCGTGCCTGTCGCCAGAAAGAGTCGTCCGTCGCCGAGCGTCAGCAGGTTCTGCCCGATCAGATTAAATCTGTCAGTGGCGGTCTTCAGACTGGCACAGACCCGACGTTTCCAGAGCAGACGACTGGAGTCGGCATCGAAACACGCGACGACCGTCTCATCTTCCGGAAACCCTCGCCGGGCACTCACGTAAACCCGACCATCAGAAACGAGCGGCGTTCCTTCAAAACTCCATGACGTTGCTTCTGGTGACTCGGCCTCTGGATCAAGGACGTCGGAAGTCACATGAAAGACCAGTTCGCCCTCGCGCTGTGCAACGTCCAGCCCCACGATCTCCGAAAACGAATTGCCTTCGTTGCGTGAACGCCTCATGACGGGAGGCCCCATCCGGGCGTAAAGTCGACCTTCACTCAAACACAACGTGTACCATGCCAGGCCAGCCGATGGGATATGTGGAGTGATCGGACGTTCGAGAATATTGCTGTAAATGCTGCCGTCATCGTTGTCGTCGATCGCCCATTTCGCGTGACCCGTGTCGAGGTCAAATGCGAAAACGGAAGCGGCCCCACAAACAAACACGGTGCCTTGATCGACCAGCGGAAAAAAAGAGGGAAGTGGTGCCGCATTCTCTAAAGCCGTTCGCGCAGCCGGACCCAGGAATCGGTTTCCAGGGATGCTCTTTCGCCAGATCAACTTCTGCATTCGAGGAGTCAGGGCTGGCAGACCGCTGCGGCTGAGTCGTCCACCGGGAGCGGTCTTCGAATCAGTGAACGTTTCCACATATTTCCAACCTGCGGTTTCGCGTGACACGTCGACAAGAATGTCGACAAGCTTGCCAGAGCGGCCCGCCAGTGTTCCCGTGGCGTCCGGAAACTGAGCACGGCACACCGCCAACTCGCTGTTCGCACGGGCTGCGTCGCCTTCAAAGATCGAACACAGAACTAACCGTGCCAGGACGTCCGAATTTTTCGTGGACGGATCCGGGTGCGTCAGATAGCTCTGCGCCGACGTCGTGACGGTTGAATTCTGCAGGGAAGCCGGAACAGACGCGTCAGCCTGCTTCCGGACAACGGACGGAACGAGTAACGACCAGTACTGCCGCGCGAGAGCGTAGTGGCCTCGCTCGAACGCCAGCTCACCCAGCAGCCACAAGGCATCGTCACCGAACGAACTGTTAAACGCTGAATCGACGACACGCAGCAGCAGGGTTTCATTCAGACCTGCCTGACCTGCTGCAAACCACTCTTTCGCGTGCGCGTCAACGCGGTTGCGGTACGCTTCCAGTCCACCGGGAGGGAACCGTGAAATCAACAGGTGACAGTAGTCGCTCGTGTTGGAGTATCGGCCGGGTTCAACCGGAACGAGCGTGTCACCGCTGGAATCAATCAGCTCCTGCAGGATGGAAACCGCGGGTTCCCATTGTCCTTCGATGATATGCTCGCGAGCGGTTTCGAGTGTCTTGACCACCTGGGTTTCGACGTTGACTGCAACGGCTTCGCGAAAAGTGCCCGGTCCGTCCTGAGCAGCCACATGAAGCGAGTTCAACGGGCCGAACACGCCAAGCAGAATCACCACCAGCGACGCTGTCCGTCGAAGCGGTGGCTGGTTCAATCGACTTGGCGACTCAGGTCTTCTCACGAAGTTGCGTTCCAATCCAGAACACGGCAAAACCGATGATCGTACAGACCGGCATGGCGATCAGCCGGAACCCGAAATTCAACTGATAGAGGATGATCAGCGGCAGAAACACCATTGCGCCGATCTGCAGGAAGATACCAAGGTGATGCAGCATTGTCAGAACTTCCGCCGAATGATCGAATTGCCTGCGAGAGCCGAAACAACATTGATGCTCTGTCAGCGACGAATTGAGAGATTGCGTGCCACTGGCTCTGTCAGTGTATTCACCCGCCAACATCACGCAAGAAAGCACCAGCTGAGGCCAGAGGCACACAGCAAGACGCCATGACGAAGTTTGTTCCCAGGCAGAACGAGGAACGAGGCATATCGAGACGCGAAAGCGTGGTGCTACCTGTTTCGAAGATGTCGACGAAAGAATTGTTCCACGAGTCTGGTGCGTGCTTCGTCGTGAAACTGCGGTCCTCCATGAGCGCCGCCGTAGACCACTTCCAACTGCACATCGAGCCCCAAGGCTTTATACCAACCGTGAAGCTCGTGAGACTGGTTGATTGGAACTTGAGGATCCTGGTCGCCGTGAATCATCAGCAGCGGCGGATCGTTTTTGTCGACGTGGAACACCGGACTGGCCAGTTTCGCCAGTGCCGGATTCTCTTCCGGTTGCGAACCGAGCAGAAGTTGCAGCGCTGGAACGCGAACACTCAGCCCGTGCGGCGTCGATTGTTTGAGAATCGTCAGGAAGTTTGTGGGCCCGTAGTAGTCGACGATCGCCTGCACCGAGGACGACTGATCGGCGTGCTTCCCCACGGTTCCTTCCAGGTCGGGATGGCCGTTGGTAACGCCGATCTCGGCCACCAGATGCCCACCCGCTGACGAGCCAGCAATTCCAATTCGCGACGCGTCATAACCGTACCGCTCGGCGTTGGCTCGCAGGAAACGAATCGCCGCTTTGCAGTCGTGAACCTGGGCCGGAAACTTTGCAACCGGTGAAAGTCGGTAATCGACACTGGCAATGGCGAATCCGCGATTGACGAGTTCGTCAAGTGGCATGTTGTCTTTGGAACCGGCACGCCAGGCTCCGCCGTGTACCCACACGACCAGTGGCGGCGACGCGGCATCCCTGGGCTGGTACAGGTCGAGCTTCAACGCGTGGCCGTCGACACTGGCAAACTCGATGTCACGAGAGACCAGGATCTCGAACCGTTCCTCGGCCTCGACCGACTTCGAACCCGCAAATATCTGAGACAAAACAACGAGGCTCCACAGGCATGGTCTCATGGAGATGCTCCTGTCAAACGTGATTCTCACGAATGTGCTATGAAGATCGTCGCACTCGTTTTCGGTCAGTTTCGCGAAGCAGGATTTTCCTGAGGCGCATTGCTTTGGGAGTAATCTCGACATACTCGTCGTTTTCGATGTACTCCAGCGCTGCTTCCAGAGACATGTCCCGCGGCGGCTTGAGGATGATATTCTCGTCGGTGTTGCTGGTTCGGATGTTCGTCAGCTTTTTCTCTTTGACCGGGTTAACGACCATGTCGTTATCGCGAGCGTTCTCGCCAACAATCATGCCTTCGTAAACGTCGTCGCCAGGCGCGACAAACATTTCCGACCGGTCCTGCAGCTTGAACAGAGCGAACCCAACAATACGCCCGTCTTCCTGTGAAACCAGCACTCCGTTGGCGCGTTTCTGAATGTCACCTTCGGCGAGTTTGTAAGCGTCAAAGCGGTGATGAATGATGGCTTCGCCTTTGGTGGCATTGAGCAACCGCGTTCGCAGGCCGATCAATCCTCGAGACGGGATGGAGAACTCCAGATGAGTCATCCCGGAATCAGAAGCGGTCATCTCCAGAATCATGCCTTTGCGGGAACAGGCCTGTTCCACGACCGAGCCGACTTCCTCGGCAGGGACGTCCACTTCGAGCAGTTCAAACGGCTCGTGCCACTTGCCATCGATTTCGCGACGAATGACTTCGGGCTTGCCAACGCACAGTTCGTAACCTTCGCGGCGCATTGATTCGATCAGCACCGAAAGGTGCAGAATGCCTCGACCGGAAACTTTGAATTTATCTTTGTCGTCGGTTTCTTCGACACGCAGCGCGACGTTGGATTCCAGCTCACGCATCAACCGTTCGCGGAGGTGACGCGTCGTGACGAACTTACCCTCGCGACCGGCAAGTGGCCCGTCGTTAATGGTGAAGGTCATCGACAGCGTGGGCTTGTCAACTTCGATTCGCGGGAGGGCGATCGGGTTGTCGACACAGGCAATTGTGTCGCCAATGTCCGGGTCCGGCAGTCCGATCAGCGCGACGATGTCTCCCGCCAGCGCTTCAGCCGCGTCTGTTCGGCCGAGCTTGTCGAACACCTGCAGGTTGTCGAGTTTTGAATTGACGACCGACCCATCGGCTCGCAGCAGGGCGACACGGTCTCCAGGATGAAGCCTTCCGCTGCTCAGACGTCCGACGGCGATGCGACCGAGGTACTGCGAGTATTCGAGCGTCGTGACCATCATCTGAACCGGGTCGTCCGGTTTGACGAGCGGGCCAGGAATCTTCTCCAGGATCATGTCCAGCAGCTGCGTGATGTCGTCAGTAATAACGGTCGGATCCGACGTCGCAAACCCTTCGCGGGCACTGGCAAAAATGTACGGGAAGTCGAGCGTCTCATCGTTGGCTCCGAGTTCCACGAACAGGTCGAATGTTTCGTCGACAACGGCGTGCGGTCGGCAATCCTGACGGTCGATTTTGTTGACGACGACCACCGGCTGAAGCCCGACTTCCAGTGCCTTCTTCAGAACGTAACGTGTCTGGGGACGCGGCCCTTCGAAGGCGTCGACAAGGACGAGTGCCCCGTCAGCCATCTGCAGCACGCGTTCGACCTCGCCGCCAAAATCGGCATGGCCCGGCGTGTCGATAATGTTGATCTTCACGCCCTTCCACATCACCGAGATGTTTTTGGCGAGAATCGTGATGCCGCGTTCGCGCTCCTGATCGTTGGAGTCGAGAATGCAGTCCTGCGCCAGTTCAGAATCACGGAACTGGCCGCACTGTTTGAGCAGGCAGTCGACGAGAGTCGTCTTGCCGTGGTCGACGTGCGCAATAATGGCAATATTTCGAATGTCTTGACGTCGCATGGGCGGAAGGTGGGCGTGCTGAAGGAATGGGAGGCTCCGCCACGCATGGCAGAAACCGGAGAGAGTGGGTCGCGTCCTGTCTGAAGCAGATCAAAGTTCTGCTGTTGAGCAGGGTGACCGCCTGAAAAAACAGCCCCGATCCGCAGACCGGAGCTGTGATTAGTTATCTGAGTCTATCAAGCCTTGTCGTCGCTAAAAAGTGCCGTTCTCAAAAAGGTGCTATCTCGCCTGGACTTCCCTTCGGGCGACAACCGATTCGGACACCGACAAGTCATCAGAAGATTGGCGTTTCTGATCCACGATCTGTTGCGACTGCTCCGTCAGTTTTCGAGCGGCCGACAGCTCACTCTGAGTGAATTCAGGTATGTCCGGCAAACTACCCAGACGACGGAACCTCATAGCTGCCAGCTGTTTCCAGCTTTTTTCACTCGCGATATGCCAGACCGCAGCCTGAACAACCTTCTGTGGAGCCTTCCCCTTGGCGACCGTCGCCAGCAGGACGAAAAGTGCGGGATCCTGACTGAATCTCTCGACCGGAAAGATGCGGTATTCCATCCGGGAACAAGGCGTCGGGCGTCCATGTTCCAGGCAGACTGTTTTGACCGGAATTCTCACAATCTTGCCGGGTGGCACTGAAAAAAAGTCCGGCCCCGACGACGAACTGGTATTCGATGCACCGCCACCCGTCGTCTGACCACCTTGGCCCTGGCTGCTATTCTGACCACTCTGATTGCCAAACGGGCTGTTCCCGTTGTTCGGCCCGAAGAAGCTCTGATTGAGCACGTGGACGCCGACAAACGCTTCCGGCATCTGCACATTGATCGGTAGCGCCGAATTATTTTCGATGAAGATATTTCCCACGGCTTCGTCTTTGTGGACGAGCTTCACGTCGACCTGTCCTGCCGCGATGGCTTCAAAAAGCGGAACCGCCGTCAGATTTTCAAGTGGCTTCTGAGCCGGAATCGCCGGATTCCCGGCTTCCGCAACTGGTGAAAACGCTGCCAGCACGAGGCCAGCCGTCAACATTCGACAACCAAATATGCGAGCGATAGTCATCTGCAACTCTCCCGAAGCGAGACCTGAAATTCATATCTCCCCAGATTCGAAAGAACCCGGCATCGAAACATGGATGTCCAAACGAAATTCGCGTGCTGTCTCAGCTGACCCGAATTCGTCACTCAGCACCCAGACACGAATTTCCGGAGTCCGTCTCCACCGATTATTCACAAAATCCAGTCATGAACTGGGGCTCGCAAGCTCGACCGCCAGCCACCCAATGCCAAAACTCGACTGGCATCTCGCGGGATGCTTACTTGGTCGTACAAAAACAACGACGTTAAAGCAGTGCCAGATGCAGGTCGCGGATGGGGTCTCCGACGACGGCAAAGTCAGTGACTGGCCAGTCGGGCGCGATAATCGTCAGCTCGAAATTTGACGACGAGGTGGCCAGGCCCGCTGGTAGCGGGATCTGCCAGAGTGTCTGCTGGCCCTGTTTCAGAAGATCTTCAGGAATCGGAATTGATCGACCGGAAGCGGTCAGCGTGATTCCTTCGAGCGAGCGAGGCTCGGCCAGGCGGAATACGCAGTGGCTGTAGTCAAACTGCGTGTGGAACATTCCGCCGAAAGCAATCGTTGCCGGCGCGTCTCCGGTTTTGCGGTGCCGAGACAAGCCCTTTCCGATCGGTTCGGACCAACCAGTCAGCTTCCAGGCTTTTTCTTCGTCGAGGTTTCCGATGTCGCAGGTGATGTGCCGTCCGCCGCGGTCGCGGAGCATCTTTGTGAAGGCACCGAGCTTCGGACGACCCTCGATACGAGCTGGCGTTGGCGTTGGCTCCGGTTGCGATTTGCCGCCGAGCAGATCGTAAATCGGTTCGCCAAGGGCCAGCCGGTGCGGACGGTTCAGACGGTCGTGAACTTCGTCTTCCGGCTGAAAACCGAGCAAGTGGTAGATCGTCGCGGCGATGTCGTCCTGCGTGACTTTGTTGGCGATCGGGTAAGCCGCCTGCGGATCGGACGCTCCGTAAACCTGCCCGCCTGGAATTCCACCACCAGCCATGACGACCGAATTGCAGGCTCCCCAGTGATCGCGACCGGCTCGGCCATTGACCTTGGGCGTACGACCGAATTCGCTGTTCCACACGACCAGGGTGTCTTCCAGCATCCCGCTGCGGGCAAGATCGTCAAGCAGTGCGGCGATGGGTCGATCGACAGACGGCATCAGCCGCAGCTTGAGTTCCTGAAAATTCAGCGAGTGCGTGTCCCAGGTGGAATCGATCGTCTTTTTTTCGCGATGCCAATAGACCGTCACCAGTTGCACGCCGGCTTCGGCGAGCCGCTTCGCCATCAGCACGCTTTGCCCGAACGTGTGATAGCCGTATCGCATCCGCTCAGCCTGAGAGACGCTCGCCAGGTCAAACGCGTCTCGCACCTTCGGCGCCAGCACCATGTCGAGTGCCTGCTCGTAGTAGCCGCTCAACGTTTTTGTCTGAGCAGACCGGCTGGCAATTCTTGCCGCATGATCCATCTGGTCGAGAAGACTGCGACGAGTCTCCAGCCGCGCCAGACCGACGGACTCGGGCAATCGCAACGACTCGATCGAGAAATCCGGCTCGTCGGGATGCTGCGAAATGCGGAACGGATCGAACTTCGGACCGATCAGACCTCCGCCCTGCCCCGGCGTCACCGCTCCGTTGGTGGTCGCGATGATTTCCGGCAGCGAGACGAACGTCGGCAGCCCCGAGCTGTTTGGACGCAGCGCAGACAGCACGGATCCGTAATGCGGAAAGTCAGTCTGCCGTGCTCCAAAACTTTCCGCTTTGAGTTCGTGCCGACGACCGGTCAGCCCCGCATGAGCACCCGTCGAATGATTGTTGTCTTCCTGCCCGACGGACCGGATGACCGCGAGCTTGTCGGCATGTTCTGCAAGCAGCGGAAAGTGTTCTGAAATATGCAGCCCAGGGACGTTGGTTGCGATGGGCAGGAACTCGCCACGACTTTCGATGGGGCCTTCCGGTTTCAGATCCCACGTATCCTGATGAGCCGGCCCTCCCCACATGAAGAGCAGGATCACTCGTTTGGCTTTGCCAAAGACACTGCTGGTTTCAATGCGACCGGGGCGAGCCTCCGCCTGTCGCGAAAGCAGTTGCGGCAGCGACATTCCATCGTTCCCAGCGAACCGGCCTGCAACATCGTCCGCCGATCGAGCCGATCGCAGAAGGACATTTGCTGGTTGTTGAAAAGTTCGAGCATGAGACTGAATCCAGAAGCCTGTGTAGCGTATGGCAAGCACAGCGCAGGCATACCATTTCGATCAGGGATTGTGGTGTGCCTGCGCTGCGTTTGTCACACCCTGAGACTCGGACGAGTTGCCTCCCTGTGTTTCAATCAGGCAAGGATGCCATGCACCACTTCGCCATAAATGTCCGTCAGTCGGAAATCGCGACCGGCGTATTTGTAAGTTAGCTTTTTGTGATCGATGCCCAGCAGGTACAGCATCGTCGAATGCAGGTCGTGCACGTGAACGCGGTCTTCGACAGCGTAGTAGCCGTACTCGTCGGTGTTGCCGTAGGCCAGGCCCGGCTTAACGCCGCCGCCCGCGAGCCAGGTTGTGAAGCCCTGCGGATTGTGGTCTCGCCCGTTCGTTCCCTGAGCGATGGGTGTACGACCAAACTCGCCGCCCCACATGACCAGCGTGTCTTCCAGCATGCCGCGAGCTTTCAGGTCAGCCAGCAGAGCGGCGATCGGCTGATCGGTCAGCAATGCATTTTTCGCGTGACCGGATTTCAGGTTACCGTGCTGATCCCACTTATTGCCGGTTGAAACTTCGATGTACCGCACGCCAGCTTCGGCCAGTCGTCGCGCGAGCAGGCACTGCCGACCGAAGTTGTCGGTCTCGCCCTTTCCAATGCCATACTGATCCTGAACGTGCTTTGGTTCGCGACCGATATCGAGCACGTCAGGCGCGGCATTCTGCATGCGGTAGGCCAGATCAACCGACTCAATGGCTCCCTGTACCTGTTCGTCTTTTTTGAGTCGTTTCAGGTGATCACGATTCATTTCCTGCAGCAGCGAAATCTGTCGCTGTTGCTCATCGGACGACAATCTCGGATTGCCCAGATAATCGATTTTCGCGTCGCCGAGTGTTCCCGAATGCCCGACAGTTGTTGCCTGATGAATGGCCGGCAGAAACGCACAGCCATAGTTGCGAGGTCCGCCGTGTCCGCTGGCGGGGCTGATCGAAACAAACGAGGGCAGGTCCGGGTTATCCGTCCCGAGCCCGTACGAAACCCACGCTCCCACGGAAGGTCGCACCAGGTTATCGCTGCCGGTATGCAGCATCGAAACGGCCTGGCCATGCGACTGACCGCGGCTGTGCATCGAACGAATGATGCACAGGTCGTCGACGTGCTTTGCGGTGTGAGGCAGCAGTTCAGAAACCCATTGTCCGCACTCGCCATGCCGCGCAAACTTCCAGGGCGACTTCAGCAGCTTCGGTGTGGCATCAATTCTCGCCGCCTTTTCGAACGGCAGATCTTTCCCGTCATCCCGATCGAGCAATGGCTTATGATCGAACGTGTCCACCTGGCTTGGTCCTCCATGCATAAACAGGAAGATCACGCGACGGGCTTTCGGCTCGTGATGCGGAGTCTGCGGCGTGAGCGAGCTCTGTGCCGCCCCTGCAAACGCACCCGTGAAACCGTTCAGGGCAAGTCCACCCAGACCAAGGGCCGACAGGTTCAGAGCATCGCGGCGGGAAAATGACATGGGCATGGCGGGACCGCTTGAGGGCAGAACGAGGTGGGACATTGAAATCGTAAACGGAATGGCGTCATTCCAGCATACGGAATTCGACAGACGCGAACAAAGTGTGAATCAGCTGTCCGAGAGGCGTCATTAACCTGGCGGCTCCCTTTTTCTTATCGGCAGCCGCGTCGTCGGTTCGCGTCGCCGCTTCGAGAAACTGTTCAGCCCGAGTGATTTCGTCAGTAGTCGGCCGACGCGACAGCACCAGCTCGTACGTTCGTTCGATCACGGATTTCTGATCGGAAGATTTGTCGCCTTCAATGCCCGAGAAAGACGCCTGGACACGACCGGCGGCAATCTCGGCCTGCTCCATCACAAACGGACTATTCAGCAACAGCAACGCCTGAGCCGGCACGTTCGTCACTGACCGCCGCCCCACGACAAGATCCGGATCCGCAAAATCAAAGATGGCCAGCATCGGCGGCAGTTGAGATCGAATGATTGGCAGATAGACGCTGCGATGCAGAGATGCTTTTCGATCGAGTTGTTTCTCGTCGGCGGTGTTCTGAGTCACCAGCGTGCCAAGTCCTTCGACCGGCGAACCATCGGCGGACAGGTCGAGGTTGCCACTGACGGCCAGTATGGAATCGCGAATCGACTCAGCGGGAAGGCGTCGTCGATAAGCACGCCACAACAACCGGTTTTCCGGATCGGCATTCCAGGACGATTCGTCGTGTTGACTGCTCATCTGGTAAGTTCGGCTAAGCACGATCTGCCGGACCATTTTCTTTGTCGACCAGCCGTTGCGTATGAAGTTGGCAGCCAGGTGGTCGAGCAGTTCCGGATGAGTGGGTGTGTTGCCGAGTCTGCCAAAGTTGTCGACGCTGGCCTCAATTCCCTGCCCCATCAGGTGATGCCAGATTCGGTTGACGAAAACTCGCGCAGTCAGCGGGTGATCCGGGCTGGCAATCCAGTTGGCCAGTTCAAGCCGTCCGCTTTGCTTCTCAGCGATCTTCAGTGCCGGACCCGAATAAGCCACCTGCAGAAATCCTCGCGGCGCTTTCGGCCCGAGGTTGCGATGCTCGCCGCGAATGTTGATTTCGCAGTCAACAATTTCTTCGGCTTCGGCGACCGCGATCGCTCTGGGCAATGGTGGCGGAGCATTCGCATCCAACGTTTTCAGGTCCGCTTCCAGGTGTTCCAGATCCGACGAGGTGGCCTTCAGGTCCGCTTCGACTTTTTTCGACTCGTCACTGTCTTCCGAAATGCCGTTAACGACCGGATCGCCTTGTTCATCGAGTTCGATCAGCCGCACAGCATCGATGATGACGTAGCCTTCGGTACCGCGCGTTGAAATCGTAACGACAGCCGGTTTTTCAACATCGAACGGAAACTTCCCGAGCGATGCAAAGATGTCATCAATGGGGCCTTTCTTTTCCTGGTTAAGAGTGACTTCAACTTCAGCCGCAGCATGTTTGACACTGATCGGCACATTGGTGGCGCGACCCTTGCTTCCGGAATAGGCCAGTTGAACGTCGTAGGTGGCCGAGCGAGGAATTCTGATCGTAAATTCGGCCCACTTCTCACCCTTCTCTGACTTGCCGTCGTGGATGTAACCCTTGCCGATAAATGGCTTCGTATAAGTTGACTTTTCCCAGGTGCCAGTCAGCTTTGCCTCGGAATCATCCATCAGCAGCGAGTTCGTGCCTTTTCGAAGCTCGTCGATTTTCTTTTTCAGCGAGTCCACTTCCTGCTTCGCCTTCTTAATCGACGCCTGAAGTTCTTTCTTCGCCGTTTCATATTTCGTCACGGCGGCCAGGTGAGATTCTTCAGCGGGAAGTTCGCGCCGCGGCCAGGTGGAAACGTATTGCTGACTTTCTCCCTGCAGTGTTCGCGTGCTTTTGAAGATTCCGGCCAGCGCGTAGTAATCCTTCGTGGGAATCGGGTCGAACTTGTGATCGTGACATCGAGCACAGCCCAGCGTCACGGCCATGAACGACTGGCCGATCGTGTTGAGCTGTTCGTCGACGACGTCCATCGTCAGCTTCTCTTTGTCGCGTTCGCTGAGCATCTTGGTGCCGAGCATCAGAAAGCCAGTCGCGACGATGCCTTCAGTCAGTTGCTCGTCGTTCTCGTGAGGAAGCAGGT
Source organism: Rhodopirellula sp. (assembly GCA_013203845.1). Taxonomy (GTDB): domain Bacteria; phylum Planctomycetota; class Planctomycetia; order Planctomycetales; family Planctomycetaceae; genus JABMPE01. The sequence goes on along the minus strand of JABMPE010000301.1, from coordinate 3,221 downwards.
CGCCAGCAATCTGCTCGCGGACAAACTGATCGAATGGCTTGTCGCGGTTGAACGACGAGATCACGTAATCGCGATACTTCCAGGCATTGTGAAAGGTCGCGTTGAAGTCGGCTCCGTTCGAATCGGCATACCGGGCCACGTCCAGCCAGTGACGGCCCCAATGGACACCGAACTGCGGAGACTCAAGCAGCCGATCAACGACCGTCTTCAGGGCATCGCCGGACTCATCTTTCAGAAACGCCGCCACCTCTTCGGGAGACGGCGGCAGCCCGATCAGATCAAAATAAACCCGGCGCAGCAGCGTTCGTCGATCAGCGCCCGCAGCCGGTTTCAAGCCGGCGGCTTCCAGCTTCTGCAGCACAAACGCGTCGATGTCTGAGGTCGGCCATGATTTGTCGGAGACGACTGGCGGCTGGTGCTCAACAATCGGTCGGAAGGCCCAGAACTGGCGACCGGCTTCGAGATCGATGATCCGCTGCGGCTTGATGACGCCCGGTGCGGGCTCGTCCGTACGAGGATCCGGCGATCCAATTTCGACCCAGCGTTCGAAATCCTGAATCACGCTGGCGGGAAGCCGGCCAGCCGGTGGCATTTCAACGCCTTCATACCGCAACGCCTCGATCAGCGGACTTTCGTTTGGTTTGCCGGCGATGATTGCCGGACCAGAATCCCCGCCCTGCCGCAATCCTGCTGCCGAATCAACCAGCAGGCTGCCTTTGACCTCTTTGGACTTTGCCGAGTGACACTCGTAGCAATGCTCAATCAGAACGGGTCGAATTCGAGTTTCGAAGAATTCGAGCTGCTTCGAATCGATGGCCTTCGAGTCGTCCGCGCGCAGCACCGTGGCCGTTCCGCAAAGCAGCATCACGGAACAGAAAGTGGCCAACGTCCGGAATCGACAAAACCGAAAGACATTTGCATTCGTGAGGGGACAGGTCGTGACGCCGTGCATCAGTGACTCCAAAGAAACGAAAAACACTCGCTCCCACAGATTGTGCGGAAGCGAGTGTGCTGGAACAACGTTCTTTCGTTACACGCGAGGAATTTCGAATCCTTCGCGACGCTCGCGAGCGATGAACGCTGCTGCCTGATCGTCACCGACGATCTGTTCGGTCTTCGGATCCCACTTGATCTTACGACCCAGTCGAGCGGCAATGGCACTCAGATGGCAGGCACTCATGGCCTGAACATGAGAGAATACGTCAGAGACCGTCAGACCACCTTCGGCAATGCAGCGGTAGAAGTTGTTCTTGTGACCTTCTGCCGGTTTGCCCTTGAAAAGCTGCTCCAGTTCAGCCTGCCCGAACTGGTCCTTGTCCCAGTTCTCTTCGATCGGCTTACCGGTGATCTTGCCGCGGTTCACGAAGATCTTACCCTTGGTTCCTTCGAACGTGATGCCGTTGTCGCCTCGGCTGGTGACGTCCATTACGGTGCCATTGGCAAACGTGTTGATGACCGAGAAATCGTGCGACGTGTTGTAGCGGTCGTCAACGACCGGATAACCGTCCTTGAACTCAACCGGATGCTTCGCATCAGTTCCGTCAATTTCAACCGGACCCTGCCCGTCGCCGTTCTGGCCGAGTGCCCACATCGCAATGTCAACGTGATGAGCACCCCAGTCGGTGAACTTGCCGCCCGAGTATTCGTACCACCAGCGGAATTCGTAGTGGCAACGCTTTTCGCGGTAATCGACAGCCGCCGCCTGGCCCTGCCACATGTCCCAGTTGAGGTTTTCCGGAACCTCGGCAACCGGGAATGGCCCACCGGTCGGACTTCCATTGATGCCGACTGTCACTTTGGTGATGTCGCCCAGCAGGCCTTTCTGAACCATGTTGACGGCCCGCAGAAATTTGTCCTGCGTGCTGCGCTGCTGAGTTCCGACCAGAAACGCCTGCTTCGGGTACTTCTTACAGGCATTGCGAATCAGTTGATTTTCTTCGAGCGTCAGCGTGAGTGGCTTCTGGCAGAAGACGTGCTTGCCAGCCTGCAGCGCTTCGATAGCAATCTTCACATGCCAGTGATCCGGCGTGACCACGCTGACGACGTCAATGTCATCCCGCTCCAGAACTTTGCGATAATCACCGTAAGCATCGGCTTTGCCCTTGCCGATTTTGTCGTCATTGCGTGCTCGATCCGCGTGTTTCGAATCGACGTCGCAGACGGCCAGAATATCACCGAAGCCCGCGTGCTGACGGGCATCGCCAGTTCCCATGCTGCCCACACCGATGCAGCCAATGCCCGGTCGCGAGTTGGCTTCGTTATTCGCGAAGGCCGGCGTGCTCCACGGAAAGTACGGAACGGAAGTCGCGGCTGCGGCGAGAGCGGACGTCTTCAGAAAGTCGCGGCGGTTTGCAAATGGTTTCTTCATCGTGTGGTTTTATCCTGAGATTGAAAGTTGCGGCGGGCGCATCGCCAGGTTGCTTACAACCATAGCCAGCGAGTCAGAAAACGAGTCGCGAATTCTACCCTGGCCGGGGGCTCAGCTTCCAGGCGATCGCTGTGTCGTCTCGACTTCGTGATCACGACACTCCTGACGCAAAGTCTCAAAGACACGGAGGCCCGCAAAGAAATGCTGACAAACTACGGTCGTTGGATGCTGCCTTTGAACGGCGATCTCAAAGGCCGCTCTTCGCGAATTCTTTACGTTACGGCTTCGCGACTTTGCGTCCGCTTTCCTGCATCACTGCCGGATCGGCAACCCACCCTGAACACGGTCGAGGTCGACGACTTTCAGATTCGGATCCATCTGCATCTGCCACGTGGCGACGGGGATTGACGGGTTCACTTCGATCTGACCAATCGTCATCGTCATCGTGGAACCCGCTTCGGGGCAGTTCAGGATGATTCGTCGAGGCAGCATGACTCCGGCAGCCGTTGACTGAAAATCTCCCATCTGCGCCTGCGTGATAAGCGTCCCGTTGCCGTCGTACAGACTGTGCTCGACGATCTGCCCCAGCGCCAGATCGACAATCATTTCACGCTCGACCTTCTGCCCCTGCACGTAGTCAGTGGAAACCAGTTTTGCGCGATCCGGTGTGTCGGGGTCTCGCAGAACCTGCACGGTCGAGGGGTCGATCGGGATGACACCCAGAGATTCCATCAGCCACGACGGTGGAAACGGAATCGGCACTGCCTGCTGCCGGTCCAGGCCATCGTGAGAACCAGTCAGCACAATGTCAGGCTCGTTGGCTCTCATCAAGAACCATAAGCGGTCGGTGTTT
>JABMPE010000300.1 GCA_013203845.1 Rhodopirellula sp. | reverse complement strand
TTACGGTCGCGGGATTGTCGACCAGCAGGAACGCGGTTACCGCGAGGCCATTATTGGCGATGGTTCTCGAACACGTAATCCGTCGTTTGGTGGACGCATTCACCATCGGGGCGGGTATCCGGAAATTTTCGGATACGGCAAGGCGTCCATCGCGGCTGGGTTGCTGGCGATCATTCGAAGAAGGATCCTGGGCGAGCCGATGTCGGCGATTGAAGGCACTTACCCGGACGCCCAAAGCCAGCGGGACATCGTTCAAGTGATTGAAGCGGCATCGATCGTTGCTGAAAAGAACTTTGAGGCGTTCCAGGCGGGGCGGGGCACTCCCGTGTCGGCGCTGCTGAGTGATTCGGAGATCCAGATCATCGAACCGTGAACGTGAACAATGTGCGTGTGCGTGTGCGTGTGCGTGGCTTGTTGTCGCGAAACTCAGGCTATGCCTTTCGGACCGCACAAGCACGAAGGATCAATCAAGTGCCTTCAGATATTTCACGCCATAGTCACGAGGTAACGGCGTCACAAAGTTGTCCTTCGCCCACTGATTCCACCTGGTGGCCAGTCGCTGAACGATTTCCGGATGCTGTGTGGCGAGATCGTCAAGCTCGGTCCGATCGGTGTCGACGTTGTAAAGTTCCCAGTCGCGTTCCTTGAGAGCGACGAGTTTCCAGTGGCCTTCGTGAATGGCTTTGTTCGATTCGTGTTCGAAGTAAAGAGTTCGTGGCTCAGTGGTTTCTCCCTTCAGGATGGGAACGAGACTCTGCCCAGGCAGAGTAATTTCGCCGGGATAAACGGTGCCGGCAATTTCGTTGACCGTTGGCATCAGGTCGATGATGTGTGTCGGTCGGTGGTCAATTTCTCCCTGCCGTTTCAGGTGGGACGGCCAGTGGATTATGCACGGCGAGGCGATGCCTCCTTCGTGGGTGTAGTGTTTGTAAAGCCGCCAGGGAGTGTTGCTGGCATTCGCCCATCCCGAGCCAACGCTGGAGTACGTTCCCGGGCCGCCCATCGCGTCGATGCTTTTTCCCTGATGGAGAATGTTGTTCGGGCTGGAGCTGACGTCGAAGCCGTGCGGATCCCACTCGGCGCAGGCCCCGTTGTCTGACAGAAAGACAATCATCGCGTTGTCGAGTTCGTGACTGGACTTCAGGTTTGCCAGAACACGTCCCACATTCTGGTCGACGCGATCAATCATTGCGGCATAGATCGCCATTCGTCGCGCGAGATCAGCACGGCGATCTTCCGGAAGAGAATCCCAGGCAGGATTCACTCCGGTGTTCTTTTCGCCGTAGTCCCAGTATCGCGATCGTGGTGTCAGCTTTGTGTGTGCCGGAACGATGCCGAGTTTTTTCATCCGACGGAGACGCTGCTCGCGCAGCGTGTCCCATCCGGTGTGATAAGTGTCCGCGTATTTATCGATGTCGTTCTGCCGTGCGTGCAACGGAAAATGTGGCGCGTGATAAGCCAGATAAACGAACCACGGTCTGTCCGGCGTTTCCCGTGCCTGCTTCAGAAATTGCAGGGCGTGGTCGGTCACGGCGTCGGTGCCGTAAAATTCGGAATCGTCGTACTTGAGTCTGGCTCGCCCTGCTGGCAGCCGCAGGTAGTGTTCGGGATCCCAGAATGTCTGAGCACTGACGAGCGTTCCGTAGAACTCTTCGAATCCATGTCTTGTCGGGTCGGGCGTGCCCAGGTGCCACTTCCCGGAAATGAATGACCGATACCCTGCGGATTTCAGGGACTGCGCGATCGTCGGAGCGTCAGGACTCACGAAACCTCGGTATCCAGGTTTTCCCAGATCGGCAACCTTGTGCCCAACGCCGACGCGGTGCGGATAGTGTCCAGTGAGAATGCTGGTGCGTGACGGGCAGCAACGTCCCATGTTGTAGAAGCGGGTCAGCCGCAGTCCGTGATCCGCCAGCGAGTCAAGATGAGGAGTGTCGATCTCTCCGCCAAAGCAGCCCAGATCGCTGTAACCCAGATCGTCAGCGACGATGAACAGGATGTTCGGCGATTTCGCTGCGGATGCCAGAGTCGCCAGACTGCACGCGGCACAGAACGCGGAAATCAAATGCGGGAAGTTCACAGGGCAGTTACTCGTTCAGGGTGAATTGAATCGACGTTGTTCAGCAGGGACTCCTGCTGTTTACTGGTTCTGCGGACCGGACTCCTGCGGCGGCTTGATTGATTTTACGAACGCGATCACGTCGGCGATGTCCTGCCGCTTGAGGTCCTTCTCAAGGCCGACTGGCATCAACGAGAGGCCGGTTGAAATCATTTGATCGATGTTACTTCTCAGGATGACGTCCTGTTTTCCTTCGGCTCGTTTGAGTGTGATGCTTCCGGCAGATTCCGTGGCGACGATGCCGTTGAAAACACGCCCCTGATTGGTGACGACGGTGTAAACGTTGAAGTTTGGCTGAGCTTCGCGATTGGGATCCAGGATGGCGATCAGCAGGTCGGCGTCAGACTTGTTCTTCACCGATGCCAGATCAGGAGCAACCTGCTGGCCGACATCTCCGACTCGATGGCAGGCCGAGCAGATCTTCTTAAACACGGCCTGACCCCGTGCGACATCACCGGCAAGGTCGAGAACATCCTGGTAACCAGCGACGACTTTGGCGCGATCGGAGTCGACGTCGTCGCCAAACAGCTTGCGGCTGCGCGAACTGACTGCAGAATTCGGATGGTTCATCAGAAACTGCTTACGGTCGCGAGCGAGGTCGCTGCGTTTGACGACGTCCGACTCAACGGCCTGCAACAGTGCCTGAATTCGCGACGTTTTCTCAACGAGCGCATCGACGACGTCCTGTCGAACCTGAGGGCCGTATGTTTTCCAGCCTGCGAGAAGCGTGCTGGCAATTTCGTCAGAGTCATGCTCCGCGAGTGACGCGACGGCCGCACGCTGCAGTTGCTGAGCCGTTTGCGGCGAAAGGAATTCGGGCAGCGAACTTGTCGCCGTCGACGAATCTGCAAAGGCCAGGAGTCGAATGGCAGATTCGCGTTCGCCGAAGGTGAGGCCGTCGTCACCTGCTGACTGGACGGCCCTGGCAAACAACATCGCCACCTGATCGCGGGTCGTCGCAGAAATGGACTTCTCGACGAGCAGTCTGCTGACGGTCGAACCGCGAGCGGCCAGACCTTTGCCGAGTCCGCTGAGAATTGCGTGTTGAACTGTGGCCGCGACGTCGTCGCCCGTGATCAGCGACAGCATCTGCGCGGCAGACGTGGTTTGTGGTTTTGAGCCGGCGATCTGTCCCAGCTGAGTCAGCAGGCTCATCGCGCGTGTCGAACTGGCCGTGTCCTTTCTGATGAGCAATGCTGCCAGCTTGTCGGCCGTTTCTGATACTGACGAGAGAATTGCTGTTTGTGTTTCTGGACCGTTCCGCCCGTCGAGCGCCAGTTGGACAAGCCCGCTGCCCGCTCGGTCATCGGAAGCTTCTCCCAGAGTGAACGCGAGTTGGAACCGCACGTGTTCGCTGTCGTCGTCGCACAGTTCCAGCAGCTCAGCCAGAACTTCTGATTCCGACGCCGTTTTCAAAAAACGCTCTGACAGACGCACGGCGTGCGCACGAACTCGTGGATGCTTGTCGCTGAATCCGGCTTTGACGTGATCTGGTTTCAGGAGATTCAAACCCGCCAGAGTGTTAAGCATGTGAGCCCGGCCAACGGCATTGCCTGAGCTGGCGAGTAGATTGTCCAGAATCGGAGCGACGCTGGAGTCCTGCTGTTCCCACAGAAGTCGCTGCGCGGTCATTCGGTTCCAGGCGTTGTCTGAGTTCAGCTCAGCAGCGAGCGCCTCGCCGGACATGCCGCCCAGCCTGGCTGGTGTTATCCGTTTCATTTTTGGGCTGACGAGCCGATAGATGCGGCCGCGGTCGTGTCCACTGGTGAGATCAAGAAACGCTTTGATTTCCTCGGGAATCGAATACGGGTGTTCGATCGTTTCGCGATACATGTCGAGCATGTAGAGCGAGCCGTCCGGAGCGTTCACAAAGTTGACGGGGCGGAACCAGTTGTCTGACGATCGAATAATCTCCTCGTTTTTGTCAGCTCTTTCTGCCCGGTAGACGACACCATCAGAGTCGATCGTCTTCCGGTGGACCAGGTTGCCGCCGACATCGCCGACAAACGCGTTGCCGCGAAATTCGTCCGGGTAAGCGTTTCCACGGTAGATGGTGATTCCCGTCGCCGACGTAAAAAAGCCGACCGGATATTCAGTTGGTACGCCGCCTGTTTTCTTTGTCGGATCAAGCGGTATGAATTCCCACGCACCGTCTTTGTTGATAACCAGCTTGTAGCCCTTGTCTTCGGCTCGCCATTTCTGACGGACGATTCGCCAGGGTTCCGGCGGGCTGAGTCGAAAGACGCGAGCGCTGGCTCCGTCAACGGCGATGCTGCGGATGGGACTGGGGGCGGCGATATAGGGATTGCGGGATAGGTACTCTTGTGGGAATACAACCTGTTGAATGTGGTTGCTGTTGCTGCAGACAAATCGCGTGCCCCAATCGTCGATCGAATGGCCAAATTGAAGACCGCCTGTAACAAGCTCGAATTCTTCGGTCTTTGGATCAAAACGAAGGTCGCTGCTGCCGTCGGAAGCAAGTGGCTGGCCGCGGTGCAGCAGCTTTCTGGGATTTCGCCCGGCCGAAAAAGTGATTTTGTTGTCGAGTCCCCACTGCAGCCCGTTGGCCAGAGCCTGGACATTGTCTCGGCCAAAGCCCGAGAGCACGACTTCGCGAATGTCTGCTTTGTGATCGCCGTCAGTGTCTTTGAAGTAGTAGAGGTATCCTGGCGCCAGCACGAAGACGCCTCCGTTGTAACAGCAGACGGATGTTGGCCAGCTGATCTGATCGGCGTAGATCACGCTGCGGTCCATTCGACCATCGCCGTCGGTGTCTTCGAGCAGGCGAATGATGCCGGCGTCCTTCTTTCCTCCTCCTGATGGATTGAGCTTGGTCGGTTCGTGGGAAAAGGGATAACCGTGCATTTCAGCCACGAACATGCGACCAGACTCGTCGAAGCAGGCTGCCACGGGATCGGAAACCAATGGTTCCGTGGCAACGACTTCCAGCTGAAAACCAGCCGCCAGCCGAAACGTTGCCAGGGCATCCGCCGCTTCCGTGTGCGGGATCCGAGGCATATCGGCTGCCGTCACCTGACGCTGGGCCGAAGCGTCCGCAGCAATGACGCCGTATGTAGTGTTGATGGATGGCACGCAAGAAACGACGAGTGCCAGAACAGACATGAGCGAACGTTGCATGGTGGCGACCTTGTTGCTGTTTCGAAGTTCGTGGTGAATCAACTTCGTCGAAATCGTTTGACTTGCGATTTCTTCAAATCCGCGCGGACAGAAAAAACAAGCCGGTGCCCGCCAGCGAGCGCTTGCAACGGGAAAGTCGGAGTCGTGTATCGAGCACGTAATCTAATTCAGTTTGCGAACGATGTCGTCGTGGTCGAGATTCGGAAACACGGCGAGGTGGTCCGCAGATCCGGATACCTTGAAGACATGGCCTGCTGGTGCGAACTGTTTTCGGAGATCCGAGTCGTTCAGTGAAATTCCTGCGCCGTTGACTCCGCCGATGATCGTCACTTTTCGAGGAGCAATCAGCGCGGCGATGTGCGGAACATCGCCGACGTCTCGCAGGATTCCGCTCGGAAGAATTCCCAAACGCTGGCTTTCGAACGGCGTATCGCTGACAAAAGTGGCCAGCGATCCAACCGCGACCGTGTGGTCAATTCGATCGTCGAGCGCGGCCGCGCAAAGAGCGACGATGCTGGCTGGTCCTGTTCCCATAACGGTCAGCTCGTCGCTGGCATAGCCGTTGTCTTTGAGTGTCGAAATCGCGGTACGAAGATCAAGCACCCATTGCCCCAGAAGTGGTCGTCCCAGAAAGAGCGACCACTCCGCAGTGTTATGGTCGGGAGCCCTCGCAACACTGTCTCGCGGGTATGCGTGTTTGCCGGTCGCTCGCAGGCTGAGCGTAACCACTCGACGGCCGGATTCGTGGATGACCCTGGCCAGTTGGTTGTCCGGAAGTTTCGACTCTCCGTTGAGACTCAGAACGATGACGGTTCCGGTCTTCTGCGGCGACTTCCCGGTCGTGTGCGTCGCTGTGAGTTGGATGCCCGGCTCTGACGCCAACGTAATCGTCTGAATCGTCTGCTGTGGTGACGTCTCAGAAGTTGAGTGGGCGGACGCTGCAGCAGGCTCTGTGCCGCTCAGTACGGTCTGGTCGAGTGTTTGTCGGAGACGTTCTGCTGAGGATTCCCACTGAGCGAGGCTCGTCGGAGTTTTCACTTTGGCGAGCAGAGCCCGAGCTTCGCGAGCGGCGAACTTCGGAATCGTCATCCAGTCATTCGGACGCGATTCGCCAGGGAAACATCGCAGCGACTCGGGGTCTTCCGTTTCCATCGGTGCTTCAGGAATGGGCGAGCCGTCGCCTTCTTCTTTCAGATGGCGAGTCATCCAGCCGTACATCGCCTCGCGCATGGGCTGGTTGTAGTCATGCGTTGATTCGAAGATCGCATGCCTGATATTTGCAGGTCGATCGTAAAGCTGAAACACCGGCTTCACGAACGCCAGTGACTTCTGAGCTTCGCCGACTGAGAATTGAAACGCGTCCCGGGTCGCGCTGACAATCATGAGGGCTTGAGGAGCGGTCAGACTCAGCACGCCCCACTCTTCGGTAAACTGGAGTGCTCCCGGAACGACTTCGCACATGCAGCACGCGGCACCCAGGTACGCCTGATAGTTGCCAACCGAACAAACGGGCACAACAGCTTTGAAACGTTCGTCGAACGCGCCGGCATACATCGATTGATTGCCGCCTCCGCTGGCACCGGTGATGCCCAGCCGCTCGCCGTCGACTTCCGGTCGCGTGAGCAGGTAGTCGACCGCTCGCTGATTCTCGTAAACCTGCAGCCCGCTCAGAGGACGCCCAATTGGATAGAGTGTGGCCGCGACCATCTCGCCGTGGTATTCGCCAAGTGCCTTTCCGATTCCGCGTTCACCAGCACCGAAAGCATCGACAGCGAGAACGAAGAACCCGAGTCTGGCCAGACCAATGCAGCGAGCCTGGACGTGCGGATCCTGTTTGGCCCCTTTCCAGTGACCATGTACACAAAGAACGGCGGGACGTTTGCCGGGCAGATCAGGCACGTACGCGTTGGCCGTCATGAAGACATCAGGCAGCGTTTGAAACGTCACCTTCTCGATGCGATAGCCATCACGCTGCAGCGTTCCCAGAACTCGGGGAGTCAAGGGGGCATGCTCTTGCGGAAAGCCGCCCCAGGCATCGAGCAGCTGTTTGCGTAGAATCTGGCGGCGAGTCTTCCACGCGGCGAGTGTTGTCGGCGGTTGGTCGTGACCTCGCAAAGTCACGGCCTGAGATTTGACGAAGTCGAGAAACGTCCCATCCTTCGTCGGTTTCACGCCTGCTGGTTCTGCCGCAGAAACCTCGTTGTGCGTCGCGCCTCTGAATGGGAACAGCGAGGATTGCGGGAGCGACGAGAGCAGGGTTGCCAACGCCATGAACAGGCCGAAAGAAGTTCGAAGTCTCATACTTGTTTTCCTGAAATACGTTGACCACCGATGACTCCCGATTGATCAACTGCGGCTATTTTTTCTTTCGGGCCACGGGAGCATCCAAAGGGATCAGGGGGAAAAGTTCCGAAGGAACGTGTTCCCGCTCCATCAACGTCGCGAGTTCTTTGACAATGAGCGGGTTCTCGTCAGAGACGTCGTGCTTTTCGCCGATGTCGTTGGCGATGTTGTAAAG
>JABMPE010000005.1 GCA_013203845.1 Rhodopirellula sp. | reverse complement strand
CGCAGAGACTCTTCGGCTTGCTTTCGCTCGGTGACATCCTGCGCGGTCGCGAAAATGACTTGCCAATCTGGAAACGCCCTGGCACTCCACGAAAACCACCGGTACGAACCATCCTTCAGCCGACTGCGAACCTCGAATGCCTGAGTCACGCCGCCAACCATCAGCTGCTGTAATTCCGCCACGACTTTTTCGCGGTCGTTGGGATGGAAGAAGTCCAGGAACGGCTCCGACAGCACTTCGTCGTCTGCCCAGTCGCCGATGGTATTGAAGGCGAGATTCACTCGCTTGACGTATCCATCGAATCCGGCCACGACCATCAGATTCGGCACGAGATTGAAGAAGCGGTCCCGTTCGTCCTGGGCGGCTTTGCGTTTCGTGAGGTCGATGAAGCTCACCGCGCAGCCGGTGACCTGGCCGTTCCTGCGAATCGGATAGGACCAGTATTCGACAGGTAAAGCAGTCCCATCCTGCCGCCACAACACCTCGTCATCGACGTGCCCGTCGATCTCTTCCCGGAACGCTCTGAGAATCCTGCAGACTTCCGCCGACATTGGAGTGCCATCGGGGTAGCTGTGATGTGCTAGCTGATGAATGTTTCGTCCGACAAAATCCTCGGCGCTGTAGCCCAGCATCCGCAGGCACGCGGGATTCGCGAACGTGCAATTCCCCTTCATGTCGATGCCGTAAATTCCAGCGGCCGTGGAATTCATCAACGTCGAAATCCGATCGTTGCGTTCATCCAGAACAGCCTGCGCCTCGTGCCGATCGGTGACGTCGTTGCCGATGGTGTAGAAGACTTGCGAATCGAGGAACGGAACGGCGTTCCAATCGACCCACTTAAACGAACCATCCTTGCACAATACACGAAACTCGAACAATTGAACGACCTCTCCCGCCGCCAATTTCTGCACGTTGGAGATCACCTCGCCACGGTCATCCGAGTGGGCGAACTCCAAAAATGGCGTCGCCAGCAATTCGTCATGCGTGAAGCCGGTCAAAGATTCTAACGCGGGGTTGGCCTGCTTTGTGGAGCCATCGAAACCGCAGATGCACATTGGGTTCAACGTGTGCGTGAAGAAACGGACTTGCTGCTCCTCCGCACGTTTGCGGGCGGTGACGTCCTGGACTTGCGAGACGAAATGCAGCGGTGCTCCCCGGACAGCCTTGACCAACGAGACGCTCAACAGGGCATGGACGACGTGGCCGTCCTTGTGCAGATAGCGCTTCTCCATTTGGTAGTTCGACAACTCGCCAGCCACCAACCGACGAACATGGTCGAGATCGGCCTCGAGATCGTCAGCATGAGTGAGCGTCTGAAAATCCATCGCTAACAATTCAGACTCGGAATAGCCCACGATCTCGCACAGCGCCTGATTGACCTTGAGCCAGCGGCCATCCAGTCCCACCAGGGCGTTTCCGATCGCCGAGGATTCGAATGAGCCGCGAAACTGTTCTTCGCTCACCCGCAATCGCTCGGTCGTTTGCCGCAGGACTTGGGCTTGTTGCGCCAATTCGGCAGATCGTTGTCGCGACTCGTCCAGCAGACTCAACGCCTCTTGACGCGACAACTCGATGGTCTGTGTCTGCTCCGCGACCTTCGCGTCGAGCCCCTCGTTCAATTGAGCCAGCTCGTCCGCTTGCCTAACGAGCGTCTCCTGGTTCAACCTCAGCTCGCTCTGCCAGCGATCAAAAGTTCTGACCGCCAGCAACCAGAACACCAGCAGCAGCGGCAGTGCGATCGCGGTGACGACCACGGCTGTCCTGGCCCGCCGAATCTCGACATCGACCGCCCGATTGATCGCGTGTTGCAGGTCTGCGTCGAGTTCGGACATGTTCGCCGCATAAACCTGCTTCTGAGCGTTGTACTCCTCACTGTCGAGTACGGCCAGAGCCTGTTCGCGGTGCGACTGACCGGCCAGCTCCAGCGCCTTGTGCTCCATCTGCACCAACGCTGTGTTGGCGGCATGGATTCGCTCGACCACCTCGGCCACACCGGATTCGGGGGCCAGCACGACCATCTCGTGCAGTGCCTTGTCCAGCTCAGGCTTGAATTTGCGGTAGCGTGCTTCCCACTGCGGTTCGCCTGTGGTGACGGCCATCCGCGCCGACATCGTCAACACTTCGTCCAGGCGCGCCACGTCGCCACTCAATTCATCGACGCGCACATGACGGTTCTTCAGCTCCTCAAATCCCTGCCGGGCGGCCATCGCCTGCCACCCCAGCCAGAACAAAGCCAACACAGTGACGACCAAAGCCCACGAGCCGACTTTCATCGGCCCCGCCGGAATCACTTTGTGGATGTCAAACGTCATACGCACGTCCTGTCCTGAGAAGAAACGTCACCGGGGAGCCGGAGTACGTCAGCTCCCGGATCAGTCGGTACACCATCGAGTCCGGGGGCTAACGCCGCCGGGCTCCCTGGTGACGTGTGTGTGTCTTTCACAGCTGCAGCGATGGCGGAAAACAGCTCGCTGTTGCGAATCGGCTTGGAGACATAGCCATCCATACCCATCTCCAGGCAGCGTTCGCGGTCTCCTTTGAGCGCATGCGCCGTCATGGCCACGATCTGCTGGTGCTTCCCGCTGTCGATTTCCTGCTCGCGAATGCGCGCCGTGGCCTGGAAGCCATCCATCACGGGCATCTGCACGTCCATCAGCACGACATCGAACGTCTCGCGATTGACGGCGGCTACCGCTTCCTCGCCGTTGTTCGCGATCGCGACCGAATGTCCGGCCTTCTCAAGCGTGCGTTTGGCCAGCAACTGATTGAGTTTATTGTCCTCGGCCACCAGGATGCGCAACGGACGCGCGTCTGATGCGGCCGACTTCTGCGGCGTGCGTTCCGATATCTGCTCCGCCTGCTCCTGCGCCTGGCCGAGCACGGTGACGACCGTGTTGAGCAGTTCATTCGGGGTGATCGGTTTCAACAGAAACCCTGCCGCGCCCAATGCGCGAGCCCGTGCGATGTCGCCGCGCTGATCGGCGGAACTCAGCATCAGCACGGTCGGCCGGTCGATCTCCGGCAGCTTGCGAATCTGCTCCAGCACCGTGAAGCCATCCATCTCCGGCATCATCACGTCCAACAGAATCAGGCTGAATGGTTCGTTCGCCTTAGCGGCGGTGGTCAAAGTTTCCAGGGCGGCGGCACCGCTGTCGACGGCGTTCGGGTTCATCCGCCAGCCCGTCAGCAGGGCGGTCAGGATGCGGCGGTTCGTCGGATTGTCGTCCACCACCAGCACGCGCAGACCTTCCAGTTCCGACGGCAGCAGTTTCGTCGGCTTGTCCACCGGAGTGGTTGGCAGGCCGAAGCGAGCCGTGAAGTGGAACTGACTGCCGTGGCCGACTTCGCTTTCAAACCAGATGCGGCCTCCCATCATTTCGATGAACTTCTGGCAGATGACCAGACCCAGACCGGTGCCGCCGTACTTACGCGTCGTCGAGGCGTCCACTTGCGTGAACGGCTGAAAGAGTTTGGCTTGTTTGTCGGTCGGAATACCGACGCCGGTGTCACTGACGGTGAAGCGCAAACAGACGGAGTCGTCCGGTGTTCCTGGCGATTCCATCAGCCGCAGGGCGCTAGCGCGGATTATTCAGAGTTTCGGGATCTGAATGGCCTTCGGGTGCGTCTAAGTGATCGTTAGCGATCAACTTAGGCGGCAACCTGGAGGCCCGATATGAAATCACAGACTGTCTGGCAGCGTACATTGGGTTTTGT
>JABMPE010000299.1 GCA_013203845.1 Rhodopirellula sp. | reverse complement strand
GTTCAAGCTGCTCGCGAAGCGGCCCGCCGGATGAACTGCAGCAACAATCTCAAGCAGATTGGGATCGCGCTGCACAACTATCACGACTCGATGGGCCAGTTCCCGAGTGGGTTCATCGCCGAACGTCCTTTGGCCCGAATGCCTCAATGGGGCTGGGCCGCTCTTATTCTTCCCTACATAGAGCAGGGCCCCGTTCATGAGGCGATTGACGTGAAAGGCATGACTCTATTCGATCAGATCACGGCGGCACAAGCAGCTCCCGGCTCGGCCCTTGATCTTTCCCTGAAGACGGTGATTTCAGGCTACCGTTGTCCGTCAGACACTGCCGACGATCTGATCGAGGGAACGGATCCCCTCGTCGAACGAGTGTTTGGTGATGGGGCAGGTGGCCAGTACGAGGCCCCTGTTTCCAATTACCTTGGTTGCGCCGGACTGTACAACGTGTCGGGCACGCGAGACAACAACGGCGTGTTGTACGGCAATAGCATTATCGCCTTTCGCGATATCCTTGACGGCACGAGTTCTGTCATCGCCGTAGGCGAGCGTAACGACAAGTGCTGGAAAGGCCCCGGCACGTGGCTCGGCGTTGCGGACTTGAGCACGGCTTCGAGCGGCATTTACCACGCAGTCGGGCACGTCGGTTGGCAGATCAACGATCCCGTGACCGTGCAATGCCGCGACGGGTTCAACAGCCTGCATCCCGGAGGCGCCATGTTCGTCTTTTGCGACGGCTCGGTCCACTTCCTGTCGGAGACGATCGCGTCGGATCCGGACACGATGGCTCCCGGCTACACCGCTTCCGCGATCGGTGTTTATCAGCAGCTTGGCATTCGGAATGACGGGGAGCCGATCCGAGGTGAGTACTAGCCGTTGAAGCTGCCTCAATAAGCTGCGCGGGAGAATCACCATCACGTAGAGCGTGATGAGAGCGCAACGTTCCCATCTCGCCTCCTCCCTCTTGTGCCAGCCCAGCCAACCCCCTCTCCCTTGACGAGAGAGGTTGGGGAATGGGCGATCGGGACTGTTTTGGGCGAATGCAAACTGCTCCGATGTGCGCGTCATGGGGAGGGGTGTGCGCTCTTTTTGGGTAGTCTCATTTTCGCGTCAGCAGATGGAGATTCCGAACACTTTGCCGTTTCCGCCTCGTCCTACTCTTCCGCCTATTAATCTCATCCGGAAAATTTGACATTTCCACTCCGTTCTGACTATCTTGTACTGTAAGTGAATTCCCAAACGTTTTGATGGCAGGAAGGGCCAGCCTGTCCCAAAAGGGCGGTCTGTGCGTTTTTCAAGCCGGGCAGACCAAGAGACGCAAGCACCCATCTATCCCTGTGGAGTCCGCACAATGCGCAAGTTCTTTGACTCGATCACCAAGCGTTTGGCCAGAACCAAGAGCCGCTCATCAGCCGCCCCACGGCGCGGACATCACAGGAATCGGTTGCAGCGGTTCGAACAACTCGAACAGCGAACACTGCTCTCCATCAGTGGCGGAGCCGGCGTACTTAATTTCGACGACGCCTTGGCTGAGTTTCCGGGGATCGATGGAACGGGAGTGTCGATCGGCCTGATTGCGAACGGAGCTGAAGCCACAGCGATGTCGGAGATCCTCTTGGATGCTGACACGGATGGTGGCGGCCCTGATCTTGCAGAGGGCGTCGCGCTGGGTGCCACCGTAACGACAGAATCCGCGACGAACGAGACTGAGTTCGTCACTGCGGTTGCCACTCTGCAGGACGCTGGTGTTGACATCATCATTGCAGCACCGGGAATCTACGAACAGGCTTGGTTCCAAGACGGCAACGCCGCCCAGGCGGCCCAGAATGTCATCGCGGGCACGGATGCCGAAGATGGCACCGGTTCCTACGACCCCATCGTCTTCGTGAGCGCCGCGGGCGACGACGGACAGATTCACTATCAAGGGGCATACTCGGAGCTTTCGGGCTCAGGTCATGCCAGCAAAACGTTCACGCACGAATTCGGCGATAGCAGCTATCTCCTGGTCGTCGACGCAGGCGCGGGGGTGGTTGATGTGCATATGGAGTGGAGCGAACCATTTGGATCCCCGACAGACGCTTATTACCTATACATGTATGGCTGGGACGGCAGCAATTGGCAATTCCTCACCTCGGACACTACCCTTTTTGGAACAACCTATCTATCGGTGTCGCACAACAACACGGGAGGGACGCAGTATTCCCAGATTGCGGTGCAGGTGACGGATGAAGGCTTCGACATCGCCGACGATACGCTTGAGATCATCTTCACAGGGCCTGTCAGTGAGACTTCGGACGGCTGGATCACTACAAACGGAGGGTCGAATGACTACACTCCGAACGACGCGATCTTTGGTCCCGCGGCCGTCGAGTCGGTCATGACTGCCGGTACGGCCCACTATACGACTCCGCTCGTTGTTGCCGACGACAGCTCACGTGGTCCTTCGACCGTGGGTGGATCACCTCGCAGCAGCCTCGACGGTATCGGCGTCGACAATGTCACCTTCTCGGGAGGCACGGCCACCGGAACGTCCGTGGCAGCAGCCTACACCGGCGGTATCGCGGCGCTGATGCTCGACATGGACCCAGGTCTGACCCCCGCCGTGGTACATGCCTCGTTAGTCGATACGGCCCATGTGAGCGGCGACACGGCTCCGACCCCGAATTACGACAACATCCGCGGCAACGGCTTGTTCGACGCCCTGGAGGCCATGCTGGACGCCAACTCGCTGACAGAACCAAACCTTACGGACGGCACGGATCGTGGTGTCTCCAACAGTGACGAACTCACGAACACCAACGACGGAGACGTCACCTTCGACGGTACAG
>JABMPE010000298.1 GCA_013203845.1 Rhodopirellula sp. | reverse complement strand
GGTTGATTCCATCATTCATAATCGAAACTCAACCACGAAACGCCATTCCCACAAACGCATGAATAATCCGCGCTAGCGGTGCCTTCGTTGATGCGTGGATTGACTTCGATGGCGACGGAAACTGGGGCGGAGCTGGTGAGCAGATTGCTGACAGTGTTGCTGTCTCGAACGGAAACAATGAAATTACGTTCGATGTTCCAGCCTCAGCAACTTCAGGCAACAGCTATGCTCGCTTTCGCATCAGTACGTCTGGCAGCCTCGGGACTGGTGGTGTCGCCGATGATGGTGAGGTGGAAGATTACGCCCTCACGATAGACCCGCCCGCAGCGTCACTTGGGACGTTTACAGGACCACATACCGTCTCCAACGGCGAGAATAGACCAGACAACATATTCGCTGCCGATATCGACGGCGATGGAGACCTCGACATCGCTGCCTCGAACTCCGTCGGTGACTCCGTCGTCTGGTTGATGAACGACGGTGCTGGTGGCTTTACGCGTAAGGTCATTGACGGATCACCTGACGGCGCGTCTGGAGTGAGGGTTGCGGACTTAAATGGAGACGGCCATCTCGACGTGACCGCGAACTCATTTAAAGGTGACAGGATCTACTGGTATGAGAATGACGGCAATGAGAACTTCACAAAGCATCTGATTTCCGATGTGATTGATGGTCCCGTCGCGACTGTAGCAGTCGACATTGATGGAGATGGTGATTTCGATCTCGCCAGTACTGGGTACTTCAACGATCGGGTCACGTTGTTTATGAACGACGGAGGCGGCTTGTTTACTCCGCGTACACTATCGACCTCTTTCGACAAAGCCTTCTCGCTCGACGCGTCCGATCTCGATTCCGACGGCGACATTGATCTTGTCGTTGGACCGGTCAACAGTGACACGCCCGGTATTCGCTGGTTCGAGAATGACGGGGCGGGCGGGTTTACAGAGCAGCCACTCATTGCCTCGCCTCAGAAGGCTCAGACAATTCGCAGTTCGGACCTGGACGGTGATGGCGATCGAGATTTGATTATCGCGTTCTTTAACGACATCGCATGGTTCGAGAATGATGGCAACGAGACATTCACAAAGCACGTCATTTCCACGACAGCCGCTGAACGCAAGACTGAGATCGCTGACGTTGATGGCGATGGCGACCTGGATTTGCTTGTCACCTCCAGCGACAACGACAAGCTGCTGCTCTTCAAAAACGACGGATTTCAGAACTTCAGCGAAACGCTAATTGCAGAAGATAAGGGGTTCTGGTTTGTAACCGCTGGCGATATTGACTCCGACGGCGATCTCGATGCGATCACCGGTACCGTGGGGAACTCGATTCTGTGGTACGAAAACGTGGGAGCGACGCTGAGTGGCGTGAAGTTCGAGGACGTGGACGGAGATGGCTTCCAGGATGCCGGTGAACCTTCGCTGGCCGGCTGGACGATCAAGCTGACGGGCCAGAATACATCCGGCGAAACGGTCAACTTGACCACCACCACAACGTCAGACGATCCGGGAACACCCGAGGACGAAACTGGACGATACATTTTCAGTGATGTCTCACCAGGAACTTACACGGTCTCTGAAGTCGTACAGCCGGGTTGGACGCTGTCGTCGCCGACTTCGGCTTATCAGCTTACTATTTTCAGCGATGGCCGCGTCCAGCGTACTGAAGGAGAGAACGACAATTTCGGACCGGGTTTTGAACCGGGGACTCTCAACAGGCGACATACCGGTCAATTAGCCTCAGCGACCTTTAATAACTTCGACGATATTCCAGGCGTAACGGCCCCTGCCGATGCTCGGGTTGGAGCGACGTTTTATGGTCTGCCCAGCGATATTGTTTCAGCGACGCTGACGATGCGTGTCCGTGCGGGAGCAAACGGTGGACAGCCCGGAAATGCTTCTCCGGCAGAAGACCAGCTGAGAATCGGCTTCGCAGAAGATGAAGGTCGGCAGGTTTACTGGCAAAGACGCTTTGGTGGGTCAGGTGATGGCGGTGCGCCAATCCCGATCGATACTTACCCGTTTGACGAGTCCGACCCAGCGAATTTTCGACGACGGTTCTCCCCCGGCTTTTTACAGAGTTCGTGGGGCACCAACGCGGAGCAGGAATTCACACTGGACCTTGCCGCACTTCCACTTGAGGGGGGCGGGACAACGAGTGTTATTGACCAGTTAATCACGCGGGGCTATCTCGACGTCTGGATGAGCGATGACACCGGCGTTGACTACATGACACTTGAGTATCAGACGTCTGGTGATATTGATCGTCTCGACTTTGGAAACGTGGTGGTCGATTCACCATTGTTGGCTCACTATGAGTTTGATGGAGATGCCAGTGACAGTAGTGAATACGGTCGAAACGCCGTTGTCACCGGAGCTCAGTTAACGACGGATAGATTTGGCACACCTGACAGCGCTTATCTTTTTGATGGTGTAGATGACTACATTCAGGCAATGAATATTGGACTCCCAGAAGGCAACTCGTCTCGAACGATGAGCGCTTGGGTAAAGTTTGATTCATTCGCAGAAAATCCGGTACTTCTTGCCTATGGCAGCAACATCACCGACCAACAGTCCGGGGTAAGAGTCGTTCGCGACAAGTGGCAGTTAAGCTTTTGGGATAATGATCTGAATACTACGACCACACCTCCAGTCAATGAGTGGGTGCATGTGGCGATGGTCTTCGATCAGTCCACATCGATTGCATCCGTCTACCAGAATGGTGTCCTGGTCGGATCAGGTGAGTTCGCCCCGAACACCGTCCTGTCCGGGAATGGCCTGCTTATTGGACGAAACTCAGAACTTCAGAATTCTTCGCTGTTTTACCTGGATGGAGCGTTAGACGACGTCCGCGTATACGGCGAAGCTCTTTCGGCGGAGCAAATCCGGACGGTCGCCGGACTGTCAACGGCTGTTGTGAACATCACTCCTGCTGATGCCGAGGGGGCAGAGGGGGATGCTGGCGAAGCGCAGTTTACCTTCACTGTAACTCGGGAAGGCTCTACCGACGCGCCGGCCAGTGTCCATTACGCCGTGGCGGGAGCTGCCGTCATTGAAGGCATCGGGTCGGCAGCACCAGATGATTTTGTCGGCGGCATCTACCCGTCTGGAATCGTCGAATTTGCCGCCGGACAGGCAACGGTTCAGATTCCGATTCCCGTGCAGGGAGATGGTGAGGCGGAACTGGATGACCTCTTTGAGGTGACGCTGTCATCTCCGTCGGCAGGGCTGACACTGGGGACTGCCAGCGCTCTGGGGACGATTCAGAATGACGATTCGGTCAATGGTTTGACGGTGACATCAGTGACTCCCACGGCGACCGGGGTTGTGGTGGTGTTCAGCGAGGCGGTCGAACTCTCTTCGCTGAATCTCAACGGTTCCAGTGCCCCGGATCTGGTTCTGGCTGGTGACAATCTCGGGACGGTGGCAGGTTCGCTGGTTCTGTCGTCCGACGGCACGACGGCGACATTTGTCAAAACCGGCGGACCTCTTGAGCCGGATACCTATGCGTTGACACTGCGAAGTGCAACGGATGGCTGGAAGTCGGCAGATGGAGGACGGTTGCTGGACAGCTATTTGCCGGCAACGTTTACTGTGTTTGTTCCAGGTGACGAAACGGTCACGGTCAGTCTGCCGGACGTTGTTCGTGGTTATAGTCAAAGCTTGGATATCCCTGCTGCAGGAACCGGGATCCCGCTAACAATCAGCCGCGGTACCGGTGTGACAGGGCTCGATCTGACGCTTGTATATGATCATGATCTGCTCAACGTGACATCATTCACTTCAGCGGTGCCAGGTGCGTCTGCCGTGTTTAATCCGGCGAATGGACTCCTGACGATTTCAAAATCGTCCGAGTTCACCGACCAGGCTGGGGCGCTCGTGGTGGGATACTTTACGGCGACCGTGCCTGAGACTGCTGAGTACAAGGCCAAACAGATTCTCGATATCTCGTCGCTGGCTGTTTATGACGATGCGGAGAATCCGGGCGAGCTTCCGGCCATCGACGATGATGGTGTTCATATCGCGGCTTTCTTCGGCGATGCGAATGGCAGCCGGACGTATAACTCTCCGGACACCACATTGACGCAGCGTCTGATCTCTCAGATCAACGATGGACTTCCCGCCTATCCGCTGGCGGATCCCACGCTGATTACCGACATCACACTCAACGGACGCCTGCAGGCCAACGACACGACCAGCATCCAGCGTGTCATCACTCAGATTCCGGTCGCGAATGTTCCGGAACTGCCGGTGGGCATTACTCCTCCGGCTGCGTCGGGTGCGGATCCGCAGATATCGATCCCGCGCAACCTCAGCGGAGCAGTCGGTGACACCGTCACAGTTCCGGTCAACCTGGAAGTTACCGAGCCAGGCGGGATCACGATCAGCGGGACGGATATCGCGTTGAGTTATGACGCCACGAAATTCTTGATCAGCAACGTGACTCTGGGGAACCTGCTGCCTGGATTTTCGCAGGTGCCCAACACGTCGACGGCGGGCACTCTGTTCTACACCGCGTCTTCGGCGACCGGCACGTCCAACCTGGCTCAGGGCACGATCGGCACACTGTTCACCGTCGACTTCACCGTGCTCGCAGGAGCCACGCCAGGCGAATCGGCCATCAACCTGCGGGCGAGTTCCGGCGGAACGTTCACGGCGGTGTTCGATAATGATCTGGAAGAACTGGTGCTCTCCCCGGCTCCCACCAACGGAGATGCCGATCTGGTCGACGGGTTGTTTATCATCGCCGGTGGCGATGTGAATGAGGCTCCGACGGCGGTGTCACTGCAGAATACGGTGACGACTCTGGCGGAAGATGCTTCCACCGCCTCCCGTCGTAAGATTGCTGACATTGTGGTGACGGACGATGCGCTGGGCACCAATGCGCTGAGTCTGTCCGGGGCTGATGCCGGCCTGTTCGAGCTGGACGGGACCGAGCTGTTTCTGTCGGCGGGCGTGAGCCTGGACTTCGAGACGAACCCCACACTGGATGTGACCGTGTCTGTGGACGACGTGACCGTCGGCTCCACGCCGGATGCCTCGGTGGCTCACACCGTGACCATCACGCCGGCAGATAGCGGAAACGTGATCGGTATTGCCGATGCGCTGGTCAGTCCGGGGGACACGCATACGCTTGTCGTCACGCTCGACGAAGCGGCAGGGATGACTGCGTTCGATCTGTGGTTTTCGTACGACACATCGCTGTTTGCTGTGACATCCATCCGTATTGGCAACGATGCTCTGGAGTTTACTCCCACAGCCAACGTCAACGATGCTGCTGGCACTGTTTTTATCAGTGCTTTTGGTACTAACCCATTGAGTGCCGGGTCGAAAGCCATCCTTGAGATCGATGTGGCTGTTTCCGAATCAGCTCCGCTCGGGACGACATCGGTCTTCCAGTTCGTTTCTGCTTCTCTGAATGAAGGTGGCATTCCGGTTTCACCACGGAGTGCAACGCTGACCATCGACATTCCAACGTTCCGTGTGACATCAACCGAGGTTCGTGAGGGGGCAGTGGCACTGCAGCTTTCCCGTGAACTCGACGAAAGTGTGCTGAATCTCTTTGCCGGGCAGAACACCCCCAACGCCCTCCCGGATGCTGTACTGACGGATGGTTCGGGCAGCACTGTCACAGGTTCGCTGGTCTACGATGCTGCGACGAAGTCAATCACCTTCGTAAAAACCGGGGGGGCTTTTGCAGCGGGTAATTACACGCTGACACTTTCCAGTCGGAGTGACGGATTCATTGACGCCAGTGGCGAGCTGCTCGATGGAGACAGTGACGGAACTGCTGGTGGAGATTTCCAGACGTCCTTTACCGTTGATTCAACAACGGACCGCACCTTAAGCATTAAGGACTTTGCTCGTGGACCACGACAGGCCGTCGAACTGGGGACGGAAGCGGGAATTCCGGTTTCCATTGATAATGGAGATGGAGTTCAGTCCGTCGATTTCACGGTCAGTTACGACGCAGAGACACTGACACCCTCGGCCGTTAACCTGGCATCCGGGATGCCTGCCGGCTGGCAGGTCACCGCGAATCTGAATACGCCAGGAGTGATTACTGTTTCGGTGTTCGGAGCGAGTGCTCTGCCGGCGGGAACTCGAAATCTGGTCGTCATTGCTGGTCAGGTGAAAGATTCCGCGACCTACGGTGATTCGTCACTGCTGAGTGTTTCGTCGGTCAGCTCTAACGACGGAGCGATTGTTGTACGGGGCGATGATGCGGTACAGACAGTGGCCTTTCTGGGTGATGCCAGTGGAAATCAGGGCTACAGCGGATTTGACGCGTCCAAGATTGCTCGGGTAGCAGTCGGACTGGACTCCGGCTTCGACGCCTACCCGACCATTGATCCCGTCATCATCGGCGATGCCAGCGGAAACGGTGGCCTCTCAGGCTTCGATGCTTCCAAGGTCGCACGTAAGGCTGTCGGCCTTCCGGAACCATCCATCCCCGACATCCCGGTCGTCGTCGCTGCCCGACCGGCCTCTCCTGTCGAAAAACCGCTTCCGCTCACGGTCATGCCGCTGGTTAGTGGTGAAAACACAAAACCCGATGCCTTGATCATGCAGAACAAGCTGGATGCAACGGAGTCTTCGAATTCAGGTCAGACAAACATGCAACGCGATGCGGCAGCTGATGTCATTGACGACGTCTTCTCACTGACGCCAGAACTTGTTTCAGACATTTGATGCCAACACCGTCCTGCAAATATCGAGTTGCTTTGAATGTCTTGTCGAGAACTATCTGGCGTAAGTCGCCGTTTTCTATTTGCATTTGTCTGAATAGTCTATGCCTCTGCTCGCTTCCGCTTGGAAATTTCGGAATTACGGATGAGTCAACAACAACTCGATGGCTGTTGTGTATATCCTGACCATATATGATAATTTTAGTAATAAAATGACATATAAATCATTTGCAATCTCCCCCTGAAGCCCGTAGTCTTTCTGGACTGTTTTTTTTATTACATCCGAGTTCGTCTCAATAAAAAGGGCTTCGATATGTTTTTCGATTGGCTTTCAAGCTTTCGTAGCGTTAACCGGATGCGGAAAAACAGAAGCTCCCGTGGACAACACATTCAGTATGTCCAGGACATGGAGAAGCGACTGCTGTTGACTGCAGTTTCGATCGGAGAATTTTCAGCAGATGCAGGAACCCAAGTCTCGGTTCCCATTAATGTGGATGACACAACAGGCATCAGCGCATTCGATTTTATCGTGGAATACGATACCACGCTTCTCGACCTGACGGCTGGTGACGTCACGTTGGGGGCTGCGGCAGTTGATTTCTCCTCACCATTCGTCAATGTCAATGATGCGATCGGTCGAGTCAGTGTAAACAGTTTCGCAACTAATGCTTTGGGAACAGGAAGTGGCGGTCTTATAGTCTTGAACTTCTCGTCAGTAAGTGGTCAAAACGGAACCAGCCCGGTTACGTTTACTCAGAACGCAAACACGGGGCTGAATGAGGGCGAATTAGTAGCAACATTCACTGGCGGGTCGGTCGCGGTAAACGCTCCAGTGATTCCGGATCTGACTGTCAATATCGTGAACAGTACACTCAACGCAGCAAATAGTTCGTCGGTGGTGACCTTCGTATTCGACGGGAACGTGACGGGCTTTGAAGTTTCCGATGTGACCGTTTCCGGGGGAGTTCTTTCCAACTTCGCCGGGACGGGGAGCACCTTCTCGGCAGTATTCACAGCGAATGATGAGTTTGCTGGCACCGGTTCTGTCGGCGTCGCAACAGCAAGCTACACAAACTCTGACAACGAACCTGGAACTGGCGGTTCCGACACCGTTGCGATCGACACGAACAGCGCTTCTCCGGAGTTCGCCTTTGGTTTCGAGGCGATCGCAAGTGATATTCATCCAACGCTGCGGTATTTCGGATCTCCGAACGCCGGGCAGGCTCCGTTTCAGATCATTCGGTACGGCGAAATTAAACTCAGCAGCCTGACCGGTCTGCCTGCAACTCTGGCGGCCGCCGGCAATGATCCAGCCAATATTGTGATTAGAGTGGGTTCAGACGACCCGACGAATCCTGTTGAGGTCATTAGCCTTGACTCATTCAATGATGGCCTGTCGTCAGGCACAGTCAATCAGACTTACAGACCCAACGGAAGTCTCGCTCCTGGTGGGACGCAGACCGATGTCCCGACAGCCACTGTTTTCGTGTCCGGAGTCGCGGTGGCAGAAGGTGTTTTTCAGGAGCTGAGCCTGGATGGGAACATGGATGGTGACATCCTCTCAAGTTCGACCGGCAGGATTCTGCTGGAACGCGTTCTTGGTGACGACACAACCGTGTTTGACGAGTTTCTGGCGAAGAACGGATCGGGGCTGATCGAGTTCACTCTCGACCAGTTCTTCTTCACTGCCCCGCCCACCGGATTTGGAGATTCTGAACGGTTTACGTCCACGGGAGCATCCCCGGACGGTGACCCCAATCAGGCACCGTCCGTCGGAACTAATTCGCCTTTAGTTGTGCTTGAAGGAGCCAGTGGGACAATCACGATGGCCCTGCTTAATGAAGCAGACCCCGACGATTCAGGATTCGGTGTGACGTACACCGTGACTTCGGGGCCATCATTCGGGACGCTGGATCTGAGCGGTTCTCCGACCACTGTATTTACCCAGGCGGATATCGACGCTGGACGAGTGACCTACGACCATGATGGCTCCAATGAGACTGCCGACAGTTTTGCTTTCTCGTTGGCGGATGGTGGCGAAGACGGAGTTCAGCCAGTAACGGGAACATTTAACTTCTCGATCACCGCAACCAATGATGCACCAACGGCCGTTGCTCTCGAGAATGCGGTGACGACGCTGCCTGAAGACGCCAACACCGTGACACGCACGAAGATCGCTGACGTTGTCGTGACGGACGACGGATTGGGAACCAACACGCTTAGCCTGTCAGGTACAGACGCGGCTCTGTTTGAAATCGATGGCACTGAGTTGTTTCTTGTCGCTGGGGCTGGACTGGACTCTGGAGCAAATCCAGCGTTGGACGTGACTGTTTCGGTGGATGATGTGACGGTTGGCAACACTCCGGACGCAACGGTCAATCACACAGTGACTATTACGGAAGTGAACGATGCTCCAACCGCCGTCGTTCTTCAGAATGCCGAGACGACAATCGCAGAAGACGCAAACACGGCTTCCCGCAAGAAGATCGCTGACATTGTGGTGACGGACGACGTCCTCGGAACGAACACCCTCACCGTCTCGGGGCCAGATGCGTCCCTCTTCGAGATTGTTGGAAACGAACTATTCCTCATTGCCGGGGCCGGCCTGGACTTCGAGACGAATCCGGCACTGGACGTGACTGTTTCGGTGGATGATGTGGCCGTTGGCAGCACTCCTGACGCGATGGTGAGTCACACAGTGACGATTACGGACGCAAATGACGCCCCCACAGCGGTTGTACTCCAGAACGCAGACACAACACTTGCTGAAGATGCAAGCACCGTATCGCGTACCAAGATCGCTGACATCGTCGTGACAGACGATGCCCTGGGAACCAACACGCTGACTGTCTCTGGGGCGGACGCATCACTGTTCGAGATTGACGGCAGTGAGCTGTTTCTGATTGCCGGAGCCACACTGGACTTCGAAACGAATCCCACGTTGAACGCGACCGTCTCAGTCGACGATGTAACTGTTGGAAATACTCCGGACGCCATGGCGAATCACACGGTGGCGATCACGGACATAAATGAAGCACCGACTGCCATCGCTCTTCAGGATACGGTGACAAAGATTGCTGAGGACTCAAATACTGTCTCACGCATGAAGATCGCTGACATCGTGGTGACAGACGATGCTCTGGGCACGAATACTCTGACGGTCTCCGGGGCGGATGCGTCACTGTTCGAGATCGACGGCAGTGAGCTGTTTCTGATTGCCGGAGTCGCACTGGATTTCGAGACGAATCCAGCACTGGACGTCACTGTGTCGGTGGATGACGTGACCGTTGGCAACACTCCGGACGCCATGGCGAGCCACACGGTGACAATCCTTGACACAAATGACGCTCCCACAGCGGTTGTTCTTCAGAACGCAGTAACGACACTTGCTGAAGATGCGAGCACCGTTTCACGTACGAAGATCGCCGACATTGTGGTAACGGACGATGCGTTGGGAATCAACACTCTGAGTGTCTCCGGCGCAGATGCGGCCTTGTTCGAAATCGATGGAAATGAGCTGTTCCTGATTGCCGGGGCCGGACTGGACTTTGAAACCAACCCGTCACTGGACGTGACAATATCTGGGGATGATACGTCAGTTGGAAGTACGCCTGATATTTCGGTCAGTCACGCAGTCGCTGTTACGAACGTGAATGAGACACCAAGTATTGTGATCGACCCTTCCGGGACCCTTACTGTCGCAGAAGGCGTGAGTAATGTTGCCGTAGTCACCGGTCAGGATCCTGATCTCGATGACATTGTGACCGTATCGATAACTGGCGGTGATGATGCAGGCCTCTTTGAGCTTGCTCCTGCAGACCCGCTGACAGGGACTGACCCTGTCACTGGGACACTTGCATTCACGACGCCACCTGTTTTCAACGAAGGCGGAGACAATAACTACGAAGTCGTGCTGACTATTACAGACGATGAAGGTCTGTCGTCACAGGTGACAGTCAACGTTGCGGTTGCTCGTTTTGGACTGGTTCCGCCGACATCGGCCAGTGTATTTGAGAACCAGACAATGGCGATTGATCTCGATGCGATCGTTACTCCCGGCGACACCGCAGTGTTCTCGATCGTAGACAGTGGCACGGCTGACGATGGCCAGCTCTTCGACATCGACTCCGCCACCGGCTTGGTGACTTTCAAAGTTGCACCAGACTTCGAGTCGTCGTCTGCGGTAGGTGGTGGCAATGTTTATCGGTTTACGGCGGAGGTGACAGATCAAACCGTCGGCCAACCAGCATCTCAGCTCATTTCAGTGACCGTGCAGAATGTGGATGAAGCACCAGTATTTACCATTGCAACTCCTTCTGACTCTTCGAATGAGGACCCGACTCCTGCGCTCGTGAGCGTGCCAGGTTTTGCCTCTGGTATTTCGGCAATTGAACCGAGTCAGACTGCCAGTCTCGATTTTGTGTTTACTCCAACGGGAACGACGGGAGATCTGACGTTCACTCAGGCTCCTGATGTTGATCCGATGACCGGAACTCTGACGTACCAGGCAACCGCCGATTCAAATGGCACCGCGATCTACGACGTCGTACTGACAGACAACGGAACGACCGACAACGGAACGACCGACAACGGCGGAGCAAACCAGTCATCACCGGCCGTGTCTGTGACGATCACGGTCAATGCCGTCAATGATGCTCCAACGTTCATAATCGCTGGTAACCAAACGATCGATGAGGATCCGATACCAGCTACGGTGACGGTGACGAACTTCCTGACGATGGAATCGGTTGGTCCGGCGAACGAAGTGTCTCAAAGTATCATCGATCGAACGGTGAACGTGATTTCCGGGGCTTCGCTGTTTTCCGTTCTACCGCGTATCGACGCTGCAGGGACATTGACCTACACGCCGGCAGCGAATGCGAGCGGCATGGCTTCACTGAGTGTGACTCTGTCAGACGATGGAGGCATTGCAAGGAATGGGCAAAATACGTCAGTCCCTCAAGCATTCACGATCACAATCAATGCCGTTAATGACGCTCCATTTGTCTCAACCAACACTGGCCTGAGTGTTCGTGAGGAAGAAACTCGTACGATCATGATGGGGCAGCTCGAAACGACGGACGTTGATGATGGTCCCGCAGAACTTCTCTACACCGTGTCGACTCTCCCGACCACTGGCAATCTGCTGTTGGACGGTGAGATGCAATCAAGCAGTTTCACTTTCACTCAGCAGGACATCAACGATGGTTTGCTGGCCTATCAGCACACTAACCCTGAGGCACGCACGGACAGCTTCACGTTTACTGTTTCGGACGGTGAGCTGAACACGACTCCTCAGACGTTTGATATCCGGGTGCTGACGATTCTGGCTCCGATTTCGGATCAGACCTTCGGTAGCGGGCTGGCACCGGTCACGATTCCAGTCTCTGCGGCTGTGATTGATGGCGACATTCCTCAGCTGATATCACCAGATCGCCCCAGCTTTGTTGACTTTACGGACAATGGGAACGGAACCGGATTCTTCACGTTTCATCCGCAGACGAGCGATGAATCCGGCAGCCCGTACACGATCACGCTCCAGGGCGTGACGATGAACAGCGGAACGGACGAGGTCCAGTTTGACGCGGTGGTCGTCCCCGGACCGACGAACGTTTCAAATCAGCCAGTGGCCTTCGTGAATGTTGGTGGTTCCGGGATCCCGAGTGCTCGCATCTCCGGAGATACAGGATCCGGTGCAACTTCCATCCGTAATACGGGCAATGTGTTTTCCACGGGAACGACGATTGATGTCGGTGACGAATCGATTCCTGAAGGCACGCCAGCCTCGATCTTCCAGACACAACGCTGGGATGGCGCCGGTGGTCCTGAGATGCAGTTCTCGTTCCCGGTCGAACCCGGCGAGTACCAGGTCAACCTGTTCTTCGCGGAACTGTACGGTCCAACGTCTCGCACGGAGGCTCGCGTGTTTGACGTGGTCGCCGAGGGCACGACTGTCATCGACAATCTGGACATCTTTACGGAAGCAGGTGGTGGAAACAAAGGACTCGTCAGAACCTTTACTGTTACGGCAGATTCGACACTCGATCTTGCGTTCCTGCACCAGGTCGAGAATCCGATTGTCTCTGCCATTCAGATTATCAATCTGAATCAGGTGCCATCGCAGTCGGCTCCAAGGTTGTCGAGCATTGGCAATCAAACGGCCTCCGAAGGTCAGACGCTCACGATTGACTTCCGGGCACCGGATGCTCAGCGCGACCATGTCGTTCTGACACACAGCGCACTGCCGTCAGAACGGTTCCAGTTCACAGATAACGGTAACGGAACCGGTCGACTGACGATCGATGCGATCGAGGGCGACGCTGGCGAGTACCCGATCACGATCACTGCGACTCAGGAGAATGGCGTCTCCCTGACGGATGCTGAGTCGTTTGTGGTGTCGGTACTGGCGACCAATGATCCACCGCAAATTGCCACCAACGACCCACTAACGTTGATGGAAGGTGCGACTGCAATTATCGGTGCCGATCTGCTCAGCGGAAGTGATCTGGACAACAGTACTGAGGAATTGACCTACACACTGAACGCTGAGCCTCAACACGGAAGACTGCAGCGTGAAGGAACGATTCTGCAGATGAACGAGTCGTTCAGTCAGGCTGACGTCACCGCCAATCTGATCCAGTACGTGCATGATGGTGGCGAATCGACTTCAGACTCGTTCGCCTTCACACTGTCGGATGGTGCGGGCCGCGATGTTTCTGACAGGTTCAATATTAACATCACGCCAGTCAATGACTCACCGAAGATCGACCGGAGCAATAACCTGACGGTGCTGGCCGGAGGGACGCGACGGATTACTGTCGCCCAACTCTCCGGTTCCGATCCGGATGATTTGCCATCCGGCCTGACTTACACGGTCACTGGTCCGACAGACGGAATGATCTTCGTCAACGACAACGCAATTCCTTTCAACGGCACCGGAACATTCACTCAGCAGGACATTCTCGATGGCCTGGTCGAGTATCGCAACACCAACGACCAGGCGACATCCGACAGCTTCAGTGTCTCACTGGCGGACGGTGGTGAAGATGGCTCAACGCCTGCAACCGCCACGATTGATATCTCAATCGACGACGTGACGATCCTCGCTCCGATTCCTGATCAGACGATCGCTGCAGAGACAGGGCCAGTCGACATTCCTGTTGCGGCAGCCAGTGTTGATGGAGTTGCACCAGCACTGACCGTCACAGGGCTTCCAGACTTTGCCACTTTCACTGACCACGGTGACGGTACTGGGCTGTTTACTTTCGATCCCAAATCTGGCGACGTCGGCAGTTCGACAATCGACCTGACAGCGACTGCCGGGGATGTCGTAGAAACAGTTTCGTTTACGTTGAATGTTGTCACCGTTCCGACGGAACAGTCGAATGAGACCATCTATTTCGTCAATGCCGGCGGTCCAGGCATCGCCAATCCACAGATTTCGGGCGACACCGGTGCCAGTTCAATTCGAAACACAGGAACAGTGTTCTCGACAGGAGCGACGATCAATCTTGGAGACGAGTCCATTCCAGACGGAACACCGGCGTCAATCTTCCAGACGTTGAGGTACGACACCGCTGGCGGATCGGAAATGAATTTTTCGTTCCCAGTCGATCCCGGCAACTATCAGGTCAGACTGTACTTTGCCGAGACGTACGGCCCCGCGTTCCGAACAGGGGCTCGCGTCTTTGACGTAGCCGCCGAAGGAGTTGTCAGGATCAACGATCTGGACGTCTTCAGCGAAGTGGGCGGAAACGCCGGTTTCGTCGAAACAATTCCGAGTGTCACTGCCGATTCGACACTCGACATCACTTTCCTGCACCAGGTCGAGAATCCAATTGTCTCAGCCATTGAGATCATCAATCTGAATCAGATTCCAGCTCAGAAGGCTCCGGTACTGCCTCGGATTGGCAACCTCAGTGTGAATGAAGGTCAAACATACACATTCAGTTTCGCCGACCCGGGCAACCTCATGGCGGCATTTGCACCGGAACTTCCGTCCTTTGTAACGGTCTCGGACAGCGACGGCTTCGTCACGGTTACGGCCAGTCCAAGTGAAGGCGATGCAGGGCAATATCCAATCAACGGCACTGTCACGCAGAACGGCCTGACAGATTCCGAGTCGATCGTGCTAACCGTGGTCGGAGTCAATGAACCGCCCGAACTGACCATTAACAATCCGTTGACGGTCGATGAAGGGACTAACGGGGTCATTGACTCCAGTCTGCTCAACAGCTCCGATCCTGATGATAGCCCAAGCGAGCTGTCGTTCAGCTTTACGGTGACCGGCGGACCTGAGCATGGCCAACTACTGCTTGACGGGAGTCTTCTTTCTGAAGGTGGCTCGTTCACTCAGGCCAATATCAATGAGAATCGTGTCACTTACAGCCACGATGGTGGCGAAGCACCGACCGACAGTTTCGACTTCATGTTGGTTGATGGTCGAGAAGACGGCGTTGACCCAGTACATAGCACGTTCAGTATCAACGTTTTACCAATAAACGACGCTCCTACGCTAAATGTTAATACTGGCCTGACTGTTCGGGAAGGTGCCACGCGCGTCATTACATCCTCTCGGCTTGACACGAGTGATGTGGACAACGCTGATGTCAGCTTGGTTTATACTCTCACTTCACCAGATCCGACCGCTGGCACGGTGCGTGTCGACGGCGTCCAAGCCCCGTCGTTCACTCAGCAGGATGTGAATGACGGACTGGTCACGTATACCCAGGATGGGACTGTCGCATCAACAGACAGTTTCGGATTCAGCCTGTCTGACGGATCAGCCTCCGCCGTGACCGGCACCGTTTCGATCAACATTGCGGTTGAACCGGCGTTCGAGTTGGACGTCAACGCGGGTGGCCCCGCGAT
>JABMPE010000297.1 GCA_013203845.1 Rhodopirellula sp. | reverse complement strand
GTTGAAGGGTGGCGATTGCTTTCTGAACCTGTGCGTCGTGGGGAGCCATGCGCTGGCACCATTGCAGATGTTCGGTGGCGGCGACAGGTCGGCCTTGAGTCAGTAGCCATGATCCGTAGTCGAAATGGACTCGGAAGTCAGTCGGTGCCGCTGCGGCGGAATTCTGGAAGCAGAGGTCGACCTGGTCAACGTCACCCAACCGCGCAAACGCCGTTGCGGCCTTGCGCCAGTCGGTCGGTCGGTCGGCGTTGTCCGCGAGTTGAGCGCGTTCGACGAGCCGCGCCGCCAGAACTCCCAGAGCCTTTCGCTGGTTCTGGTTCTGCCCGAGGTCGCCGAGAATCTCAACGGCTCGGTCCAGTGCATCAATGTCCGGGTCAAAAGCCTTGACGATGATTTCGACGGGCAACTCGGTCCATTCCGCCAGTTGTCGAATGATCTGTCGCTGAACTGTTTCGTCACGGTGGAACGCTTTCTTCCAGAGTTCCACCCACCTCTCGACGTCACCGTCAACGCGTGCCTCACGACCGGCGGCGTAAAGCACGGACGCGTCGTTGGGCAGCAGTCGCAGACTCTGATCGATGCACTTGCGGTCGTACCCGGTTGGAGCGTCATCCAGAAACGCCAGCTCGGAATAAGCCAGCCACGCTCGACCATCAAGCGGATTCAATTCGATGGCTCGCCGCGCATGACTCCTGGCGGCGAAGGCGTACTTGATATTTTCTCCGAACGCGCGGCTCAACCACTCCAGCATTTCCTGATGAGTGTCGAATCCGCCTGTTTCGGCGGCGTCTCGAATCTGGCTGAGCGGCAACGCATTCTCAGATTCAGCCTGCAGCAGATGAAACGCCCGGCTGTACTGAACCGCCAGACGTGTCTGAATTCGCGAGTCGTTCGGATTCTTCTCCGCAGCATTGCGAAGGTCACGCAGCACCTGTTGCAGCGTCCCGGTTCTTGATTCCGGATTCCCGTCGACGCTCGCTGAAATATCTTTGCCGGTGTAATCCGCCAGAACGATTTTTCGATAGTTCATCCAGTCGGGTTCTGCGAGTAGCCTCGGCGTCCATTCCGAAAACATCCATCCCGCAAGCGGGACCAGCATCAGCACGGCAATCGCGACGCCAACTCCAGACAGATGCCAAAGTCGACCAGTCGCTGGAGTTGATTGCCGGTCCGCTTCCAGCTGGTAGAGTCGACACGCGCAGGCGAGTTGTAAAACCAGCGGAAGCATGCAGCCAGGAATGTACCAGACAAAATCGGCGACTGACTGAATGCACGAAATCAGCAACGAACAGGTGACCCCGCACAGCGCCAGCGTCACTGTTCGGGTCTGGCTGATGCGAACTCCACGAATGCACCAGTAGAAAGCGACGATCAGGCAGGCCACCATCAGAG
Organism: Rhodopirellula sp.; assembly: GCA_013203845.1. Lineage (GTDB taxonomy): Bacteria > Planctomycetota > Planctomycetia > Planctomycetales > Planctomycetaceae > JABMPE01. Next base: position 5,229 of record JABMPE010000297.1, on the reverse strand, counting down.
CAATTCCCGGCAGACCCGTTTCCGAGGCAATCTGTAGATAGCTGCTTTCCGCGTGCGTGTACTGACTGACGCTGTAGGGTTGGTCGAGATGCCTCTGATGAATGTAAACGTGACTGCCGACACCCGTGCCGACCAGTGGAAACTCGCGGAACACCTCAAGGTTTGCCTTCCAGATTTGGGCTCGCCCGTTGCTGTCCCAGTCGTGCAGCCGTTCGTTGACCCGTGCGATCTCACGGTGTCCGACGATCGCCACCAGCAGCAGGGCCATCACCGCGGCCCCGGCCACGCCAATAAACTGCTTTCGGTTAATCAGCGACCGTGAGTAGAGCATCACGACCAGCACCGCCGACGCGACGGACAGCGCCACGAACGCGCCTCGCGCGCGGGAAATCAGCACCGCCGTAACTACAGCCCCCAGCCCCGCAGCGAGCAGGATCGCCGGCAGAAACGGTGGCATTCGGCCGGTTTTCGTCCGGCGGGAATGATCAAAACCAGCATGACCGAGGGACTCTGTCTGCACCCCCAGCCACCAGACGAGAGGACCGACGGACAGCGCTGCAAATTGTGCAAAGTGATTCTTGTTAAGAAACGCTCCTTTGAGTCGATCGTCGGCCACTCCCTGCGGCAGATCAATCATCCAGAAGTAGAGGCCGTTCGAGAAGAAAAACTGCACGAACGCAAAGGCGGTCATCGCCACGCCGGACAGCGCAATCATCCTGAGGATTCGTGACGCATCGCCGACCGCTCGAATCCGTTGCGTCGTCACCAGAAAGATCAACACGTAGGCGACGCCGATCGCCAGCCCCGGCAACGACTCGCTGACGCTCATTGAAAGGTGCGACCAGGGTGTTCGAAAGACGCCATCTTTCGTCGACGCTGCAGACCTCAGCGGTAAAACGTCGTCCATCGCCGGTGACAGCGCGCTGACCACTGAATGTGGCAGCGGGACAATCTGAAGAAGTCCCAAAGCGAGAATCGCCAGCAACAGCAGCTCCACGCGAGTTCGCACCCAGTCAGATTCTTCGCTCATCCACTGGTGCAGAATCCAGCCGACCGTGCAGATTATCGCTGAACAGATCAGCAGAAACTCGCCAATGGAATGCCGTCCGCCGAAAGCGAACGGAACGGCGAACGCTCCCAGCAGCAGTCCCGCATCGATGATCAGAAGCGAACGTCTGCTGGTCATGCGGCTAATCTTTCAGGCTCGGGATCTTCGTTTGCAAAGCCGGCATCGATCGGCAACGTTTCCGTTTCGTCGAGCGGTGCCAGATCGCCTTTCTCATTCCCATAGCCTTCCTTGCCATAACCGTAGCCATATCCATAGCCATACCCGTAACCATACCCGTAGTAGTCTCCGCCGTTCTTGTCAGAGACTCGGTTTACGGTGATGCCAAGCAGATTAATACCGGCACTGGTCAGCGAGTCGACAGCACGGATTACCATCTTGCGGCGGTTCTGGTCTGGTCGAATCACAAGCACAGCACCGTCAACCATACGTCCGATAATTGCAGGATCGGAAACCGCGAGAATCGGCGGAGCGTCGATGAGAATCTGGTCGTACGTCGTTTCCGCCCAGGACAGCAGTTCCGAGAATCGATCGCTGGTCAGCAGTTCGGCCGGGTTGATCGGACGAGTCCCCGACGGAATAAAGTCGAGGCCGTCGACAATGTTGATGATGATATTTTCCGCGACGCTTTCTTCGATCGAGACGCTGTCACGAAGTACCTGCGACAGCCCCTGCCGACCTCGTTTTTCGAGCATCGTCGACATGCCAGGCCGTCGCATGTCGGCATCGATCAGCAGCGTGCGTTTGCCACTCTGCGCAAACGCGACGGACAGATTGGCCATCACCGTCGTTTTGCCATCACCCGGTTCCGAACTTGTCACCATGAGCCGACGCGTCTCACCGTCAGAAAACGCAATTGAAGTCCGCAACGACCGGAAGGCTTCAGTTTCGACTGCGTTCGGTTTGACGTGCGTGTGAATAGCATCGACGCCGACGCCATCCGTCGGGTCCATTTGACGAACCATCGCGAGCACGGGTGCGCCGAGCTGCATCTGCAATTCTTCGGGTGATCGGAAGCGGTCGTCCAGCACATCAATGATGTAGATCGTGGCCAGTCCAAAGAAGAGTCCGATAAACAAAGACGCCGCGGCGACAAGTGTCAGCTTAGGAGAAGCCGGCACTCTGGCCACCAGTGGAGGTCGAATCGAAGTCGATTCCATACCACTGCTGCCAATTGTCTGTGAGTGCGAGATGGCCTCTTCATTGGACTGCTGAAAAGCAGTCAGCCTCGCGATCTCCGTTTCCAGCTGCTGAATCTGAATTCGCGTTTCGCGGTGCTGTTCGAACGCCGTTCGAGCGATGTCAAGCTGCGATCGAACGCTCTGTTCGTTTTCCCGTGTGTGCTGCAGTCTCTGATCGGCCAGTTGCTGCAACGTCGACGCCAGCCTCGAAGCCTTGAGAGCCTGAAGTCGATCAATCCTTTGGCCTTCGTAGTTCCCCAGCCAGGCACGCGCAATTTCGATCTGGCTGTTCAGGCTCTGAATCTCGGGATGATTGCCGAGGTAAATCTGGCTGAGTGAACGCAGCTCCGCTTCATCCTTGATAAGCTTTTCCAGAATTCGGTTGGTCAGCAGGGCGTCCTGCTGAGACGGGCTGAACTCCTGCTTCAACAGGTCGCTCCCGATTCCGTCCAGCGACTGAACGGCAAACTGCGACAGATCTTCGTTGTTGGTAACTGCCCTCTTGATCGCGAACTGAAACGCTTCCGCCTCGCGACGTTTCTTCTCGGCGCTGGTCAATTCCTGATTGAGATCCAGAATTCGCTGGGCACCGATATCCACCGATGAGTTCGAATCCGTCGTGATGATGTTGCCATAGTCTTCCCGCAGCATGAACAGCTTCTGACTGTTGGCCTGAATCTGCCTGGCATAGTCGTCGCGGTCGGCCAGTAATTTTGCCAGATCCTTGTCGGCCCCTTCTTTCGTGGTCTTGTTGACGAAGACCAGGTAAGCATCAATGATCGCGGTCACGATTTCTTTGGCGGCCAGGGGATCGAGCGAGCGGTATCGCAGGTCGATCATACTGGAGTTTCGTTCGAAGTTGACGACGAGGTTTTCAGCGAGCGCGTCGGGCCAGTTCTGCTCACGCACACCTTCAAGATCGACTCGGTATTGCGGGCCAAGCTGCTGTAGAGCCGCTGAAAGCACAACCGGGCTGGAGATAATTCGAACGTGGTTCGCGATGATCTTCTGTACGTCCACCTGCTCATCACCCAGCGACGTGTTCGACTTGACGGAGCCTTCCGCCCGGATGACGTAGATCGTGGCTGTCGAGTCGTAACGCCGCGGCGCCACTGCGTAGAAGACGGCTCCGCAGATAATCGAGACGGCCAGCCACGAAATCAGCGTGAACTTGCGCAGCCGCACGAGATGCACGAATCGCAGAATGGTGGCAAAGACGTTGACCTGACTGGTCGTCGGCGCGGACGAAACCACATCAACTGCTGCCTGTTCCGGATGTGCACTTTCCAGGCTCATGTGTTGTGTCTCTTCTGGTGGATGCAGGCCACACGGGAATTGTGAAAGTTAATCAGCAGACAGTTATCAGACTCGGAGTTCGCAGACCGCGTCGCCGCAAGGCCGCTCGAAGCGTCAAGTGTTATCACAACAGTGGAGTGAGATTACTGGTGACTCCGACACGGATAATCTGGAATGCTTCCATCAGGATGGTCGCTGGTGTGTGTTCGACCTTCACGGTGTCACCTGGAGCCAGCCGAACGTTGTGGCGGGGATCGTGACTCGCTTTCGCCAGGCTTGCTTCAATGACGATGGACTGCGATTCGGGAGTCGGCTGCCGGATGATGTAAACCTTGTTCGCCACCTGCGACGACGTGTACCCCGACAGCGAAATCGCATCGAGCAGCCGCAGATCTTCACCCTTGGGAAACTCAACGCGGCCAGGCTTTCGCACCAGACCAGTCACGGTGACAGCCTTGGGTTCCACTTTCTCAACAACAACCACGCCTCGGTCGCCAACGAAGTAATCGTTGGCCCCCGACTGAGCGGCCGAAACCAGATCGATCTTCACAGACCGCGGAACGCCGTTGGTCGAGGCGTAGCCTGCCCGGGCGATCCCACCTCGGGTTCCGTCCGCCGCGATCGCTTCCTTCATGGTTTCGTCGCGGGTGAGGACATTACGGATCTCGATGTTGGCGCCCGCGTCATCAGCCAGTCCGCCGGCGAGGAAGAGGATCGAAAGCAGATCACTTTCCGCCACCGGAACTTCTTTAACGCCGGGTTCTTTGACAGCTCCCACGACGAGAATTCGGTTCGTTTTTCGCTTGCGAATCGTCACGTTGACTTTCGGAGCCCGATAAAGATTGCGCTCGACGCAAACCTGCGTCAGCGTCGCGTCGGCATCAGCCAGACTGAGTCCCGCCATGCGGACCGGGCCAATCAACGGCAAGTCAGCATGTCCATCGTCGCGGATACGTACCGAGTAGCTGAAGGTATCTTTGGCACTCACACTGGCCGCGATTTCGACGTTAACGACGTCACCTTTGGCGATGACGTCGCTGTCGGTGGCCGTTCCGCTTAGTTGTGCAAAGTCGATCGTCAACGGGTTGGTATTGGGCGGCGCGTCGTAGCCGTTGGGAACCAGACCAGCGTAATAATGGTTGTCGTTGAGTGACGCGCAGCCGAGGCTCATCAGCGGAATCGCTGCGAGAATCACCCCATACATACAACGCGTGCTGAGCCGCAGTCCGGCTGCCGGCGAACGAGAATCGCGCGAAGAGCGAGACCGTTCAGACGCTTCGAGTCCTGGCGTCCTCTGTCGGTGTTCGTCCATGAAATGCGAGAAGTCCGTTGAGCCGTCTTCCGACATCGCGCAAAACGCCACCCCGACGGATGCCAAATGCCATCCAGCAAGGTCTTGAGCTACGCGGGTGAATCGAAAGAGGTGTGAAGGGATTGGATTGCCAAAGCCGCAACGCTCAGATTCAAGACAGGAAGGGTTGTTCTTTTACCGAGGAGATGAACTGGCAAACGAACTCTGAGCCTGCAATTCCGGCAGGAAGGGGCGGAATCAGTATGGGATCGCAAAAACTGTGTCAATACGGGATGCGGAAATGCAGAGCCAGCCAGACCGTTGGAGCGTCCGGATCTGTCCAGTCAACGCGATGTCGCTGGTGAGCGGGAATCTTCAGAAAGTCGCCGGGACGC
>JABMPE010000296.1 GCA_013203845.1 Rhodopirellula sp. | reverse complement strand
TTCGCGCTGCCCCAGTCGCCCCAGCTATTCAAGCAAGTCTTGATGTGCGCCGGCTACGACCGGTATTACCAGATAGTGAAATGCTTCCGAGACGAAGACCTGCGAGCGGATCGGCAGCCTGAGTTCACTCAGATTGACGTCGAGATGTCGTTCGTTGAGCAGGAAGACATCCTTACTACAATCGACGGCCTGATCGCTTACATGGTGAAGGAAATCCGCGGCACCGAAATTCAGCTTCCGCTGCCGCGACTGACTCACAGGGAAGCCGTCGAGCGATTTGGCAACGACAAGCCGGATATGCGGTTCGGCATGGAGCTGGTCGACATCGGCGAAATCGCTGCCCGCTGCGGATTCGGCGTCTTCGCCAAAACCATTGAAGGGGGCGGACGCGTCCGGGGTCTGAATGCCAAAGGTGCCGCCGAAAAATACAGTCGCCGCAACATCGACGAGCTGACCGCTTTTGTCGGCGACTACGGTGCGAAGGGGCTGGCCTTCTTCCGCGTGAAGGAAGGGTCACTGGATTCGCCGATCGCGAAGTTCTTCTCGGAAGAGGACCAGAAAGCGATCATCGAAGCGCTCGGTGGTGAGAATGGCGACCTGCTGTTCTTCGTGGCGGACAAGTGCGAAGTCACTTCAGCCGCTCTGGCATCGCTGCGAATTCGTCTCGGTAAAGAACTGAAACTCTACGATCCGATGGAACTGAACGTGCTGTGGGTGCTGGAGTTTCCGCTGTATTCACGAGACGAAGAAAACGGTCGGTGGAAAGCCGAGCATCATCCGTTCTGCTATCCGCATAAAGATGACCTCGGTCTGTTTGATACCGATCCGGGTGCGATGCGGGCTCAGTCGTACGACCTCGTCTGCAACGGCTACGAAGCGGCCAGCGGCAGTGTTCGTATCCACGATCCGAAAGTGCAGCAGAAGGTCTTTGATTTCATTGGCATCGCCGAAGAAGAAGCGGAAGAACGTTTCGGCTTCCTGCTGAACGCACTGCGTTACGGTGCTCCACCGCACGCCGGCATCGCGCTGGGCCTGGACCGCTGGGTGATGATGTTCCTGGCCAACGACAACATCCGCGACGTCATCGCCTTCCCGAAAACACAGAAGGCTGCCGACCAGATGACCGAAGCTCCGAGCGTGGTCGACGCAAACCAGTTGCGAGACCTGCACATCAAACTCGACGTCCCCGAGACGGAAGTCTGATCAGCACCTCACATCGATCTGTAAACTGCTGAAAGAACAAAACGCAGTCTCTGAGTTTTTCGTTGAATCAGCATCGAATCTGTTGACCAGGCAGGTCCGCTTTCGTTCTGAGTGACATCTCACATCAGAATTTCGAAAGCGAGGCGGGCTCATGTCATTGCACGAGAGCCAGCGGTACGACGCACAGTCTTTCGTGTCGAAAGTCTGGAGCTACGACGATGGCAAGGCACGAAAGAGGGCCGTCAAAGTCGCAATCGTGACGATACTCGGCGTCGCTCCTTTGATCGTGCGTCATCTCTTGCGTTTTGACTTGGTCGCTTACGAACAACACTGGCCAGGATTCCCGCATTACCATCCTGGGACCGTTTTTCTGGGCGGCTGCGTGGCAGTTTTCTCCAACGCAGTTACTGCTTACTTCACGACCAGCGAGCTTCGGCGGCGTGTCTGTCGCACAGTTGTTTATGGTGCGTGCTTTGCAGTCGTGTCACCATGTATTCAGGTGTGGCTGCTAATGGGGATTGAGAATTCCTACCGCCGGTTGTATCTCACGCCTGAGAATCTCGATAACCGACTCGCCACATATCTCTGGTTTCCGATGGTGATCGGCACACTCTTCGGTGCGGCAATTGCCCGGACCAACGATGCACGAATATTATGCCCACGTCGCATGTCTTCAGACGTGGGATACGTTCCAGCAGCCGTGGTGGGCTGCCTTCTGACTTTATACGTCGTCGCCTGCTTCTTACTTCCGATGCTTCTGGTTCTTGAAGGCGTTGGTGTGGTTCTGGGGTGGTAGTCGCAGACCATTCGTCGCGAACTCCCGCCAACCGAATAATAAACGTAGACTGGGAGTAATTCCTCTGCGGCCTCTGCGTTTTTGATCTCTCCGGCCTCTGCGATTAGTTTTCGACAGCCTGTGCCACAATTTTTTCTGGCGACGGAGCCCGGAGAGCTTTCAGGAAGGCGATGAGGGCTTTGCGGTCCTGTTTGTCGATACCTTCCTGGAACTTCTTGCGTGTGTGTTTTGCGTCGCCGCCGTGTTTTTCGATGGCGTCTTTGAGCGTCGGTGACGAGCCGTCGTGCAGGTACGGAGCGGAATCGGCCACTCCCCACAGCGGCGGAGTTTTCCACTCGGTGAGTCCTGGCACGCTGGAAGGCAGTGGTACTTCTGGTTTGCGGACGTAGCCATTGTGATCGGGATCGGCGATGCGGTGCAGGCAGAGGTCGCTGTATAACCCCTTCACTCCACCGAGGTCAGGCGTGTGGCATTCCGCACAGCCGATCTCTGTAAAGACCTGCCTTCCTCGAACGACGGCAGAGTGCTCTCTGGAGTTTCGAGGCATCACCAGCTCGGGACGTTTCAGCGTCAGGCAGAACGTCGTGAGACTGTCGAGCTGACGGTTCGTCATGTCGTACTCGGCGTTTTCGTCGGCCTTGAACTCGCCCGGCTGATCCTGCTGCCGGTAGGAATTTGATAAACCGACTTCGACGGCGCAGGCCGTCGCGACAAATTCTTCGATGGTGGCGAACTGAGCTTTCCAGCCAAACTTGCCGACACGCCCGTCCGGCAGCACTCGGACCTTGCCCATTGTCGCGTCGAAGTTGCCCTGAAACTCCTTGCCCAGCGCGGACAGGCTTTGTCCCCACGCGTTGCGACGAATCGACCAGTCGGAGATTCCGTCGATCAGGCCCGCACCAAACAAAGCCGGCGTGTTGATCACTTCGAACTCGACCGGATTGAAATCTTCCAGTCGGACCTGACAGTTTCCGATGACTGTCACGCCGCCGGGGATGATCGGGTAATGCTGTTGCACCTGCTGGTCGGTTTCGAGCAGGTGCTTCGCCGTCGCGTTGGCATGTACCACGCCGCCGTAGATATTGGAATCATTCCGGTTCGGCAGTACCGAGAACGCTCGAACGTTGTGTTTGTTCTCACCCGCTCCGCCCGTACCGCCCTGTAAATGGCAGGCCACGCACGAATTCGCATTGAACACCGGGCCGAGTCCGTCGCCGTCTCCGGACAGCGGGTCGTTCGGTGTCCACGCATGAATGAACAGTTCGCGGCCTTCCGCCGTGAGTTGCTGCTCGGACGGACTGATCAACCAGGCGAAGCCTTGCGTGATACTCCAAAGCATGACGAACGCCCCGGTCACGCAAATTATTCGTCGACGACGGTCCCAAGTTTGCCAGACTTTCATGTGCAAGCTCCGTAGGCGACTGATTGAAGGCGACGCCAAAAACTGAAGGATCGTATGGTGCCGGGTCTGTCGTGTCGGATCCAGCTCGGAATCAGCCTGCAGTTACGGATCAATCAGGTTCCGGATCTCGCGAACAAGCTCCGAAACGGGATTTTTCGAGTCGCTTCAACAAATCCAGGTCGCCAGTCAGGACGCGGTATTCCGAAAAAGGGATCGCGCCGCGATGAATTCCTCGACAGATCGAGGGACCAGATAGCGAATCGATTTTCCTTCGGAAACACGGCGGCGGAGATCGGTCGCCGAGATCGAAACGCCCGGCATCGTCACCATCTGGACTCTGTTGGCCAGCGACGGATCCAGATCAGCCGCAGGTTCATCCAGCGAAGATTCGCCTCGGTTAACGGCGACGATGGACGCCAGTTCCGCGATGACTTCCGGTTCCTTCCAGGTAGGGAAATCCTGCAGAGAATCCGCTCCAATGAGCAGGAAAAGCTCATCGTCGGGACGTTCATTCCGGATCTGCCGCAGCGTGTCCACCGTCCAGGAAACTTCTTCCCGGTTCAGTTCAATTTCCGAAACGACAAACTCCGGGCGACCAGCGATTGCCAGTTTCAGCATCGCAACGCGGTCAGCGTCTGGCGAAAGCGAACCCGCTTTTTTGTGCGGGGGAATCTTTGTCGGCACAAACCAGACTTCGTCCAGCTGGCACTGCTCACGGCATTGTTCGGCCAGCAGCAAGTGTCCGTTGTGGATCGGGTCGAACGCTCCGCCGAAAATCCCAAGACGCATATTGGCTCCGTTGTTTCGACGGGTTTCTACGCGATGAGATCGTCGACGACCTGTCCGTGGACGTCGGTCAGGCGGAAGTCTCGGCCAGCGTAACGATACGTGAACTTTTCGTGGTCAAAGCCGAGCAGCTTCAGCATCGTCGCGTGCAGATCGTGGACGTGGACTTTGTCTTCAACCGCCTTAAAGC
>JABMPE010000295.1 GCA_013203845.1 Rhodopirellula sp. | reverse complement strand
GGATTCAGGCGGGAACCACGATCGGCGAAACCGACGACTTCAGTTATAACATCACTCGCGATCCAGTCCACGTTCACGATCTGAATGCAACACTGATGCATCTGCTGGGCATCGATCACACGAAACTAACATTCAAATTCCAGGGCCGCCACTATCGCCTGACCGATGTCCACGGCGAAGTGGTTGATGGAGTGCTGGCATGACGTCTCAGGGAGTTTCGAAGATGCAGGGTGGACTGTTGACGGCGGATGACGCTCGCAAGCTGGCATCCGGGCCGACGCAGGAGCATGCGTATGCTCGCGGACCGAGGATCACGGCGATTGAGACGGTCGTGCCTTATGACGTCATGCCTGGAATGCTGGCGTTGCGGGTTCATACCGACGCCGGCACGGTTGGTGGTGAATCGGTCATCGGGCATGGCGAAACGTACTATCTGCCAGAAGCAGCGGCGGCGGTGATTCACGACTGGATGGCAAATCGACTGATCGGTTCCGACGCGGCGGCGATTGAAAGCCACTGGCGGTTTCTTTACGAACGCTGCATTGCTTTCGGTGGAGTTGGTGCTGAGCTGCGCGCGTTGTCGGCGATCGATCTGGCTCTGTGGGATATCGCCGGACAGTTGTGTGAACGCCCTGTCTGGCGATTGCTCGGCGGGCCGGTGCGTGACGCGGTGCCGGTTTACAACAGTAGCGGCGGGCCGTTTTATGGTCGTCGTACAGCGGGGTCAGCAACGTTTGCCGGATGGCCGGGACATGGTGATCCTGGCAAGCCGGGACCGCTGGAAGACAACTGGAACTGCATCAACCGACCGGGCGATCTGGCGGAAAAACTGCTGGAACTTGGTTACGGAGCCATGAAGCTGTGGGCGTTCGACGCTGTCTATCGTGAATCCGGTGGGCAACGCATCAGCGCGAAAGATGTCGACCGCGGTGTTGCTCCGTTCCGAGCCATTCGCGAACGAGTCGGCAATGACATCGATGTCATGCTGGATGGACACGGATTCTTCTCACTGGCGGCCGGTCTGGCGATCGCTCGCGGCATGCGTGAAGTACAGCCGCTGTGGATGGAAGACGTTGTGCGGACGGACAATGTGCAGACGTTGGCCGCTTTTCGAGCAGACGCAGGAGTCCCGCTGGCGGTCAGCGAGATGCTGGTCACGCGCGAGCAGTACCGACAGGTGCTCGAAGGGCGAGCGGCCGATTACGTGATGATTGATCCGACCTGGGTGGGCGGCATCAGCGAGACGCGACGCATTGCCGAACTGGCTCAGTTGCACAACGTTCCGGTGCTGATGCACGACTGCACGGGACCGCTGACACTGTTCGCCGGGCTGAACATTGCGGCGTCGGTTCCCGGCGTGACTTATCAGGAAACGGTGCGGGCTCATATTGCCACGTTGTATCCGCATTTGATTGACACGACCGTTGAGATCAAAGCGGGAGCGATTGCCCTTTCAGAACGCTCCGGCATCGGCGTTCGCTGGCTGGATGAGTTGTTCGAGAGTTCGGCGAAGGGGTATCGGCTGTCCGGCAGGCTTTAGCCTTCACGTCGACATTTTCGATGCTCACGCCGGTGATTGACGGGTCGAGGGAACCTGCCTAAATTGTTCGGCTTCCCCTCTGTGTGGAACCGATCAGGTTCTGCTGTTCAGACATTCGTTCAGAATCGACGGCCCAAGATGCTTGCCAAGCGAATTATTCCCTGCCTTGACGTCCACGCCGGACGTGTTGTTAAGGGCGTCAACTTTCTGAATCTCCAGGATGCGGGCGATCCGGTGGCGATTGCTTCTCGCTACGAAGCGGAAGGCGCCGACGAGCTGGTATTTCTCGACATTACCGCCAGCCACGAAGAACGCGACATCATTCTCGATGTTGTCAGCCGGACGTCGGAAGTGGTCTTTATGCCGCTGACCGTCGGCGGCGGCATTCGCACTCTGGAAGACATTCGCACGTTGCTCAGTGCGGGATGTGACAAGGTGTCGATTAACTCTGCAGCGGTAACGGATCCGGATTTCGTGAAAGAGGCGGCGCTGCGTTTCGGAAGCCAGTGCATCGTTGTGAACATCGATCCGAAGCGGATCAGGCAGGACGACGGCTCAGAGTTGTGGGACGTTCATATTAACGGAGGACGTATTCCCACCGGTCTGGAAGCTGTTGCCTGGGCAAAAGAAGTGGAGCGGCTTGGTGCGGGTGAGATCGTGCTGACCTGCATGGATGCGGACGGGACGAAAGATGGCTTCGACATTGAGATCACTCGTGCGGTCTCAGAGGCAGTCGGTGTTCCCGTCGTGGCCAGTGGCGGAGCCGGGTCGCCGCATCACATGTTTGAAGCGGTGACCGAAGGAAAAGCATCCGCAGCACTCGCTGCGAGCATCTTTCATTTCGGCGAGTACACGATCGAAGAGACAAAACAATACATGGCGGAGCGCGGTGTTCCTGTCCGATTGATGGTTCAGTAGCAGATCTTTCGAGAGGTCTGATTCAGGAATTGCCGACGGAGCCGCCGCCAGCGGGTTCAATTCATGCGGGACTGCAGTCAGGGAAAAAAGTAATGGTGAAGATTTACGAGTGGAAGGAATCGACTTTTGAGGTGGGGAAAGAACTGGAGATCGACAAGATCTTCCGGGCGTCCATCGAACACAATTGCTCGGACATCCATCTGCAGGTGGACCGTCCTCCGATTTTTCGAATTCGAGGGAATTTGACTCCTTTGAAAATGCCACCCATCACCGAAGAAGGCATGATCAAGCTCACCTTTCCGATGATGGACCAGCGAAATCTGGACATCTTTCACAATGATGGCGGTGCCGACTTTGCAAAGGTCGTTGAACACAAAGGCGAGCCGTGGCGTTTTCGTATCAACCTGATGACGCAGCTCGGCAAAGTCGGCATGGTGGCTCGAAAGATCGAACGGTCCATTCCACCGTTCGAGAAGCTCTGCCTGCCACCCCTTATGGAAGAACTCTGCAAGTTCGACCAGGGCATGGTGCTGCTCGCCGGAGTCACCGGGTCTGGTAAGAGTACGACGATCGGGTCGATGCTCAACTGGATCAACCAGAATATGAACAAGCACATCCTCACGGTCGAGGATCCGATCGAGTTCGTCTTCACTTCAGATCAGTGCCTGATCAATCAGCGGGAACTCGGACAGGACGTGGTCAACTTTCACACGGCCATGAAGCATGCCGTGCGAGAAGACCCCGACATCATTCTCGTGGGCGAAATGCGAGACCGTGATACGTTTGAAACGGCGATACATGCGGCTGAAACAGGGCATCTTGTGTTCGGGACGATCCATGCATCGAGCGCACCAGGAACGATTCCGCGTATTATCGACCTGTTCCCAGCTGACATGCACACGGCGATTCGAGCCGCCATTGGGATGAGCATGAAAGCGATCGTTGGGCAGAAACTGCTCAAGACAATTGTTGATATCCCACCGCGAGTCCCGATCATCGAGATTCTGCTGTTCAACGCAATGGTGCGGAAGCTTGTTGAGAAAGGTGAAGACAACAAACTCCATGCCGCCATTCGAATCGGAGCGGAAGACGGCATGCAGCTGTTCAACGACAGTCTATACGACTTTATTCAGCGAGAATTTATTTCCCGCGCGGCAGCTTTCGAGGTTTCTCCGAATGTGGAAGAACTCAAAATGCGGCTGAAGGGGATCGATGTGAAGGGAGCGGCGATTCTGTAACGCCTGCTGAACCGCGTCAGAATTCAATCGTTGCAGCGGAGTCCTTCTCGAAGGACTCCGCTTCTTCGTTGATACTCTCTCCAACTCGACGTTTTCAGATTCAGAAAGAGGTGGTGTGATGAGCCTGTTTCCCCGACTGATGGCTATCGTCCCGTTCGGAATCGGGATGACGGTTCTGATTTTTCTCTGGTCAGCACCTTTCGGTGATTTTTACTCGCCTCCGCTCTTCTTTCGAGTGTTTGGAAGTTTTGTCGCGCTGTCGTTCGTGCTGACCGGGATCGGAATCTTCGTGGGGGCGGGGAAATTCGGCGATCCGCGTCGCATGGCTGAGTCACTGCAGGAAGCGGCAAAGAGTCTTGCCGACAGTCAACGTACCGCTGGTTCATCGTCGACACAGTCTTCAGAAGCAGTCAAACCGAAAGTTGGTTACGATTGCCCGAACTGTGGAGCGGCGCTCGGAAAAGAAGCTGACGTGTCGCCCAGCGGAGACGTGAAGTGCGGTTATTGTGAGCGATGGTTTAATATCCACAGCGTCGGCTGAGTCACACTTTTCCGCCATCGACTTTTTCAACTGTCAACTTTCACGCGACGGAGCGAACGACGAATGATCACGAGGATCACTGGCCGACTGGTACAGCTTGATGACACCGCAGCCACCGTCGCCGCCGGGCCATTTGAATACGAAGTTCTGATTCCGGAATTTGTCCGCCGGCAGTTGCAGCCGCTGCTCAATCAGGAAGTCAGTCTGCGGACCATCGAATACCTGGACGGCAATCCTCAGCAGGGCCGATTGACGCCGCGGATGGTGGGCTTCATGAACGATGCGGAGAAGGAATTCTTCGGCATCATCTGCCAGGTGGACGGTGTCGGCGTTAAGAAGGCTCTGCGTGCCATGGTTCGTCCGGTTCGCGAAGTCGCAACGGCGATTGAAGAGCAGGACCTTAAGCAGCTGGCCACCTTGCCCGGCATTGGCGCGGCGATGGCCGAACGCATCGTCGCGAAGCTGCGTCGCAAGATGGCAAAGTTTGCACTGCTGATCGATCGGGATCTTCCCGGCGGAACGGAGCAGCGACCATCGATTGTTGAAGATGCCTACGAAGCGATGCTCAGTCTGGGCCACAGTACGACGGAAGCACGAGAGAAGATCGAAGCAGCCATCATCAGGAAGCCGAAAGCCAAATCGGTCGACGAGTTGTTGATCGAGGTTTACCGGAGTAATCGCGAAAACCAGGTCTGAGATTGATGTCAGATTCAAGCTGCGCAGCCAGGATTCTCGTTGAATTCGAGCACCTGCTCAACGAGTCATTGAGGAAGATTCGCCACTGCATCGGCCAGCTCAGTGACGAGCAGGTTTGGAGCAGGCCACGCGGCGAGTTGAACAGTGTTGCCAATCTGCTCCTGCATCTGGCCGGAAATCTTCAGCAGTGGTGTGTCGCAGGCATTGGCGGCGAGGCTGACGATCGCGATCGCGATGCAGAATTTGCTGCGACGGGAGGCTTGACGTGCACAGAGCTGATTTGCCGTCTTGAAGGTGTCACCGGGGATGCTATCAAAGTGATGCGGAGCTTGAATCAGGTGTCGCTCGAACAGGAACGCGACATTCAGGGATTTTCGGTAACTGTACTGCAGGCTCTTTTTCACACGGTGCCACACTTTGTCGGCCATACTCATCAGCTTGTCCTGATGACGAGGATGATTCTCGGAGACGCTTACCAGTTTGAATGGTCTCCCGACCAGAAACGGACTGGGGTTCCGCTTTAGCAGTTCCTCGAAGTGTGACGGAAATTTGTCGCTCGGAACGGCTCATCATCCATCGGCGATCCTGTGAAAATAGGTTGAGTGGCGAGAATACGCTGCGGGGTGCCCTGCGAAATATCTTGAGTTTGTCAAAGTTTGACGATTGTAACGCCGATAACACTTGTAGCGGTTGTACTGCCGCGCGGTGCGCGTTTTGTCCGGACAGGTCCGGATGCTTGTTAACCGTTGCAGATAAGTGCCGCTTTCGAGTCTCTCGATGGACAGAGGACGAATCGATGGTGTTTCGGCGTTACAAGAGTTTGAGCGTGGATACTCAGAACCGATCTCCCATCAGTACCACAGGGTGCCTGCCACAATCGTGGCGGAAACACATTCGGTGTGCGTTACTGGTTGCGACAGCGGGGCTGACGACCGGCTGTCTGTCGAGCGGTAAGGATGAACTGCAGTATCTCATTGGTGGGGATCGCGAGCTGTCCTACTACAAGGATCATGCGACGCAGATTGAGTACCCGAACATTGCTCAAGAGCAGAACGAGGCCGTTTCGGGGACTGAAGAACCTCGCCGCATTCGGCATCCCCGCAAAGACGAAATCAAGGATATTTCGCTGGAAAATGCCTTGAAGACCGTTCTGCAGAACGCCGAAGTCATCCGGGACAACGCTTCGTTCCTGAATCCTGGTAACCGGCTGCTGAGCAACCCGGATTTCGTATCATCGATTCACGATGTGGCGATTCAGGAAAGCAACACTCTGTTCGGCCAGGGCGGTGTCCAGGCGGCATTGTCGGAATTTGACGCGACATTAACGACCAACATGACCTGGGGAGCTTCTGAGCAGCCTTCAGACAGTAACTCGATTGGCGTACTGGCTCTGGACGGTCAGCGAACAGAGTTTGGCGATTTCCGAGCCAAGATCAGCAAGATTTTCGGTGACGGCGGGGCTGTTTCTTTGGAGCATAACTGGCTGTACACGCAAGTTACGCAGCCGCGAGCAGGGGCTCGACCATTTGCGAGCGAGTTCACGTCGCGACCGAATGCGAGCCAGGACGGCGGACTGCCAACTGTCGGTTTGGAGTATCGACGGCCACTCTGGCAGGGAGCCGGTGCGGAGTACACGCGAATTGCCGGCCCGATTGCCAAACGGCCAACGCTGCAGAGTACGCCGCTGGTCAATCAGGGCGTCGTGATTGCTCGAATTCGAACCGACATCAGCCTTGTTGATTTTGAAAGCTCGGTCGCTCAACTTCTCAAAGACACCGAAGACACATACTGGTCACTGTACCTTGCGTATCGGACTTACGACGCCGAGTCGGTGGCCACGAAAAGTGCCCTTCAGACCTGGCGTGAAGTTCGCGCCAATATGGATGCCGGAAAGGTCGGAGCGGCCGACGAAGCTCAGTCTCGCGACAACTACTTTGAAACTCGCTCTCGCCGTGAAGGTGCCTTATCGAATCTGTTCGCTCAGGAAGTTCGGCTACGGCGGCTGATGGGGCTGGCGGTTAATGATGGCACCGTTCTGCGGCCGAGTGATGACCCGGTTACCGCTCAGATTCTGCCCGACTGGAACAACTCGCTCGCTGAGTCTTTGACCAACCGCCCGGAAATTCGTCGCCAGAAATGGAACATCAAAAGTCTGGAACTTCAGCGAACGGCTGCGGAAAAACTTGTCAATCCTCGCCTGGACTTTGTCGCTCGCTACCAGGTGAATGGCTTTGGGGACAAGCTGACCGGTGGCAACAGTGGGCAGTATAACAGTGCCTACGACACGTTGCTCAGTGGAAACTTCACGGGTTGGGGGCTGGGATTTGAATTCTCGATGCCGATTGGTTTTCGAGCGGCGACGACTCAGATGCAGAATCTTGAACACCGCATTGCGAAGGCTCGCGCGTTGCTGGCTCAGCAGGAGCAGGAAATCAGCTACGAGCTGGCGGCATCGTTCCAGCAGCTGGATCAGTCCTATCAGACAGCAAAGACGAACTACAACCGTCGTCGAGCGGCTCAACGTCGAGTCGAAGCGTTCGAGGCTGAATACAAAGTGGGGCGATCGACGGTCGACCTTGTGCTGCGAGCCCAGATCAGTCTGGCTCAGGCAGAGATTGCCTATTACTCCAGTCTGATTGGCTATAACCAGTCTCTGAACGAGTTGCGATATCGCAAGGGCACGCTGCTGATGGACAACAGTGTCTTCCTGTCAGAAAGTCTTTGGACTGAAGACGCCTACGACGACGCTCTGCGACGAGCATGGGAACGCAGCTTTGCGTTTGAGTCTCCCAACAAGATCACCGCGCCAGGCGAGTTCGTCGATGACTGCATTGATTGCCTCGACACGGCGAATGGTGGGGGCGACTATCGGAACGCCATGCCGATGGAAGAGTCGTTGCCCCCGACTGTGCCTGCCCCAATGGATCCGACAGACGCTGTCCCATCAGTATTGGATAATCGTTCGGCATTGATTCCGGCTAGCTCTGAGGCTGGCGGACTGAACGGTTCCTATGACGAGTTCGTTCCGGAAGTGGTTGAGGAGTCAGGTGACGCTGTGGTCGTGCCGCCAATCACTGATTCTCAGAGAGACATTCAACGCACGGTCGTACCAGCGCCACCAGTCGACGATGACAGTACGACGTTTCTGCCGCGTCAGGAAAGGGATTCATTTGAGCCAGAGGACTTTGTGGCACCGATGCCGTTGGATCGGCGATCCCGTGGCGGTGCTGCCTTTATGGCTCCAGTTTATGGATCGGCTTCTCGAAATCAGTTGATGGGCGGAGCGTCGCCGCAGGCAGCCAGCAGCGAATTCGAAGAGCCGATTCAAACTACCGATTTTTCGGTGGAGGATCCAAGCACCGCGATGAGCGGCACAGTGAGCCCAGTTCCAACCCTTGATGACGGCAATGTCGCTGACGAAGGAATCCAGCAGGTGTCGGGATTCAGCACAGGGACAGGCAGCCTTGAGACATCGCCTCGTCGTTCTAAATATGCCACGGCAAATTCAAAGCAGGCGGAAGCGACGAAGAAACCACTCAGCAGCTGGGGACGCTTCTGGCATCGCGATTGAGTCGCTGACCCCGACCTCGTCAACCAGAAAACGCTCGTCAGCATGAAATGTCTGGCGAGCGTTTTTCGATTGAATGTGCTGGCGGAACGCGCTGACGTCTGGCTACTGGCCGGGAAGCCAGAGTTTTGAATCACCTTCGTTTGATGCTGCCCCGGCAGTGGCATGGGCTTCTGAGCCGTCAGGGAGAACCAGTCCGCTGGCCGTTTCGCCGGGGATCGGAATTCCGAGTTCTTTCAGCGCCGGTTCCAGAGCGGCACGGATGCCCGGTAGTTTTTTACCGTAGAAGTTCCAGAGGTGATCAATCAGTTCCGGCAGTGCTGGGTCGCTTCGGTTTTCGATGCGGAATTGAAACTCGCGCATCGCCCATTGAAATTTCTCTTCGAAGTTGTCGCCCTTTTCGACTTCGTCCCGGCCTTCCTTCAACCATTTCAAGGCTTCGTCATGGTGGCCGAGTTCACGACAGACCTGGGCGATCGTCCATTGGAACATGGAAGCGTCAATTCCCTGAATTCGGTCGACACCGCGTTTTGCAACCTCTGTCAGGACTTTGTAGGCAAACGGCACGTGTCGGATCAGCAACGCTCGATGCACAATGTGCCCAAGCTGGTCGTCCGTCAGGTCGCTGATGGGCAACCGGTGTGACTCCAGCACGGACATGGAGTTGAGTTGCGTGTCTTCAGTGACGTTGAACGGGGCTTCTTCATCGATGTTGAGTGTCTTGCGGAGTTTTGCAGCGTCCGAATAGAGCATCGCGACGTCGCTGATCGACTCCAGCACGTGCAGAGCTGCGGCTCGTTTCACTTTGAGTTCGGGATCGTTGGCGGCTTCGAGTGGCGTTTTGCATCCCAGACGGTTGAGCCTGGTGTTGCACCACTTGTTCTCGATGAAATCACGTCCTTCCTCCCGGGCGATCTCGCGTCGCTGAATGAGGTCCAGCCGCGTTCCGTAGTATTTGCGTTCCTGGCTTTGAGTCAGCTCATTGAGGACCGAGCGGACCAGGCTTTCAGAATACAGCGGGGCGTCCGATTCGTGATTCTCGTCTTCTTCGGGATTGACGATCAGATCCTTCAGCTGGTCTTCAATCACCAGCATCGCTTCGTTTCTCGCGTCGCCATCGGAGCCGATGACAGACAGGATGCCGACGGCACCGTCCTGCGTATTCAGATCGAAAACCGACACTTCAGCCTGCACGGTCGGCACGTTGTCGTCGCGGACTTCTTCGTCGTCTGGCGGAGCAGGAAAGTCGATCAGGAGATAACGACCAACGACCTGCGGATTGGCTCCCGCCTGATCTTTGGTGGCCGGCAGGCGAACGGTTCGATCACAGTCGTCAAGTTTCGACAGAGCCATGGACGTCGAACTCAGTTTGTACCGCGCGGCCTTAACGGGCGTCTGTTCCTCAACATCGGACAGTTCCAGCAGCTGCGCAATGGTTTCACACTCAACCGCAATTTCGTGAGTCGGTGCCAGCTCTGAGGCTTTGCGAAGTGCCTCGGCGGCGCCTGAATTGTTAGCGTCCCAGGCTCGGCACAGACCGATGTTCTTCCACAAAGCCCAGTTGTCCGGCATGTTTTTGTTGAGCTTGTCGAACAGTTTCGCCGCGATTTCCCAGCAGCCCAGTGCTGAAAGTCGCGTTGCCGTGCGGACGTCTTTCTCGCAGTCTTCGGGGACGTCGAGTTCTTCCAGAGAATGCACGCCGCGCAACGGGAACGGGATTTCTGCCGAGCCGTCAACCCGCATCAATTCCTGAAACAGAGCTTGTCGCTCTTCCTGGTCGCGCGTCAGTCGCAGGGCCAGGCCCAGATGTTCGCGTGCCGACATGCTGCTTGAATAGAAGACGTCGTCTGCGATTTGCGATGCCAGTGAGCCGATGACGTCCGGCGATGACTGAGGGCAAATCTGGAAGGCGCGGTGGATCTCGGGTTTGGCTTCCTGAAAACCGACATCCATGAACCGTGCATAAGCCAGCAGACCGATGCCGTGGCTGCTGTCCGGGTGGTTCTGGAGAAAGGCTCGCATGGTTAACGCCGCTTCGTCAAACCGGCGTTCTTCCATCAGCAGTTGTGCCCGGGTGATCGCGACAATGGGGGCTTCGGGGTACTTTTCTGCGAGCTTTTCCAGAACGGCAAGCGCCTGTTGCGACTGCTTGGTTTCGTGCAATCGAGCGACCTTGTCCATTTCGCCGAGCACCGCGTGGCAGCAGAACTTGACTTTTTTGCCGCTGCCACAGGGGCAGAGCGCATAAACATCCATTTTCGAAGCCATTAAGAAATATTCCTGGCAAGAGTATTGCTGAACGATGGCCGCAATGAACATCCGCATTCGGCGTCAGTTCTGATGCACACGGCGAGTTCTGTCCTGTCGGACGAACGGCAAAGATGCGGGGCGACCAGTATAAGAATTGAAATTTTTGAAACGGCGGTTCCGGGAAATGCGGCAGTGGCCCATCCTCAGGAGCCGAATCGTATGCGAACATTGCCCGGTTTGACAGCATCGAACAGGGCCTCAGGCGGCCTGCTGATCAGGATCGATTTTCGGCAGTCGATATTTGGGCGCAGCATGGTCGCCCAGTGTTGACGTTTCCACCGAGTCTGATTCGGCACGCGCGTAGAGATCGTCCATGCGCTGTTGAACGAGCCGGGTATATTCCTGCAATCCCTCGCTGCCAAGCGTTTCCGGGACTCGAATCGGCTCACCGAGAAATACAGTGATCTTCGAAAACGGTTTGGGGATGACGAGGTCTGTCCATCGCCCGGAAATCTTCCAGCTGCGAGTGACACGAAAAGCCATGGGCACAATGGCATTGCCGCTTTTTGCTGCCAGAAAGACGATGCCCTCTTTCATTGTCCGGCGAGGTCCACGCGGGCCGTCAGGCGTGATTGTGATGTGGAAGTCCTGCGCAGCGGTGACCGCGGTGCGCAGGCCGTTGACCCCTTGCTTTCCCGACGAACCGCGAACCGGAGTGACTCTCAGGAAGTGCATCGATTCGGCAAGGTACGACCCGTCCTGGTGACCACTGACGAGAGCCGCCATGTGATATGGCTTCGAGTGAAACAGCGGCATCACAATCGAGTCGTGCCAGGTGCAGTACAGATATCGCTCTCGAACATGCTCGTGGTACGCGATGGTGTCTGGATCGAAGACGATTTCGTCCCGACGAATGGTCAGATAAAGGGTCTTTATGGCGCGCACCATCAGCCAGGCGGCACACTTCGTCAAAAATGGACTTTTAATCTTCATGAGCTGACTCGTCCGTGAGTGATCAGGCGCGGGCAGCCGACATCCGGCGCCGGCGACCTTCCATGACGTCTGAAATCTTATACGGCATCGCCAAAATACCGGAAGATCGGAGTTGCGTCGCGCTCCGTCGTCGTTTCAGAAGCCCTCGCTCGAATTACTGGTCCCGCGAATATCAATCCTCATGTCGTGAGACTTGTACTAACTGAAGGCTTCCTGTGCTGCCGTTCTGGCGACACGTTTAGCGGTTGCTGTGTCGATCATCGCCTGGGCGGCGTCGTTCAGCAGCAGGACGCAGATAATGAAGATCAACAGCCCGTTGTCGATGCCGAGCCCGGCACTGAGCAGGACCAGCGAGATGAACGGAAGGAACACGTCCATGATTCCATTTCCTCATTTTCAATGGCGGTCGTGGATCTGTGGTCGTGGAGCGAATAGCAGCAGCGGTTTACGTGGGCTGTGCCTCTAAAGATGGCTGTAAAAACCCCACGCACCGGCGATCAGCAGACCGATGCACGACAGGATCAGGCAGCCGTCCCAGACCCGGCCTGGACGAATCGGTTCATCCGTTTTCGTGTAACGGAACCAGAGCGCCGCGAAGCCCAGCATCGGCAGCATGATTGCCTGCATGAGACCACTGAGCAGCACCAGCTTCACCGGGTTGATTCCGCTGCACCAAAGGCCCATCGAAATCAGAGGCAGCACGATGGCCAGGATCAGAATGGACCGGTTGTGGGCCTTTTCGTTGTCGCGGCTCATCAGGCCGTAAACCTTGAACGCGTCCGTGTAAACTCGCGTCCAGGCGGCGTTGGCAACCAGGTATGTTGAATATAGAACGGCGATCGCTCCGATCAGGAACAGCCACTTGGCATACTCTCCAAAGACCGGCACGTACTGTTCGAGCAGCGTGCTGACCATTCGCATGCCTTCCGGGTCGAGACCGTTCTGATGCATGACGGCTACACCCATGAAGAAGAAGGCGAGCGTCGCGGTGGTGTAAATCAGCATCGACGCGAACGCGTCCCATTTCATGACGTTGATCCAGCCGTTTGCCCGGCGAAACCAGCCTGCGTCATTTGTCTTCGGACCGGTGTACTTCGCGTAACCCTTTTCAATGCACCAGTACGGGTAGGCAATCAGCTCCGTGGCTCCAACTCCGATGATGCCGAATGTGGCCAGAGCCGTGGCCAGTGGCTGTTTCAATTCCCAGTAAGGAAGTCCAGGAGGCGCGACGCTGGCGTCGGGCAACAAGGGCATCAGCCCGGCGAAGATTTCGCCGGCGCTCATGGCGAATTCGGGCTTGAACTGCAAAGCCATCACGTTGCCGATGGTGATGAACGTAAAGCCGACGACGAGAAACGTTGAGACGTTCTGAATCAGACCGTACCTGCCTCGCACGAGCAGAACGATCGTCATGATGGCAATCGCCACCGACCAGTATTTGTCGTCCCAGGTTGATGGAGTCAGTACGGCTTTAACCGCCGATTTCTCCGCACCGAGCACTTCGTTTCTGTCAAACGTTTCGCCCGCGTCTTCTTTGGCTTTGGCGATCCGTTCTTTCTCGATCAGCGCCCGCACGAGTTGCACGGTCTTTTCGGCTCGACCGGGAGAACCTTCGTCAAGTTTCGCCAGGCGGGAGTCAATGACTTCCAGGGCACGAGTCACACGGTGCTGCTCGTCGTCGTTCAATGTTGCCAGAAAGTCATTTTGATGATTGTTCTTCTCGTCTTCCCAGGCAATGTACCGCTTCAATTCTGATTCGGAGGGATACTTGATCGCCTCCACATAGTCGCCGGTCAATGGCCGCGCGAGTGCCATGGCCTGTCCGACGCCGCCGATGATTCCTCCGAGCTGACCGAAGCCGACCATCATCATGATCAGCCAGTACCAGATGATCCAACTGACACCCAGGCGAGGGCCGGGGATCCGGTTGAGCGACGTCAGCGTGGTTTCGCCCTGGCTGATGGCGACCCTTCCAAGCTCAACCTGCACGAAGACCTTGATCACGCACCCGACGATGATCAGCCAGAGCAGCGAGATGCCAGCCTGCGCTCCCGTTTTGGTCGTGGCAATCAGCTCACCGGAGCCCACGATGCTGGCTGCAATAATCAGTCCGGGGCCGAGCTTGCGAAAGATTCCACCAAACGACGTCGGCGGCTCCTGTATTTGGCTGGTCATGCGCGACGATTCGGAATCAGCGATTGCTGCATTGTCGTTCTGAGGAATCTGCTCTTCGTTCATGTCGGACATGCGAGGCTGCTTTCGCTGGGGGAGTGGCTCAGTGCGTGTATGCAGAAGACGATCGTGAAAATGGAGCGGCGGTTATAGTCCCGGTCGAAAAACGCTTCAACCAGCGACCAGCGGTCATTGATGGGCTGCTGAAGTAGCAGCGGATTTCAAGGGCCCTTTGGTCGGCCTCATTCGACGACCTTTTGCATCATTCCCGCGCAGGCGTCCATGAGGAAGCCTCCGTCAAGATCGAAGCGAATGGTGATCGACGGGCGGCGCAGGCGACGGCAGCACCAATCGCTGCCTTTGTGGGTGCGGTTCGAGTGAGCCTGACACTCAGCTTCCACACGCTCAGGCCACCAGCACGCTCTCCTTCCACACCGTACCTTTTTTCAGCATCGACCACATCACCCGCACCAGGTAATGAGCCGTGGCGGCAATCGCAATTTTCTTCCGATCTTTCTACCCCCTCGCGATCCGTTCCACGTAAGCCACGCACCGTGGGCGACCGCCGCGCTGTCTGCCACGCAGCTTCGGTCAACAGATGCCGCAATGTCGCCCGTCACGACCGGATTGCTGTGCACGTTTTCCAGTCGTTCGGATATTGGCCGATGGACGCAGCCCGTGCCTGAAGCAAAGATCCCTTTCTTCTTCCAGCGATAGATCAGCCGCAACAGTCCCGGATGAGCCACTACTACCCGAACGGCATGCTTCGAGAGCAGTTCGAAGTATGTTTCATACCCGTTGCTGGTTTCGTAGTAGACCTCGCACGGAGGGAGCGGTACACGGCGTGACTCCGGCCTTGTTCGACATTGTGGCCAGTGTTATTTGCAGGGCTTGAACCTCGACAGCCCTTCCACGTTCGTCTGTCTTTGGAATGCCAGCGGTCTTCAGGTCTCGATATCAAAGCCCGAAGCAGACTGGCAGGCATGGAGAACAGCGGCAGTTGACTGAACTCGTTTTCTGATCCAATAAAGCCGGCTCGCTTCTCTACAATCCACACCCGCAGTTCGACGACAAGATCGGCAAGCAACGGTGCCTCTGACACTGGCGCTGCCGGAAACAAACATCGGCGGCTACATCAACACTGGCTGGGACCTGGTTCCCAACCTGGTCGGCGTTACCGCAGTCTGCGGACTGATTGCCTGGCGTCATAGGAACGTGCCGGAAACAACTTCCCGATTTCATACCAGCACGACGCGCCAGCGAGGGAATGCTGAGAATTCACTCGCTGGCGCGTTGTGCTGGTAACGGGAACTTATTCTGAACGCATTCCAGAGTGATTCAAAACACAAGATAAGTCACGACTGAGTTTGCGGCTGACAGATTATGAGACTCGTCGCTACGAAACCGCAGCTGCAAAGCAGAACATTACAAACGAGTCAGGCCGCAAGACGAGCAAAACGCCTCTGAAGTCTCCATCGTGAAATATGGACTGTCGAGCATACCGTAGCACATACACA
Source organism: Rhodopirellula sp. (assembly GCA_013203845.1). Taxonomy (GTDB): domain Bacteria; phylum Planctomycetota; class Planctomycetia; order Planctomycetales; family Planctomycetaceae; genus JABMPE01. Next base: position 13,108 of record JABMPE010000295.1, on the reverse strand, counting down.
CATTGTTGCAGCAGCCTTCGGTAAATGAGCGGCCCTTTCATGGTTCCCTTGGAGTTTGTGATCGAGATGAGATTACAATCCAAAGTCTTTGTCCAAACTTCTGCCGATTGTGGTGTCACCTGCTCATGTCTGAAGAATCTCGACTCAATCAACCGCCGGGCGGTGAGTCTGCTTCCAGACGGACTGATCACCGGAAATATGCCGGGAAACGGCTCGGGAAATTTCAGATCGTCGGCGAGCTGGGGCGTGGCGGGATGGGAGTCGTGCTGGAAGCTCGCGACACAGTGCTTGATCGGCATGTCGCGATCAAAATGCTGCCGCGTTCCGTGGCCGCTCAGCCAGATGCGCTCGAGCGATTTCTGCGCGAAGCGCGTGCGGCGGCGAAGCTCAGTCATCCGCATGTCGTCGCCGTTTATGACGCCGACCAGTTCAACGGACAGTACTACATCGTGCTCGAACTGGTTCGCGGCGGGAGTCTGCAGGATTCGTTGAAGGCGGAGCCGCTCGGTTGGATCGAGGCCACTCGCGTGCTTGCTGATGCGTGTCGCGGACTGGATGTGGCACATCGCGCCGGGCTCGTCCACCGCGACATCAAGCCAGCGAATCTGATGCGTTCGGAAGACGGCACGGTGAAGCTCGCTGACTTTGGACTGGCTCGGCCTGCTGAGTCCAGCGGCGTGTCCATGACTGGCAGCGGCAGCGTGCTCGGAACGCCGCAGTTCATGAGCCCGGAACAGTGTCGGTCCGAACGGGCGGACGCGTGCAGCGACATCTATGCTATGGGGGCGACGTATTTCGCTCTGCTGACGGGGCAGCCGCCGTATCCGGGTGAGGCTCCACTGCTGGTGATGAATGCTCATCTGTGGGATCCGATTCCCGATCCTCGCGACATCGATCCGACCATTCCGTCAGCCTGTGCGGCGATCATTCAGCGGGCGATGGCGAAAGATCCCGACGATCGGTTTCGCGATGCACCAGCACTGCTCGCAGCGCTGGAACTGGTACTCGCCGACGCGACTGACCAGGACGCATCGGCAGCACTGTCGTGGGGGCTCAAACCATCGGCAGTGAGCAACTCGGCAAAGAGCGGCATCACTGACGCAGCGCCAACTGGACGAACGACGAAGTTGACGACTCAGGCGTCAATGCAAGCACGACGCGCGATGCCCGTAAAACTGATTGGCGGCATCGTCGCAGGCTTACTCCTGCTGGTGTGGTGGATGTTCGGAGCCGGTTTTCATTCAGGATCGACGACAGGATCAGGCGATCAATTAGCACAGTTGGGGGAGACGTCGGGTAAAGCCCCAGCGAATGCAGTCGCGGCGAGGACCGGTCAAGCTGGCTCTGCAGAGCCTCGGTCGCCGATTTCGAGGACGCAGCGTGCGGTGTTACGGCAGCCGGTCGTGACGCTGCCTGTGAATGCGTTTCGTTTGCCGGGCATGCATCGAGTCGAGTCGCCCGCCAATTCAGATCGCGAGGTCTGGAGTCTGGAGTTACCGGGGATCTCGCAGGTCTGCGTTGCGAACTCGGGCGAGTTTCTGGTCGTGCTGACCAACGTGGCTGAGAAGTCGCGACAGGATTACTCGGAGGGTCGGGTGATTGTCTGGAGCGTCGATGGCCGTCAACTGATGAACGAGCGGATGGAAGGTCGAGCGACGGTTGCCGCGATTTCGTTCGACAGCCGTCGCCTGGCAGTCGGCGGCGATCGCGGGCCGGGAGTTCAACTCTGGAATACGACGACGTGGCAGCGCGAGCCGCTGGCCCGTTTGACTGAGGACGACGGAATTGAGCGGGATGTTGAGGCCATGGCGTTGTCGGACGACGGACGGTGGCTCGCGACAACGCTGTCAACGATCGCCGGGAATGGCGAGTGGCTGCTGTGGAACCTCGCCGATCGAAAGGTCGCTCAACGTCTGGTGGTGGCAAACTCGGGCCGACAGCGGGCGATCGCCTTTGCGCCGGACGACGATCTGCTGGTCGTGACCGGCGGCGACGATGGTTACATGCGGTTCTGGGCGGGATCGCCGGTCGCGCAAAGTCCTCGCCCCTTCCGAACAGGCAACATCGTGAAATCGCTGGCGTTTCGACGCGAGGGAAACCTGCTGGCCGTCGCGACGGGAAAGGCGTTCGCATTGTGGAACTACCGGCGTGAGATCCGAACTTACGCCTCGCCACTGCAACTGGAAGTAGTGTCCGGTGTCACGTTTTCGCCGGACGGTCGTCATGCCTGTTTTGCGGCGGGATCGAAACTGGTAATCATCGACGCAGAATCGCATCACCCGGTCCAGACGCTGGCCAGCTTCGATGGTTCGGTGATTTCGGTCGCTTACGTTCCCGATGGCTCCCAGCTGTTCACGGCGAGCGATGACGGCCGCCTGAATCTCTGGTCGCTGAATCCGAAGACTTCGGATAACGAGTAGACAAATCACAGTTCCGGAGTTGTCGACCCGACACGTAACGCGTTTACTCCCTGGTCATCGGCGTCGAACAGAACTCAGCCGCAGGACACACGGCGTTTTCCGGTCGTTCAGAGTGGGCAGGCGGCATGATGAAATCTTCTGAAAGTCAGTCCGGGCGGCCGCGAGAGTTGAAACTCATCTCGACGCACTGGACGACGATCTCGAATCCGTCGCGGTTTGTGACGCGGTACGGCGCGGCCGTGCGAGCGTATCTTCGAGCCCTGCTGCCGACTCGTGATGATGCGGACGACGTTGAGCAGGAGTTTCTCCTGCAGGTTGTTGCAAAAGGATTTCCGACCGTCGCACCGGGACGCGGCCAGTTCCGGCATTACCTGATTGTGGTGGTACGGAACGCGGCGTTCGGGTACCTCCGCCGCCGCTCGAAGAGTCCGGCGGTGGCGGCAGACCTGTCATATGTTGCTGACCTGTCGTCCGTCGCCACCGAATCGACGGCGGATCTGGAATGGCAGCGTTCGTGGCGCGAGTGCGTGCTGCAGAATACCTGGCACGCGTTGCGCGATCATCAGAAAAAGACGAAAGGCAATCAGTTTCACGCTGTCCTGAAAGCGTCGATCGAGCACCCGGAAGAAGACTCGACAGCGCTGGCGGCGCGCGTCTCAGAGTCGAGCGGGCAGACGCTCTCGGCGGAGTCATTTCGGAAACAGCTCAGCCGCGCCCGAGTCCGGTTTGGCGAACTGTTGATCGAAGAAGTATCGCGCACGATCACGAACGTCACCCCGGAACTGCTCGTTGAAGAGCTGCAGAATCTCGACCTGATGAAGTACGTCCGCACGCTGCTGCCAGAATCCAATCGCTCGTAGCACTCGCATTGCGGCGGCCCCATTCTGTCCGTCTGACAGGAACGATTCGCGGAGTCCGTTCGATCGCGTCGAACGACGAGCCACCGCCTCTCTCTGACTGTTTGTGGTCTGGTCAAAACAATCGCTCCTGACCCGGTTTCACGATTTGTCACATCGTTCAGGTCCGTTACCTGAAGGCTCAGTGTTGCACTTTGCATCGCACTGCCGATTGCGCCCTTCGAATAACGTGGCATTCTGCAACAGGCACGCAATAAACGACTTACGACAATTAAAAAGCGAAAATCTCAGTCACAATGTGATGCCCGCGGACTATCTCTTGCAGGTCACGAGCCTGGTACCAGACGACCTTGCTTCCACTCATGAGGACGAGACGCAAGGCCCATGCTGACTGTCGTCACTTCTATGGGGCTGTTCGAGCGATCGATCGCCTTGGGTCTTACGCGGGCCGTGCTGATTCGTCATCGCGTCTGACCTGACTGTCCAGTTTTTTCTGTCGTGTCGGGATTCTCTCGCCGCGACTAATTCACATTGCGAGAGGAAATTCATCATGTCGAAACGTCATCATTGGCTCGCTCAAGTCACGACCAGATTGTTTGCTGCGAGGACGCATACGCGTCGCGGCCGTTATCAGCGATTCCAGGCGGAAGCACTGGAAGGTCGGCAGTACCTGAGTGCGAGCATGTCGCTGTTAGACGGCGGTCAGACATTAACTGTCACCGGAGATTCGACGGACAACACAATTGAGATCGTACAGGACGACCGCGGCGTGCATGTGACCGCCGATGGTGCCCCGACTCAGAGTTTCACCGGCGTCACTTTGATCCTGGTGGAAACCGGCGATGGAAACGACGACGTGCGAGTCATCCACGATCTCAATCCACCATCGGGTCGACCGAGCGACGAATTGCACTCACTCGATCTTCGCGTGAGTCTGGGCGCGGGCGATGACAGTTTCACCGGCGAGATACGACTGGGATCCGGATCGGTCCGTGTCGGAGTGGACGCCGGAGCGGGCAATGATGTCGTGAACTTCCGCACGTTGATCGATCCCAACGATCGCACGCTGATCGACCCCAACGAGCGCACGGTGATCGGCCCCAACGATCGCAGCGTGCTGCTGTATGCGAACCTCGGCGCTGGCAACGATGTGCTCAACGCTGACCTTGAGTTTCCGCCCGACCCGTGTCGGCTGGTCGCGCTGGGGGGCGACGGAGCGGACTCGCTGAATGTGAATGTCGGAGCGGCTTCAGGTGGGACTGGTGCGGGAGAAGTTCAAGGAACAATCGACGTCCTGCTTAACGGAGAAGGCGGAAATGATTCGGTTTATGCCACAGTGCGTAACGCGACTCTGAACGGCCGCAGTGAATTCGATCTGGAAGGTGGAGACGGAAACGACGTTGTGTACCAGACGTTCGACAATGTCCTTGCGAACGCTCCACTCGGCCTGAACGCTCACGGCGGCGCAGGTGATGATTACGTCATTGTTTCCGCTCGAACGAGTGCTCAGACCACAAGCGACACGGTGCCGGCGCTGATCGCGAACAGTTCCGTCGAGTTCAACGTGCAGGGCGACGCAGGGAATGATCACGTCATCGGGCTGATTCAACCCTGCATATTGCCTGCTGGAACTCTCGATATGCTTTTCAGCGGCGGCAGTGGCGACGACGTGCTGATTGTGGTGCTGGGGCTCGAAGCGGGGACGCTGAACCCGCCTTCGGGCAGTGATCCGGGTCGAACGGGCTCGGGACCGATTGAGCTGACCGCGCTCGGTGATGACGGTGACGACAAGCTTTACCTGACGGTCCAGAACCTCAAGAACTCGGTGTCGCCGTTCCAGGAGAAACTGGATGGCGGCGCAGGCTCGGACACCGCAGTCGTCACAAGCGGCATTGATGCGAGTGGCTGGACGACGTAGTTCCCCAGCTGGCGAGCCTTTCAGCGAGCCGGAGGCGTAACCTCCGGTTCGCCGAGGCTCCACTGCAGCAAACTGAATTGAATCATTTAAACGCTATCAGTAGAGATATCCAATGTTCGTCACCGATTGGTTGAAGCCGCTGAAAAGTATTGGCCGTCGCATTCAGCCGAAACGTATTCGACGCTGCGCTTCTCGACAGGCCGTCTCTTTTTCAGGCGTGGCTCTGTCGATTGCGACGTGCGAACGCCTGGAAAACCGGCAGCTCCTTTCGGCGGTCACGGAGTCGATCGCTGATCTCGAACCGGGGCATGATCACGAGCAGGCTGCCGGACAATTCTATCTGCCGCCTCAACACCGGCTGGGTGACGGTAACGGCTTTCTGTCGGGGCCGGCTCCCGGTGATGCCTTTCAGGTCGCGACGAACTTCCTTTTTGATCATACGGCGGAACTGGGACTCAGCACGGCGGACCTCAGCAGCTTTGTGGTCTCAAGCCGCTACACCGACGACGGCACCGGCATCACGCATCTCTATCTCCGCCAGACTCTCGATGGTCTGGAGGTCATGAACGCCGACATCGGCATCAACGTCGGTCCGCACGGTGAAATCCTGACGGTCGGCAGCAGTTTCATTCCGGACGCGTCAGTTGTGACAGGAACAGACCAGATCGTCGTGACAGCACCGCAGGCTTTCGCGGCGCTGAGCGGTGATCTCGGACTCGGTCTAGAGTCGGTGCCGCAGATTATCCGCGTTGATGAGAACTCACCGGATTACGAGACCTTCCTGACAGCCGCTGGAGTTTCGTCGGACGACGTCCGTGCAACGCTGGTCTACGTTCCGACACCTCAAGGTTTAGAGCGAGCCTGGCGCATCAATGTGCTCACCACAAATCTGGAGCATTGGTACGACGGCTTCGTCAGTGCGACGGATGGCGCATCTCTGTATGCCAGCGACTGGGCGGGACATGTGACGTACAACGCCTATGCGTTTCCAGTGAAGTCACCCACTGAAGGCAGCCGGACGCTGGTTGCGGAGTCGTCCGACCCGACCGCTTCGCCGTACGGCTGGCACGATATCGACGGAGTAGCCGGCGCGGACTTCACCGACACACGCGGTAACAACGTCTTCGCTCAGGAAGACCGCAACGACGACAATGCCGGCGGCTTTCGACCGGATGGCGGAGCGAATTTGAACTTCGACTTCCCGCTCGACCTGACGCAGGATCCTGTAAGCAACCAGTCGGCATCGATCACCAATCTCTTCTATTGGATGAATCTGATGCACGATATTTACTACCAGTACGGATTCACCGAGGCAGCGGGCAACTTTCAAGTCAACAATTACGGACGCGGTGGCATCGGGAATGACCCGTTGCTTGCCGACGCGCAGGATGGAGCGGACCTCGCCAACGGCGCGGGACTCGACCGGACGCGATTCATGACTCCGCCGGACGGAGAAAGCCCGCGCGTGCAGGTTTCTGTCTATAACTTCTCCAATCCATATCGAGACTCGGACTTCGACACGACCGTCCTCGCTCACGAGTACACCCACGGACTGACTCGGCGGCTGACCGGCGGCGCGGCAGACACCGACACGCTCAACGCGCTGCAGAGCGCTGGAATGGATGAAGGCTGGGCCGACTGGTACTCACTGATGGTTCATCAGGTGGCCACTGACTCGATCGATGACGGCTTCGCGATTGGTACTTATTCGCTGGGGCAGGATCCCAGTGGCCCGGGCTTTCGACGCCAGCTTTACAGCTTCGACATGTCGGTTGATCCGATCACACTCGATGCGTTCAACGGCGGACCAGCTAATAATGAACTGCACAAAGTTGGCGAAATCTGGGCTTCGGCCTTGTGGGATCTGAACTGGCTGCTGGTTCAAAAGTACGGCTTCAATGAGGACATCCTGCATGGCGACGGCGGGAACAATCTGGCGATGCAGCTCGTGACCGAGGGACTCAAGCTGCAACCGGCCAACCCGTCGTTCCTGGCCGGACGCGATGCCATTCTGGCCGCTGACCTGGCGTTCAACGGAGGAGCCAATCAAGCCGAAATCTGGACGGCGTTCGCGCGGCGAGGAATGGGTTTCAGCGCCGATGACGGAGGCAACGCCAATGCGGTGACCGTCGCCGAAGCGTTTGATCTGCCGCCACTGGGAGCCGTCAGCGGAAACGTCTTTCGTGACGACGATGGCAACGGATTGCGCAACGGGACCGAGCCCGGGCTGGCTGGCTGGTCGCTTTACAGCGACGTCAACAACAACGGGGTTCGCGATGAGTCCACAACCACTTCCACATTCAGCGCGACGGGACTGCCAGTGCCGATTGTGGATCACGGGCAGACTTATTCGACAATTTCAGTCAGCGGGCTGGAAGGCACCATCACCGACGTGAACGTCACTGTGACGCTGACTCACCCGGTTGACAAGCAGTTGAACATCGCGATCTACTCGCCGTTGAATACGATCACGATTCTCGCTCAATTCGTCGGAGGCGAAGGCGATAACTTCACGAACACCGTGTTCGATGATGAAGCGGCAACCACGGTTGCATCCGGCACGGCACCGTTCACTGGTTCATTCAAGCCGCTCTACGATCTCGGACGTTTTGACGGAGGAAGTCCGAATGGCGACTGGAAACTGCGTCTCGACGACATCGCGTCCGGCGATGTTGGTACGCTGCTGAGCTGGTCGATTCAGATCAGTTACTACGGAGCCGAGCCAGTCACCATCAGCGATGCGAATGGCAATTACTCCTTTCAGAATCTGGTCGATGGCACCTACCACATTCGCGAACTCGATCAGCCGGGATTCACACGCACGGTTCCTGCCAGCGGTGTCGTGGATGCGGTGGTCTCGGGCGGCCAGCCCGTGGTCGGTCAGAACTTCGGGAATCGCTCCATCGCCACCGTTGCCAGTGGCAGCACCAATGAAGACACACTTTCGTCGGCACTGGTGATTACGCCGCCAGCCGATCTCGGCGCGACTCATTTCAAGATCAGTGGCATTGCCGGTGGCACGCTCTATCTCAATAACGGTTTGTCGGTTGTCAGTAATGACAGTTTTATTACCGTCGCTGAAGGACTGGCCGGACTGAAATTCCTGCCGTCTGCCAACAGTACGGCTGATGGGCACTTCGATGTCGAACTGTCGCTCGACGGCTTGACGGTCGCGACAGGAACCAGCAAGGCTTCGAGCACGATCATCATCACGCCGATTGGCGACACGCCGCAGGTTGTGAGCATCTCGACACCGGAAAACACGCTTTCGCAACCGATCCTGATCGATCGTAACGCTGCGGATGGCGAGGAAGTCACACACTTCAGAATCACTGGCATCACCGGCGGCACGCTCTTTAAGAACGACGGCATTACGCCAATTGCAAACGGTGATTACATCACGATCACCGATGGTCAGGCTGGAGTAAAGTTTCTCCCGTCGTTTGCAAGTCTGGCCGCCGGTCACTTCGACGTTGAGTCGTCTCAGGACGGCAGCACTGTTGCGGCGCAAAGCGGCAAGGCGACATCGACGGTGATCATCCAGGATATAACTGCTCCGGGGGTAATGAGCTTCCAGCGACTGACGCCGACGACCAGTCTGACCAATGCCGACAGTCTGGTCTTTCGAGTTACGTTTACTGAAGCGGTGATCGACGTGGATGTCGCCGACTTCGCGGTCAGCGGTGTTTCTACTGCTGAGGTAACAAGTGTCGCAGGAGTCGATTCAGACGCCGGCCTGCGATGGGACGTGACCGTCTCTGGCGGCAACCTGGCGAACTTCAATGGAGCCATTGGGCTGAATCTGTCGGCCGCCCAGAACATTACCGATACGAGCGGAAATGCTCTGCCAAACGGGGAACCTTCGATCGACGAAACGTTTGTCGTCGACTCGACGATACCGCTAATTGCTGTCATATTGACTCCGTCGATTCTTAACACTGGCACGCTACAGTCAGATGTAACATTCAACTTCAGTGAAGAAGTTGTCGGGTTCACTCTGGATGACGTCGCTGTCGCTGGTGGAATGGTGTCGAACTTCAGAATTATCGACGGACTTCATTACGCAGCAACATTCACGGCGGATGCTGATTTCGAAGGCACCGGTTCCGTGTCGACAGGAACCGCCTACACTGACCTTGCCGGCAACATGGGAACCGCTGGCAGCGACAGCATCAGCATCGACACGCGAAACCCAACACTGACGGTCAATGTCGTCGACGCCTCGCTCAGTAATGTGGACAACAGCTCGGATGTGCTTTTCACATTCAGCGAAGCAGTAATCGGATTTGATGTAAGTGATGTCACCGTTACTGGCGGGACTCTTTCCAGCTTCAGCGGCAGTGGAGCTGCATATTCCGCCACGTTCATTGCTTTCGATGAGTTTTCCGGGACCGCTTCGGTAGCAGTGCTCGACGGCTCTTACACTGATGCGTCAGGCAATTCCGGGATTGGTGACATCGACACCGTATCCATTTTCACGATTTCAGAAATCACGGTGACACTGAACGATGCCCAGAACCTGGTGGTCGCTGTGTCAGAGCAGGGATTCGTCGAAGTCGTGATCGACGGCGAAGTCGACGCGAGTATTCCACTGGCGTATGCCGCAGAACTGTCGACTCTGACGATTCGCGGCGGAGCGGGAAGCAATCACATTGACCTGTCAGCGATTTCTCCGGTGAAGTTTTCGAATCCGGAGGGTGTCTCCATCCGAGTGGATGCTGGAGATGGAAATGACGTCATTCTTGGCAGTTCATTCGACGACACTCTTAATGGAGAAGACGGCGACGACGAGATTCATGGTGGCGCTGGAGACGACGTCATCAACGGCGGACTCGGTGACAACGACCTCAATGGGGATTCCGGCACCGACACGCTCGTCGTCGTCACGGCTTATCATCTGAGCCTATTCGCTACGACAGCATCCGGCGCTGGGAACGATACGTTCGCTTCCTTCGAAAAGGGAATCCTCCAGGGTGACACGCACAATAACAGGATCGATGCTTCCAGTGCTCCGTTTCCCGTAACGATCAGCGGCTTCAACGGAAGCGATACATTGCTGGGAAGCCTTTACAGTGACACGCTCGATGGTGGGGACGGTTACGACGTTGTTGAAATACACGGCAGTAATATTGTCCTGACCGACAGCGTTGCCCCCGGAGCAGATGGCGACACTGTCGCTGCCGTTGAGGGGCTTCAGCTCATCGCCAGCGCCCGAGGCAGCCTGATCGATGCCAGTGCCTACACACTGGGCCCGGTCGTGATTGTAGGAAGTAGCGGGAATGACACGCTGAAGGGAGGTTCTGGTAACGACACCATTATCGCCGGCAGCGGGGCGGACATCGTGACGGGAGGAGCCGGTAACGACTTCATCCTGGGAGGAGCTGGCAACGATGACCTGTCCGGGAACGATGGTGACGATCTGATTGTCGGCGGCAACGGAAGAGACACGATCGATGGTGGCCAGGGCGCTGATATACTGCGCGGCGGCGGAGGTGCCGACACGATTCGCGGAGGTGATGGCAATGACATCCTTTACGGGGGAGCCGGGCGGGACTTGCTCGATGGAGACGGCGGAGCAGACACTCTGATTGGCGGAGCCGGCCAGGATTCGCTGGCTGGATGTCTCGGAGCGGATATTCTCAACGGCATCGCCGTGGATGACTCATTCAATGCAACGGTGAAGCGGGACAGTTTGATTGGCGGCACGCGTCCGCAGGGACGACCTGCTCCAATCAATCGCTCAGGTCCGTCAACGAGCAAGGTCGTCGACAAGCCCATTTCTCTGATGCCTTCAGCAATCGTCGAGAGCAGGAGTATCGACGATGCGTTTTCTGATTCGCTGTTGCCCGAATACTGGCATTCTGTGTAGACAAAACACAACACCTGAAAATGTCTGGCGAACAGAAGGACTATCCGCATCACGAGCGTGAAAACGGAACACCACGCTGGAAAGGTCACTGAATCGTTCCGCTTTTTCCAGAAATTCGCCCATATCTTGACGAATTATTCCGCCAGGCTCCTGAAGGGGCGGTCTACGTCATCAACCGATATCGTGCTCAGGCTTGAATCTTCGAACGCAGCTGGGCAGCTGGAACGAATTATTAAGGATCGTGTTCAGAATAACTTCCGGATTTTCAATCATGTCATTTACGCGCAGGCGTCCATCTGTTGTTTATGTGTAAGTTTGTACTGTTGGTCCGAAGTGTTGTCAGGCGCGGTCGAAGTCGGACATTCCTTCCAGGCCGATCCAAATGGGTTGCGGACCTGGGGGGCGGTTGTTGTAGCCGCCCAGGCCAGTCGATACCCCTGCAGCCAGCGATAACTTTCCTTCTCTTCAATCGGCAGACCACGCCGCTGGAGCGTCTTCCCGAGACTCTCCGCCGACCGATCAAACACATGAGTCCCGACAACTCCCAGTGGCAAGCCGTCAGGCGTCACCGCCAGATGCGTGTGATCATACAGGCCGAACCGATCGAGCTTGTTCAGGCATCCGGCACCCCTGGGCGGATGCCTGGTGAAGTCCAGTTCGGTCGTGTCCTGCACGATGAGCACGACCGGATGCTCGCCGATCCGCTCCCGCGTCGCCTGGTAATGCGGCTGCAGAATCGCCTCGGGCGTGACCGCCGGATTGTCAAAGAGCCGGTACGCCGCGAGCGTATCTTCCCACCTCGCAAACGACCCGTTGATACTGGCCTGAGGATCCACACTGAACGCTTCCATGACCTGACGGCTACGCTGATTCAAACGTCTGTCCCCGAGATCGATTCCCACAAGTTCATCCGTGATGTGTCCAGAAATACTGATGCTCCATGCTCAAATGGCAGTTCGTAACCTGCCAGTTTTGTGGCGCAAAAAGCATGCCGAAAATGAAGAAACTTATGTGTAAACAACAGATTCCCGCCTTCGCGGGAATGACGATTTCGGAGCGAACCGTGCAAGCCGAACCGGGGCTACCAGTCGCCGACGCTGCCGTCGGGATAGAAGACTCGTTGAGGCAGTTCCTGCTCGAAGGGATGTTTCGCGACGGCGTCTTCGTTGATCGAGATGCCAAGGCCGGGCCGCGAATTGGGTCTGACGAGTCGTCCTTCAGGCTCAATCGTGAAGCCTTCATCCACAACGTCGCTGCGCCACGGAACATCGTTGTGAACGGTTTCACAGATAATGTATCCCGATTGCGAGAAACCGAACTCCAGTGACGCTGCCGTGCTGACTGGCCCTTGTGGATTGTGCGGTGCCAGTGCGATCCGATGCGCGTCCGCGAGGGCGGCGATGCGTCGAGCTGCTGTCAGACCGCCGCAGTGTGTGATGTCGAGCTGGCAGATTTCACACGCGCGCCGTTCGAACAGTTGCTGGAAGGTCGACAGGTCGGTCACTCGTTCGCCGGTAGCAACGGGAGTTGTCAGAGCCGCGTTGATCGTGGCCAGGCCATCGACGGACTCGGGCCAGCACGGCTCTTCGAAGAAGTACAGACCATACGGATCGAGAGCCTTTCCAAACCGCAGTCCCATGGCTGGAGACGGTCGCGCGTGGCAGTCGACCATGATGTCAATATCATCGCCGACAGCGTCGCGCATGGAAGCCACGGCGGCTTCGGCGAGACGCACCGGTCGCAGGCCTTCGATCGGCATCGTCGGAGGCACGGCCATGCTCTTGAAAGCGGTGTATCCGTCTTCGACGGCTTTCTGAGCCAGCTCGCCAAACTGCTTCGCGTCTTCAACGGACGTCTCGTAGAAGTCCTCCATCTTGCCGCCGCCCAGATGGCAGTACGTCCGGATCCAGTCACGAACCGGACCGCCCCACAGCTGTGAACATGGCATGTTGGCAATCTTGCCGGCGATGTCCCACAGCGCGATGTCAATTCCGGAAATCGCCGTTGAGCGGACAATCCCGTTGCCATGCCAGAAGTGCTGACG